>ONOD01000096.1 GCA_900319325.1 uncultured Elusimicrobium sp. | reverse complement strand
GATTAACTCCATGGGATGAACGCAAAAATGCCAGCATGTTAACACGTATATGGAACAAAATATTGGGTAAACCAACCGTTAAGAAATCGCAAAGTGCTATTGCGCAGCAGTTTAACATGCAGTTTTCCCAAATTCCGGACGCAACTATCCGCGCTATTGAAATGCCTTCCATTCCTGGGTTAGGCACCTCGGGGGGATTAGATTTACGTATTCAATCTCTCAACGATTTTGATTACCAAAAACTATCCAATGTTTCTTCGGGTATAGGGTATCAAATGATGATGGATCCTACTATGCAAGTGGCGTATTCCACCTTTAAAGCAGATACTCCTAATATTTACTTGGACGTCAATCGCCAAAAAGCAGAAAGTATGAAAGTGCCCGTTTCCAGCGTATTTTCTATTCTGGAAAACTACTTAGGTTCTTCCTATGTGGGGGACGTGAACTTTGGTACGCAAATAAACAAAGTGATTATGCAGTCGGATAGTAAATTCCGCATGACGCCCGAAAACATCAACAAAATGTATGTAACCAGTGCCACGGGGGAACTTGTTCCATTAATGGCTTTAGTAGATCAGAAATACATTTTGTCCCCACGGCAAATTACGCGTTATAACCAATATCCCGCCGCCACCGTAATGGGAACGCCAAATGCGAACTCCAGCTCTGGACAGGCTATGAACGCCACTGAACAAATCCTTAAAAATTTACCCCCTGGCTATGCATACGAATGGACAGGCATGAGCTATCAGGAAAAGCAAAACAAAGGGCAAATTAATATGCTCATTGCCTTGGCGGTAATCTTTGCCTATTTGTTCTTGGTTGCCCAATACGAAAGCTGGACAATCCCGGTGCCGGTACTGATGTCGGTAGTAGCGGCGGTAGGAGGGGGGTTGTTTGGTTTGTGGATTAGCGGGCAATCCCTGAGTATTTACGCGCAGTTAGGGCTAGTATTACTGGTTGGTTTAGCTGCCAAAAACGCCATTTTAATTGTGGAGTTTGCCAAAGACGAGCATAGAAGCGGTGCTAGCGTCTACAAAGCCGCTATGGATGGACTCATTCAACGTTTCCGTCCCGTACTGATGACGGCGTTTACCTTCATTTTAGGTATGGTGCCAATGGTACTGGCCACCGGGGCCGGTGCTGCCAGCCGTAAGGCATTAGGTATCCCCGTGTTCTACGGGATGCTTATCGGTACGCTAGCGGGCTTAGTACTCATTCCGTTATTCTATATGTTAGTACAAAGCCAAGTAGAACGTTATCAGCGATACAAGGCTAAAAAGCGTGGACAAATAATTGAGCCAGATCCTGATTGGACGAGAATTAAATAATACTAAAACCCCTGCTTCTGGCAGGGGTTTTTTTTACAAACGACTTTTGCTATAATTAATTATGATTATTATTTTTTGACGGAGGCAAAAATGAAAGTCCTTATTCTTGCAGGAGGGCTTGGTTCCCGTTTAAGTGAAGAAACTGTTTTAAAGCCCAAACCAATGGTTGAAATTGGCGGACATCCTATTTTATGGCATATCATGAAGTGCTATTCTTATTATGGATTCAATGATTTTATCATTCTTACCGGTTATAAATCACACGTAATTAAAGATTATTTCGTCAATTACTATCAGCAATACTCTGATATTACGGTGGATATGGCCACCAACACAGTTACCATACATAAAACCCGTCAAGAACCTTGGAAGGTAACCATGCTTTATACCGGTCAAAATACGATGACCGGCGGACGCATTAAAAAAGCCCAAGAATATATCAATAATGAACCTTTTCTGCTTACGTATGGAGACGGTGTAAGTGATTTGAATATCGCTGATACAGTCCGCGCCCATGAGAAAAGCGGCAAATTGATTTCTATGACGGCTGTTAAACCTTCCGGTCGCTTTGGGGCTTTAACAATTGATGCAAGTAATTCCATTACCTCGTTTGTAGAAAAGCCAAAAGGGGATGGCGCCTGGATCAATGGGGGGTTTTTTGTTTGCCAACCGGAAGTTATGAATTACATTTCCAATGATGAAAGCGAAATTTTTGAACGGGCCCCGTTGGAAAAGTTAGCCCAAGAACACCAGTTAGAGGCATATAAGTATGAAGGTTTTTGGCAGCCCATGGACACATTGAAAGATAAAATGTATTTGACCAATCTGTGGATGAGCGGAAAAGCTCCCTGGAAGAAGTGGGATTAATTATGTTTCAAAATACGTATAAAGGCAAGCGTGTATTAATTACCGGACACACCGGTTTTAAGGGGGGGTGGCTAACCCTTTGGCTGAAAGAAATGGGAGCTACTATTTGTGGGTATTCCCTGGCCCCCAATACAATTCCATGTTTATTTGAGGCCGCCCATGTATCCGACGGTATTACGTCCATAATAGGGGATTTGGCAGACACCTCTCTGTTAAATAAAACATTTCAAGATTTTCAACCTGAAATTGTTTTTCACTTAGCAGCTCAGCCCCTCGTGCGTCTTTCGTATGCGGAGCCGGTACTCACCTACCAAACCAACGTCATGGGCACTCTTAATGTATTAGAAGCCGCCCGCAAATGCGGCAGCGTAAAAGCATTCGTTAATATTACCACCGATAAATGTTACGAAAATAAAGAAGTTGCCCGTGGATACAAAGAAGATGAGCCTATGGGCGGTTACGACATGTATTCATCTTCTAAAGGATGTGTAGAGATTTTATCTTCTTCCTACCGCCGTTCATTTTTGCAAGAACCCGGCACCTATGCCTTGGCTACCGCGCGTGCTGGCAATGTGATTGGCGGGGGAGACTGGGCGCTAGATCGCCTCATTCCGGATTGTGTACGCAGTATTGAAGCAGGAAAAGAAATTGAAATTCGCAACCCTCATGCCACCCGTCCTTGGCAACACGTATTGGAACCGCTTTCGGGATATTTGCTCTTAGGGCATTTGCTTTACACACAGGGTAAGCAATACGCCGAAGGGTTCAACTTCGGTCCACGTGAAGATAGCGTGCTTACTGTTGCGGATGTAGCTCAACAAATTGTTCACAACTACGGGAAAGGTACCGTTAAGGTTCACAAGAAGGATAATCTACATGAGGCAAATTTGCTCATGTTAAATATAGAAAAGGCTAAACGTGTATTAGGTTGGGAACCCACCTACTCCGCGCAAGAAGCAATTGCTAAAACAGCGGTATGGTATCAACGTTTTTATAAAGGGGAATCCATGCACGCTTTTACCCTAGAACAAATTCACGATTATGAAGGGAGTATCCCATGGAAAAAGAATTAAGACAAGCCGTTAAACAAGCCGCTAGCAACTATTATAAAGAAGTGTACGGCAAAAAAAGAGAATTTAAATATATTCCGCCATCCGGCAAGTTATTGGACGAGCAAGACTTGCTAAATATGATTGACGCCAGCCTGGATATGTGGCTGACCGCCGGGCGCTTTAATGATCAGTTTGAAAAAGAATTTGCCCAATTTTTAGGAGTTAAATTTGCCTTATCCACCAACTCGGGTTCTTCGGCCAATTTGCTGGCGCTCTCGGCCTTAACCTCACCCAAACTAGGTAATAAACGCCTTAAAAAGGGAGACGAAGTCATTACCGTAGCAGCGGGTTTCCCCACCACGGTAAACCCAATTATTCAGCAAGGGCTAGTTCCTGTGTTTGTAGACTGCGAGATTGGCACCTATAATATCAATGCTAATCAGATTGAAGCCGCTCTCTCACCCAAAACGAAAGCTATTTTCATCGCACATACCCTGGGCAATATGTTTGATATGGACAAAATAGTAAACATTTGCCAAAAGCATAATTTGTGGTTGATTGAGGACTCTTGCGATGCCTTAGGCGCTGAATGGAAAGGCAAAAAAGCCGGTACCATTGGACACATTGGAACCTATAGCTTTTATCCGGCGCACCATTTAACAATGGGAGAAGGCGGGGCTGTAGTCACCAATGATCCACAACTTTACCGCATCATTTTGTCCTTCCGCGATTGGGGCCGCGATTGCTGGTGCAAACCCGGTACGGATAACACCTG
>ONOD01000094.1 GCA_900319325.1 uncultured Elusimicrobium sp. | reverse complement strand
GTTAGCGATAAAAAGCTATAAAGAAATAGGGCACTATTTTGGTCACTCCACCGTTGGTGGAATCCCTCTTGGTGAGCGCAGTAAAATTTGGGCTATCCCTTGCGGATAGCCCTTTGTGTCAAAAAGCAGCTTTAGCCACTATCAACTAAGGACGGAATAACGCAAATGCGTGTTTGGCCGGCAACACATAATACCAGTGGACTTTCTTTTTCACCAAAGCAACTACACGGCCCTGATACACAAACGCATCCCCCAATTCAATTCTAGAAAGATGGCGTTTCACTGCTTGATGGTGGCGTTTGCCGCCAAAATGTCCGTGTTTGATGACTCCTTTGCTTAGCAAAAAGGAAGTTAATGCCGCTTCTATATTATCATCGTCAAAATACTTCAACAAATTTTTCTCTTCGGCAGGTATCGGCAAAAAGGGGAGCCCGCGCACGCCGTTTCCTCCTACATTTTCCACGTTCACGTAAGCAATATCTTCCACTATTTCTAACGCATCAGCACTTTTTTCAACTTCGGTGGCATCAGCAAACACCAAGGTTATCTTATCCAATTGCCACCCTTTTTTGCGGATACACACTTCCGGAGTGGCCACTTTATCATTTTCCAACAAGATCCCTTTGCACTGCGTGGTTTTTGTCTTTATTGTTGTCACTTCTTGGCTTTTGTGAATGCCTCCGCGGGAAGGATAGGGCGCAAATTGACGGGACGTAGTAGGTTTTGTCCAGGCAAATGTAAGCGACACGACAGCTTGCGCAATGCGGGCTTCTTGGGCGATTTTACGTCGCGCATTTAATAACATCGCGGCCTGTTTTTGACTTTCTGCCAAAATCTGCGGATCTATGTTTTGTTTGTGTTGTGCCATGCCGGGTTGCACAAACAATCCTATACAACCCAACAAAAGCAATACTGCTGTTATTTGTTTTTTCATAACATCTCCTCTTTTAACAACTGATTAATCATATTATACAAAAGTTAGTCTTAACTAACAAATATTTTTATATTACTACGAAAAAAACAATTATACAATCATTTATAATATTAGTTTCAATTAACTTTATGAGAGCAACTTTTCTCTTTGGGATTAATTTGTTAAGATGGGGCTATGAGGTTCCTTAGACATTTTTGTTGGATGATTTTGTTGAGCATACCTTGCCTGGGAATACAGGCACAACCGTGGAAGGGCGGCCTAAAACTGCATAGAGGTGCCGCCGCTCTAAATTTAAGAACCGCTGTAACGCGGTTAGCCAACCAAGCTATTCATCAAACTCCGCGCTCTATATATTTACGAACCCTGCCCGCCATTAGTGCCCACCTCAAGAAGGCCCCCGTGTTTCCTTTGGCCGCCCATCCGCTGGAGATGTACCGCGGCCTTGCTTTGGACGCCCGAGGCAAAGAATTGCAAACCATTTTAGCAAAAGGGATGAAGGTAACCCAGAGCCACTTTACCATTTGGCATGGCTCTTATGATAAACGCGCCTATCGGAATGACACCAAGGCCTTATTTGCAACCACGGACCCTCTACTGGCTTCTACATACGCCCAGATGAATCGTTTCCGCCCGCTTGAGGAACCTTTTCTGCCGGTTGTCCTTCACTTAAAACGCATGGGAGAGGATACCAATTCCAGGCAAGCACGCACTATTGAGATACCGCACGATATTCCCGCTTCATGGATTTATAGAGTCAGCGTGCTATTAAATATCGCAGGGAATCCGCGTTGGGGCGAATTAAAATTTTTAGGAGAAAACGGGTTTCTGTTCACCCCTTATCCGGAGCCAAACTCGCCTTTAAAACTACAACCATAAAACCCCCGATGCGCACGGGGTTGTTTTAATAAATCCAATTTTTAGCTATTTTTGAACAGCAGCTTACGCGCCAGTTTCTACTTGTGTTGCGGGCGTTTTCTCCTGCGAGGGGCCCGTCGTTTTTATTTCCTTGACGGTTTCTTTTTGATCTACAGATTTTTGGGCATCCGCCGGCCTATTTTTATTTTCAGCTTTTTTTGTGGTTTTAATCTGCGTGCCGGCGACAGATTTGGCAAATTGTTCCCGACGATCTAAAATCTCTAGCATCAGCATGACTTGGCGGTAGTCTGCTTTTTCCTGTTCGGTTAGTTTCTCATTGTCCGCCAAATAAACGGAAGCATTTCGCTCGTTGGGTTGCTGCCCTGCCGGGCGCGCGTGAGCAATCAGCAAAGTTTTAATGATTTCTGCCGTGTTATACTTGGCGGCACGGACTAATGCTTTGTCCTTATTCTCTTGTTGCTGAGCGGCGGGACTGCCTTGCTTGGCCAGCGCCATGATGATAGCCGGGGACGAATTATATTTTGCCGCCGTAGTCAGGGCCGTCTGCCCCGATTTATCCGTTGTCAACGGATCCGTTCCCGCCACAATCAGCTTGTAAATTACCTTTGGATCTGTAGCGTTACGCGCCGCATAAAAGAGCGCCGTCTGCCCCGATTTATCCCGTGCGTTAACTTCCTCAACACTTAAAAACTTAAGCACTTTCTCGGCATCATTTTCCTCAATAGCACGCATAAGCCGCGTAGCCCCGCGGGAATCTATATCCTGCGCAAAATGACGGTACAATAACCCCCCGCTAATCAACCCTACCATAATGGCTATAAAAACCCAAGTTCGTTTATCCATAGTTGTATTTTAGCACATTGGGACGCGTAAATTGCTAAAATATATGTAATCACTAATTTAGAGGTATCTATGTCCGAACAACAACACAATAACACATTAGACGGTATTATTAAACAACGCTACGCCGAAGTAGAAGAAATCCGCCAAATGGGGATTAACCCCTACCCGAACCGTTGTGAAAAACAAATCTCCTGTGCTGACGCTAAAAATCTGGCCGAAAATGCCGATGCCGTAACAGCCGGCCGCTTGATGCAAATCCGCCTAATGGGCAAAGCTGCATTTGCGCACTTGCGCGATTTTACTGGCCGCATCCAACTTTATGTGGCTAAAGATAACTTGGGTGAAGACGCCTATACCTTCTTTAAAAAGCATATTGCCGTGGGCGATTTTGTGAGTGTAAGCGGACATATTTTTGTAACCAAAACTGGAGAGAAAACCATCAAAGTGACTAAGATGACGTTGCTTTCCAAGGCCATCCGCCCTATGCCCGAAAAATATCACGGTCTTCAAGATACCGAGGTACGCTTTCGCAAACGTCACCTAGATTTGATTGCCAATGAAGAAGTAAAAGACATTTTTGTCAAACGCGCCAAAATTATTTCTTCTATCCGCAAAACATTGGATGAAAAAGGATATCTAGAGGTTGAAACCCCTATTCTAAACCCGTCTTCCGGCGGGGCGATTGCGCGCCCGTTTGAGACTTATCACAACGCGCTCAAAATGCCGCTTTACATGCGCATCGCTCTAGAACTACATCATAAACGCCTCATCATCGGTGGGTTGGACCGCATTTATGAAATCGGACATATGTTCCGCAACGAAGGGATTGACACCACCCACAATCCGGAATTTACTATGATGGAACTCTATCAGGCATACGGAGATGTGAACACGATGGCGGATTTGTTTGATGAGATTTTGGGGAATGCCGCTAAAGCCATTGGTGTAGAAAAAGTACATTTTCGCGGATACGAAGTAGATTTGCGTCCGCCGTACAAACGCCTTTACATCCCCGTGGCATGGCAGGAAAAATTCGGCCGCGATATTCATGAAGTCTTAGATGGCCGTAAATTTAACCGCGCCAAGCTAGAGGAAGTCGCCCGCGAACAAGGTATTAAATTCTCCGCCGATGATAGCGACAGCGCCATCTTTGATGAGCTCTTTGAAGGCAAATTACTGGCAGATTATCACAATCCTGTTATTGCATTGGATTACCCCACAGCGGTAAGTCCTTTCTCCAAAACCAAGCCCGGCGACCCCGAACTGGTGGAACGCTTTGAAGTGTTTGTAAACGGGCAGGAACTGGGAAATGCCTATACGGAGCTGAATGATCCGGCTGACCAACTTCAACGCCTCAAAGACCAGGCCGCCGCTAAAGCGATTGCCAAAGGGGAAGACGCTGAAAATGCTGACATTTTGGACGCCGATTATATTGAAGCTATGGAATCGGGCATGCCGCCAACCGGTGGAATGGTCCCCGGAAACACCGGGGAGTTTATTTAGGTATTTGAAAGCTATTTTGCGTTGAGGAAAATTAACACAAGAGCTCCTTGCCTACATTTATGCAGAAAACAGCTCTCTTCACTATATAATATACTCTGGTTGAACTTCAGGAAAGAACAGACGGGCAATCCTTGAACCCTGCTGTCCGCCCTAAAAAACAGCTTTCAGCTATTTACTGTACTTTCTGTTTTCTTTGATACCAAAACGAAGCTACAATCAGTAACACCGCCAGACCAAACAGGCCCAAAATGCGGTACAGCGCTTGCAGCTGCCAAATGTCGGAAAGGAAGAACTTGGCTAAGGTAAGCCCCATGATACCTACCCCTACTTTAGACACTACACTTTTTTGTAAACGAAGCCCCAAACCAATGGTGCAAAATCCAAACAGGCCCCAGGCTAAAGTATAGGTCAGTGCTTGGGCTAATTGCCCGGTAGAATCAAAGGTTAAATACCTTCCCGTATTAAACCAGTGGGCAATTTCAATATTAAGCAGCCAAAATAGCATACATCCACCCAACGTGTAAAACGTATTTTTCCAACCGGTCGGTTTTTCCCATAAATAGGCAGATACAAACAACGCCGCTGCACAAAGCCCATATATCCACAGGTACCAGTTCCAAATACGCACGGTTGGCAACGGAGAGAAATCCCCGCTTAACAGCAGCCAGGCAGACACCATACAAAGTAGCCCCGCTATGCCGATTTGCCAACCACGGTAAGGCCATTGTTTGTGCAAGCACGCCAAGAAAACAGCCTCAGCTGCCCAGGCCACGCATAACCAGTAATCATGGATTTGCAAGGGGAAAATAACGGTTAAGAACACCAGTGCGGCCCCACTCATAAACCCAATGCTAACCGGGGACGCTTTTTCCCACAACTTACGTAACAAAAGCACGTAAATACCTAGTAACGCGGCGGGAATGAGTCCCAGTATATTGCAATCACAATAATCCGCCAAAAGCAAACATTCCAACAAACAAGTACTTAATCCGACAAGTGCACACGCAATCCACGTGCCGGTTTTATTCCAAAAATACTCTTTACTTAAAAATGGAATCACAATAAACAACCCAAGGAAAGCCGCCACCCAAATGGATAACGTGCCTATCGGTGCGGATGGATTTGCCCAAGCTACGCGGCCCCACAGAGCCAGCTGTACCAGGCCGGCCCCTACGGCGGCCGCCGGGAGGGTAAAGGTGGTTTTGTATATGCGGGCAGCGAGTACGGTTAAGGTGCATACTACAAAAGCTGTAGCTAATATCCAATTTACAGAAACGTTCCCTGTTTGGGCAATGACCGTTAAAATGAGCACAAACGGAGTAAGCGCCGTTACGGCCCCTACGCCTTTTTCTTCTACGGGAATTTTCTCAAGTTTTCCAACGTGGCGCAAGGCAAAAAACACGCCGGCACACAAGAACAACGGGATAAAACCACTTAGCAAAATTAAAAGGGAGCAACCGCATCCGCCCATTCCTATCAGCAAACTGCCAAACAGGAACAGGAATAATACCCCCACCGCTACAAACGCTACCCACAACATACCGGCTATTACCGACAGCAGGAGCGTGCCCACTAACAGCAAACTCATGATGCCAAACACGCTAATAAAATCAAGCGTAGCCGTTTGCCCGGGGAAGAGCGACAGAACGAGCAGACCAAGCATAGTAGCAATGGGGTAAAATACAGAAAATCCATCCGGTCTCTTGCCGTTGCGGCACAAGGCTAGTTCCACCCCGCTGTTTAATGCCGCAAACAGCATACAAGCCCCTAACGTAAGCCAAAGGGGAAACTGTGCGGATTGGTTCATCATCCACGTGCATAAAATGAGGAAAGATACCACTTTGGCTAGGCGTGCAAAAACATACGCTATATAATCTTCCCCGGCCAGCACCAAGATAAGTCCGTTTACAAGTAGTGCGTAGCCCAATAATTCCAGTGAGCCCACTATCGCCAAAGGCAAATTAGCCCCACTCGGGGTAGACAGCCATGCACCTACCGGCAACATCAGCACTAGCCCTGCGATTAAAAACCAGCCCACCGCGTACGAAATAACGGAAGGGGCTTTATGTTGGCGTGCCAACCAGGCGCTTGCCACGGCGTAAAATGAGAAGAAAATCACAACCCCCAAGAGCTTGTAATTTTCTAACGGGAACAACCACGCCGCTTGGCTAAGCCACGTAAAAGATAAGGTGCAAATTAAAAGGCCGCTCCACCCTTTTTTAACGGCTGCGTAAGCAGCGGCGGCATTGATACAAAATACGTAGAGGAAAAACGCCACCCACGCATCCGAGCCGTTACTTAGTAAAATAGGCGTTAAAAATGCAATAATAGCCCCTAAATATCCTACATATTTGGCATCTTTTTTAAGAGAAGCTCCCAAGGCAGCAAAAGAGGTAATTGCCATTAAAATAAAAGCAGGGGTTAATCCAATGAAATGATAGAAGGTATGGGCGCAAAAGATAGCGGCATACACAATAGCTAATCCGCTGCCCAATAACGTATGGGCTGTAACACGGTATTTGGGGTTTGTGATAACATAACCGGCTAATGCCAAGACAAGACCGGTAAGCGTGCTTAAGGTAATACGCAGTGCGGGGCTGAGTAGACTATTTTCTACGGCATACTTAATACCAAATACCATCCCCAAGAACAACATAAATCCACCAATCCACGAGAATAGCTTGGCCGCTGTAATTTCCACCGGCGGCTTAACAGGTTCTTTGGGCTTTTCTGTATATACTCTAGCGGGTTGGACGGCTTGCGGTTTGGATGTTTCTTTTACTTCGCGCATTTCAAAGTGCGCATTTTCCAAGGCGGGTTGTTCTTCGGTTTGGGTGGCTGTTTGTGCTGGTGTTATGGGCGTAGTATCAACGGAGGTAGACGTATGTGATTTTGGGGTTAAAGTTCTTAAATCATCAATTTGCTCCTGTAAACGGTTGGCCGTTACTTGTAATACAATAAGCCAGATTATCAAAGCTATAAACGCAATTAAAACCATAAAGTCACTCCCAGAAATGATGTTGTAATTTATTTCTTTCTGTCTTCTAACTTCTTTTTGGCAATCGGTTCGCCCTGTTTGGCAGCCAACAGATAGTAGCGCATGGCTTCTTCTTCGTTCTTTTCCACTCCTACACCGCGTTCATACAGATCCGCCATTAACGTTTGCGCAAGCGGGCTTTTTTCATCGGCAGCTGTTTTCAAAATTTGTGCTCCGCGCGTTTCATCTTTTTCGGTACCGATCCCTTGCAAGTAACAAACGGCCAAATTAACCCGGCCTTCAAAATCCCCTGTCTTGGCGGCTTGTTCATAACAATAAAAAGCTTTCTCGGGGTTCTTAGCGCACCCTTTTCCTTCGTTATAAAGCCCGGCTAACGCCAACATGGCACGCACATTGCCTTGTTTGGCGGACGTATCAAACCAGTTGAAGGCTTGGACAAAATCTTGTTTCACTTGTTTGCCTTGGTAATAGAAAAACCCCATATCATACTGTGCTTTTGCATCGCCTGCGGAAGCCAGTTTGAGTACTTTATCAAACGGCTTTTGCGAAAATTTATGCAAAAAAAACCACGCAAGCGCCAATATAAAAATGAAGGTAAGGCCCATATTCGTTTCAATGATCGGTTCCATCGTTTCTCCTATTTTGTCTTAATCAGATGTTTATCCTGCAAAGTATAAACTTCATCTGCATAGTCTGCAGCGTGTACATCGTGTGTAACCATCAAAATCGTCAAACCTTCCTCGCGGCTCATGCGGGCAAAATCTTCAAACACCTGTACTTTGCGTTGCGCGTCCAGATTGCCCGTGGGTTCATCCGCCAAAAGGACGGACGGATTATTACACAACGCCCGAGCGATACTGGCACGTTGTTTTTCTCCGCCGGAAAGATCCGCCGGGAGCTTGTGCGACATTCCCCCCAGGCCCAAGCGCTCCAGCAGTTTTTGCGCTTTTTTTACGTTGGATTTACCCTTCATGCGCGCTGGCATATCCACATTTTCCAATAGGGAAAACTCGGGCAATAAGCCGTCAAACTGAAATACAAACCCCATCTTGGTCAAGCGCAATTTAGAGCGGGCCGCCTCATTTTTAAGGGATGTAATCTCCTTTCCGTCTATATAAATTTTGCCTGAAGTGGGCGCATCCAACATAGCAATTAAATTTAAGAGCGTACTCTTTCCCGAACCGCTAGGCCCCAACAATACGGTAAACTTCCCGCGCGCAAAGCGTAGCGATACATCTTCCAGCACGCATAAATCTTCTTTGCCTTGCCCGTAAATTTTAGTTACATGTTTTAATTCAATCAT
>ONOD01000107.1 GCA_900319325.1 uncultured Elusimicrobium sp. | reverse complement strand
TGAAATTATTCAAAATCATCTTAATGAACAAAATATGAATAATTATATTAATCAAGAACAAGGTTTAAGCAATATGAAAAATAAGAACGGATTTACCATGTTGGAACTACTGATTGCAGCGGCTATTATTGGCACGTTGGCGCTTTTTGCCACGCAGTCTTTTAGAAAAACGGCGGCCAATGTACGTGTTGAGGAAGCTAAAGCGCGTGCGCAGATGGTATCGGCGGCGAGTTACCGGTTTGTGTTGGATCATCCCAACGCTACGTTGGGAGAGGATCCCTTTTCGGCGGCGGTAAGGCCGCCTAGGCGCGAATCCTGTTCCCCGACTACGTTCACCCTGCAAAACTTGATTGATTGCGGGTATTTGGAATATCGGCAATATGCGGCAGAGATACGTGATCATAAAGCCGATGGCGACACGTTTCAACGTAATTTTGTAATGAGTACGAGTGCAGATGCCAGTGGAAAAGTGAGCGGTGAGATATGTGTGCGCGGGAGTTCCGCCAAAATTTTGAAGCACGATAATATGCACTATTGTTATAGCAATGGCGTGTATATAGGTGGCTACCCTTATATACCTGACTGACGCGAGGTTTTTATGAATAACAAAGGTTTTACGTTAATGGAGATTTTAGCGGTACTACTGATTTTGGCAGTAGTCGTCTCGTTTGCGTTGCCGGGGATTCGGTTGATTCGCGATGAGGTGCACCATTCTCAGGCCAAGTCCGCCGCGTCCAAAATGGCGGAGGCCATGCGTTCGTTTTATCATGATACCAAAGGCTTGCGCGTTGTAGGAACGTTGGTGGGAAAATTGAGATCGGGAGAGGCCGAGGAATATTCTGTTATATCTGCCGCCGCGCAAAGCTGTAATGATAGATCCTCTACAGGGATCCCTACTTCTACTACGGGAGGCACCACTGGTATAAGACAACTGTTTGCGTGTGGATACCTATCCACCAAAGATTTTGCGGGATTGCCGTACAGCTTTACTGCTGACGAGGATCTATTTGAAAACGATGTGCTAATACGGGCAAGGGGAACCACTGATGCCGGCCGACATGCAGGTGAAGGGTGGTGTGTATATCGGGATTCCAGCATTGCCGAGTGCCGCTGAAATGATTGAGGAAAACGCCTATGAAACGATTGTTAAAAAGTAAAGCAGGGGTAACCGTTTTGGAAGGAGTGATTGCGCTGGGGTTGCTTGCCTTGGTGACGGCGGGGGCGTTTGGGGTATTATTATCGGCCTCGCGCCAAACCACACAACCGGATGTGCAGGAAGAAATGAGCTGGGCTGTAGAAAAAGCCAATACGCTGTTGCACGCCTATGCCATGTATTTAGGCGAAGATGACGACTTGCGGAACATGAGAAGCCATCTACCTGAAGGTTTGCAAGATGGGCTTTGCGGCGGGGATGCGAGTCCTATGAGCGAAGGGGAACACGAGATTAAATGTCTGTTACCGCCTCTTTGCGATAGTCAGCAATCTGAATTTACTTATAAGGTAGGGCAAATTGAAACGGACCAATATAACATTACTTATGAGATTACATGTAACGGGTATACGCTATGAATAACAAAGGCTTTACATTAATGGAAATTTTACTGGCGGCCATGATTGTGGGCGTGATTGGGGTAGCGTTGGCGGCGCTAACCACAGCTGCCGTGCGCGAAAGCGGCGTCGGTCGCACTAAAACGATGTTGCGCCATCAGCTTTCTAATGCATTGCGCCAGTTACACCAAGACATACAACAATCGGACGGAGTTACCCTGGAATACACTTCCGACAACGTATTTCAGACGATGGAATTAACTCAAAGTACACAATTTGGGCCCAACTATGATCGCCACACATTTACATATACATTTACACCAGGAACGATTGCCGGTGCCGGCGGAGGGACCACCGGCGGGAAAATCTATCGCAGTGTTGATGGTGGCGCGAGCAGAGTGTGGCTGGAGAATGTGAAAAGTATTCGCGGGGACGATTTTTTGTCTCCGTCCGTGATCTCGGTGTTATGGAATGGAGAAGGGAACTCTACGGGAGGGGCAAACTCCGTGTTGGAGGTTCGCATTATTGTGGAAGTGCCTTCCACACCGGTTGTCAATGATGTGATTGATGAAATTTTTGTGTTACCGCACGGATTTGCCATCTCAAATTGAGTTAAGGAGAACGTATGCACTTAAATAAACGAGGAGTAGCCCTACTACAAGTGTTGATTATTGCGGCTGTGTTGGCCGGTTTATCTGCCATGATTTTACGGGTGGTGCTCTCGCGTACGTTGGTAGCTCGGCAGAATCGCCGCACGGTAAGCGCCCAAATGCTCATTGAACGATGCATGGCAAAAATTAATGATGACTGGGAACGACAACCACTTGAAGAGTATGCCAATGCTTTGGAAGGGGCAATTCACAACGGAGAGTTAATCTGTTGTATTAATGGTAGGGTCTCGGTCTCAGGAAAAAATCTCTGTCGCAAGAGTTCTGAAACAAATAGACCAGACGCCGCGCAATGTACATTTACAAACCCATTTGGGGATGGGGTAGATCATATTGTAAATGTTTACAGCTTACCCAAAGAAGACGGGCAGTGTGTTTTTAAGTGGGCAATACATAAAGGGGTTGAAAAATTATAACAGCTGAGGTGCTATGAATAAGTGGGTACTAGGGGTTTTGTTCTTAGGGGGGACCACTGCGCTGTGGGCTCAAACTACAGTTACTACAGATCCCAATATTAAAGTGTCCAGCTCCGTTGGCCAGGCGCCGGTTTCTTCGGTTGATTTGCTCCAGCAATCCGTACAAAAAAATTCTTCCATCGCTTTTCCTTCTTCTACCAAGGCACCGAAAGTGCCACCCAAGCCGGTTGTCAAAACAACACCTTCTTCTACAACGGCTTCTACTTCTACCGTTACGGCCCCCGTTCCTACAACCGGGGCGAATACCCTGGATATGCCGTTGCCGATTGGCGGGACCAATACTTCTGTGCAAACGGAAGTGGCTCCGGCGAAACCTAAAACAACCGTGCGTAAAGTAACCCAAGCATCTACCGCGCCTGTAACTACGGTAGCATCTACAGGCAGCGCTACAGGAATTACGGTGGAAAATACGGACGAAGAAGATGCCGCTGATGCCGAATTGGAATATGCCGTAAAAATGCTGGAAAAATCCAAAGCGGACGCACAATCTGCCGAGCGCAAAATTCCGCCTTCCGCTTCTAAAAACCGCCCGACTAAAGTGCCTTCACCCAACAAGGCATTTAATCCCAATTCTTTCCGCCCGGGCGTAGAATGGCTGCCTTCTAAAAGTAAGCATTTTGATATTTATACCCAAAAACCTAACGGTAGTATGGGTTCGGCTAATATGTCGCTTACGTTTGAAACGGCCTATCAAACCTTGTATCGTTTTATCCCGTGGATGATGAGCGATAAGGCACGGGCATTTGTGTATCAGGATCATAATTCCTATTTGCGTTACGAACCGGAGGCCCAAGCCTGGACGCGTGCGATGGCCTACCCTACTCGGGGGGAAATTGTCGTCTATGATGAGCCAGGCCACATTCAAGAATTGCAAGAAGTGTTCTCGCACGAACTTACGCATATTTTTACGCAGCAATAATAAAAGAAGATAA
>ONOD01000108.1 GCA_900319325.1 uncultured Elusimicrobium sp. | reverse complement strand
GTACCCGTGAGCGGGATGCCCATGATGTGCACAAAGGTCAAGGTTAAACCGATAACCAGGCCGGCGATAGCGGCGGTTTTTTCGCTAGAGGTGACGCCTAAAATCGTCAGTACAAAGATACAGGTCAAAATGGCTTCTACGAGTAAAGCGCCGCAAGCGGTGAGCCCGATGGAAGAAGCCGCGCCGTATCCGTTAGCACCTAACCCGGTAGCGGCAATACCGCCCAAGTTGGTCATATTGATAATAGCGGCCAAGGTCAAGGCGGCCAAGAGCGCGCCCACGCATTGGGCCACTACGTAGCCAAAGAAATCTTTGGTGGTCATTTTGCCGCTCATCCACACACCCAAAGACACAGCCGGGTTGATGTGGCAGCCGGAAATATCGCCAATGGCATAGGCCATGGCCACGATAGACAAACCAAACGCAAAGGCAATCCCTAACGTGCCCAGCGCCGCACCCGCAATCGCCGCGGAACCGCAGCCAAAGAGGGTCAGTACAAACGTACCTAATAATTCAGCAGTATATTTTTTCACAGTTTTCTCCTGATGTCCGCTTGGCGTTGGTGCGCCGCGCGGCGAAATGTTACCTATATATTGTTGTAGCAATTTTGAAAGGGACTACGATAAGTCAATTAAGTGCCAGTTCTGCTGATACAGTTCCTGCAACTTGCGTTTGAACGGGGCGTGTTCGGGTGCAGTAAGCGCGGGGTCCGCCGCTAAAAGTTCGTCGCGGTCCTCAATGGCCCAGTACAAAATATCGCGGTCCTTAAAAATATCGCCGGCCTTAAATTCCAACTCTCCGCTTTGACGTGTGCCTAAAATTTCGCCCGGGCCTCTAAGTTGCATATCGCGCTCGCCGATTTTGAATCCGTCGCGCGTGGCACAGATGATGTCCACCCGTTCTTTGGCTACACTGCCGGCGTGCTGGGGGACCAGTACACAAAAACTTTCGTGTTCGCCGCGGCCTACGCGCCCGCGCAACTGGTGCAAACTGGCCAAGCCAAAACGCTCGGCATTTTCAATGACCATCACAGTCGCGTTTTTGACGTCAATACCTACTTCTATGACGGGCGTGGCAACCAAAATATCGGTTTTGTGTGCGGCAAAATCCGCCATGACGCTTTCTTTTTCTTGCTGGCTCATCTGCCCGTGCAGCACCGCTAAACGAAACTGCGGGAACACTTTTTTGAGTTTTTCAAATTCTTCGGTCACGGCCTTGGCGGAAATCTTTTCGCTCTCTTCAATAAGCGGAAAAACGATGTACGCTTGGCGGCCTTTGGTTACTTCGGAGCGTACGCGGTCGTATGCCAATTTGCTAGTGGCACATTCGGTTAGGATGGGCTGCCGACCGGGGGGAAGTTCGCTTAACGTGGATACATCCAAATCCCCGTAAAACGCCAGCGCCAGCGTGCGCGGAATCGGCGTAGCGGTCATGGTGAGTAAATCTAGTTTGGCGGTTTTTTCTTTGAGTTTGCTGCGCTGTTTCACGCCGAAGCGGTGCTGTTCATCAATCACGGCCAGGCGCAAATTGTGAAATTGTACGTTGTCCTGTATGACCGCATGCGTGCCTACTAAAATATGGATTTTTCCGTCTGCCAGCTCCTGCAGAATTTTCTTTTTGGCGGCGGCCTTGGTGCTGGAAGTCAGCACCGCAATATGGACCGGGAGTCCCGCCAGCATGCGCTTAAAGGTGAGAAAATGTTGCTCGGCTAAAATTTCGGTCGGGGCCATGAGCGCGGCCTGATACCCGTTCTCTACCGCCAGTAACATGGCACACAACGCCACGACTGTTTTGCCGGAGCCTACATCCCCCTGTAGCAAGCGGTTCATCGGGCGCGAAGACGTGAGGTCTTTGAAAATTTCGTTAATCACTTTTTTTTGGCTGTTGGTGAATTCAAAACCTAATTGCTCGCGAAACGGCGTCAGCAAATTCTTTTTGATTTTGTACGTGTAGTCTTTGGCTAAAATTTTTGTTTGCGTGCGCTTAATGCCCCATGCCGTAGCCAGGAGCAAAAACTCCTCGTACGCCAGGCGCGTGCGGGCGGTGGTCAATTCCGCTAGCGAATTGGGAAAGTGGATAGAGCGCAAGGCTTGCGGTGCGCTTAAGAGTTGGCGCTTTTCCAAGAGATTTCTAGGCAGAATTTCCGTCGTGTCCGTCAGCGTTTGCGACTGAAGTGCCTCGTACATAAATTGCCGAAACTGCTTGTTAGTCAGCCCTTCAGTCAGCGCATAGATGGGCGTTAAGCGCCCGGCATGTAAGCTGGTCAGCTCGTCGGCCGCTACGTAGGATTCTTCCACCGTTACTTGGTTAGCAAACATGGCGCCGCGGTCGTTCTTGCGGCCGATGACCCACACTTCATTTCCTACAATAAAATCTTTTTTGAGTTGCCCAAACGGGTCAAACCGGAATGCACGGTACATCCGTTTTTTGAACCACGTACATTCAATTTGTTGGCCTTTTTCGTCTTCCAGCACGGCTTTGAAAATCAGCACACTGCGCGCCGGGATTTGCTGGGTGCGTAGTACACGTCCTTTGAAAACTACCAGCGCATCCGAGTTATATTCGTTGGGCGGCATCCCCAGGCGGCGGTCCTGATACGTGCGCGGATAGTAGCGCAAAAGATCCTGCACGGTTTGCACTTCCAACCGCTCAAACAGTTTGGCTTTAGCCGGGCCGATTCCCTTTAAATATTGGATTTTTACGGGCGCGCTCATATAAGTATTGTAGCAATTAATTAAGCGGAGCAGTTCCCCGGGTCGGCGGTCTGCATTAAAATGTCATCTCCGGGTGTCTCTTCCTTGTATTTTCAACGTGGTGTAGATTCCCGATTACAACTTTCGGGAATGACGAGGGGCGCGGGCCCTTGACAAAAACGCATTTATACATATACTTATTATATACCCTTTGCGCAAAACCGTTAGGTCTTTTGCAAAAGGACGGAGAAATTTATGAAACGGATTGTGAGTTTAGCAGTGTGTTTAGGTTTGGCACTCCCGGTGCTGGCAGTTCAGAGGGCGGGGCAATTGCCGCGCACGGCTAATTCCTTTGCCCCTATGAGTGACTATACAGACGGATCGGGCCAGATAAGTTCGCATTATTTGCTAGCCAAAATGATGCGTGGAGAACCCATTTACATTGCCTTGAAATATGACAAGTTACCTTTTTCACTTCCAGAGACGCAAGATTTTATTGCGAAGATTTATGCCAAATGGGTTACACAAACAGCCCAACAGATCCGTTCCGCTAAGCGCGAAGAGGAATTTGCGGATAATTTGCGTGTATTGGACCAGGACGTACGGGTGGAATTTGTTGAAGAAAACCCGGATATTACATTTCATTTTCTTGGGATTGAGGAAATTTGGGAAATCAGGCAAAGTAGGTCAACGGCGGGGTTTTACACGCACTCAGATGGGCATTCCCACATTGTTTTGCCCCATGATTTGGCTAGGGTGGAAAAATTAGCCAATGATCCCGAAAAGCTCCGGAATTTTTATTCCAACTTAATGATGCATGAGGCCGGGCATTCCATCGGTTTTGCTGAGGCATATGAAGAAGGCCGATTAGCAGCCGATCAACTTTACGGTACGGCGGATCCCGATGAGCATAGCATTATGAGTGATGAGGTGAGCTTGGAGGAGCTGAAGCTCTCGTGTGGCGATGCTACCGGGGTTATCAACTTGATGGATATTACTAACAATTATACGCAACGCGGCGGTGAAAAGGGATGGAAGAGTTTGTGCCCCAAGTCTAAAGAGTATTTTATCCACAATGTTTCATGCTTAAAGGGCTCTTATAAGATAGAGTTTGGGGCCAAGGATATTGCGGTATCTACTTACAAGGATGGCAAAATAGTCAAAGATTTGTATCCGTTGTCATCGGATATGTATGCGCCCTATGAAAAAGTTGAATTGGCTTCCATTGAAGAGAAGGACCCTGTGGGGCGGCCCATACGCGCTACAACTACCCGGGGAGAATTGGTTTTTATTAATTACCTCTACGAGTCTAGGCGGGTGGTTGTCATACGCGGGGGGCAGGCCGTCTATCTCCAGACGGGTTCTACAGCCATGTCGCGTGTGTATGATGGAAAAGGAAATCTAAAGAAACAACATATACCCGATTATTCCACGGCTGTAACATCCGTCATCATAAATGACAAAGAAATGGTGGCGGAGCAAAAAAGTAGGCCCACTCCTTTGTCTTTGGAACAACAAGTGGAGAGAGAACAGCGTAATGCGCAGTTGGATAATTTGGTAAAGAATATGAAGTTGGAGGAGAAATTTGCTAAAAAATTACCTATTGTTTTTTAGCTAAATTCTCTTGTACTTGGGTATATAGCTTGCTAGTAAAACCGTTAGGTCTTTTGCAAAAGAACGGAGTGTATTATGAAACGCATTTTATTATTACTAGGTCTGTTTTTATTAACCCCTGTTGCCTTAACCGCTAAGCCAACGGCGTTGATGAGCAATTATATCCATGATTCTAAACGATATATGACGTATAAGATTGTGCGCGGGCAGCCACTTAACGTACTGGTGCAGGTCCCGCGTTTCCCCGAACGCCAAAGCGACTATGAGGCATACGTGCTGCGGCTTTACGATAGGTGGTTTCACTCTGCTACCGCTGTGATCCGTAGTTCCAACCGTCGCGAATTTGACGACCTCTTGCCCGTGTTATCGCAACCAGCAAAGATACGTTTTGTATCAAACCAAGAAAAATATGACATTAAGTTTCGGTTTGTTTCGCCAAAAGAGGTGCGAGGTGAAATAGGTGGCCATTCCAACGGTGCTTTTAGTTTTAGCCCTGATGGCGCGGAAATTGTAGTTTCTGACAAGATTGATTGGCAGCGGGATACAATTTCCAGCGTACATTTGCATGAAGTGGGTCATTCCTTGGGCTTAGATGAACAATACTATTATGGAGAGGGAGAAGGACGTAATGCCAGTGTGGATGTGAACTATGCTTCCCCGGTACGTGAGAAAAGCGTAATGAATAATAATGCCCCCAAATATGTCAAAGGCATTACAGAAGATGATGCCGACGGACTTGTGTTGGCGGTTGATTTTGCATTGGGTAATTATAACCGCGGTGGAGAAAAAGGATGGAAAAGTTTAGATCCAAAGTCCGAGTTGTATTACGTACATGGTAAAGTGGGTAACAGTCCTCATTCTTTTAGGCTGGATGGGAATGAAGTTCATCTCATCAAATATGATGAAAGAGGAAATTTCCTTAGCGCGAGGAAGCTGCCGTTCTCCCCACAAGGATTAAATGTATTGGACGAATTACAGGTGACACACATACTGCTGCGCGATCAGCAAGGGCGCCCTATTGTGGAGAAAGGCCCTCATGGGCAGACTATCTATACGTCGTACTTCTATGAAACAGTCCTTAAACTGGTTGAAAAAAACGATCAAGTACTGCGTTACGAAAAGACAACGTTTGATGAGCGGGATGCCAAAAAGCCCCTCTTTAAAGAAGTAGTGAGTGCATCCCAGGAAGGTTTTGTTTATCTGCGGGGAGATTTTTACACCCAGCAAGTGTCTTATATGGTGGATATGGGCATTGTGCACATGATAACTTGTACTTCTCATAAATGCAAAGATGACCGCCCGCGATTACAACACGAAAGCCAAAAAACGCGATCAGTTGATTTGGAGCAGAATGTATTGTTTGAAAAATTAAAAGCGTGGCTTAAGGGCAAAGGCAGCATAAAACCGCAATCTTGAGAGGAGGAAGATAGGATGAAACGTTTACTGGCGTTGCTACTTTGTGTAGGGGTTGCGTTACCGGCTTTGGCACTGCGCAAGCCGGGGCAACCGCCGCGCTTTATTTCCACCTGGGCGGCCCTGCGGGATGTGGAACCCGGGGAACATCATACCGAGAAACGGGATGTGTATACCATATTGTATAAGTTGTCTTCCGCGCAGCCGGTTTCCGTATCGCTGGATTTTGCCTCTTCCACGCCGGACAACGAGCGCAAAATCTACCAAAAAGCCATTGAACAAGCGTACAAAGATTGGTTTCATAACGCGCAAGAGCACATCAAAAAAAGCGGGCACAAAAAAGATTTTACCCAGGTATTAGCCCGCCTTAAAAAACCGAAAGTAAACTTCGTTTCTTCCCCCCGAGAGGCCGACTTGGAAGTACACGTAGTTTCCTGGCAAGACGTGCAAGAAAACTGCCACGGCAAGGAACTGCTGTTAAATTCCGTATCCGGGTGCGTAATTTGGGAAAATTCACAAGCCGGCACCATGTTCTTGCCCAATTTGAAAGACTTATACCAAGCGTTAGTTAAGGAAGATTCACGGGCCACCCAAATTAAAAATATAGAAGTGCGCACGCTCAACCAAGCACTTGTTCCGCATGAAATCGGCCACACGTTGGGGCTGGCGGACCAATACGAAGCGGCCATCCAACGTACCAGCCACGACATTTACCGCTCCACCCACGTACGCAAAGGGATGATGAACAACTATCAATTTTCGTGTGATGACGCGGACGGGATTGTCAATTTGCTGGATATTCTCTACGGAGTGGAACCGGGGCGTAGCCAAGGGTGGCATAGCCTTTGTAAAGACTCACCGGATGTGTACGTCAACGGGGTTGCCAAAGGGACCGGCCCGTACGTTATTAAAGCACCGGATCCCTTCACCTTTAAGGTGGATACGTATCAGCGCAACAAATTGGTACACACGCAATCGTTCAAACTGGAGCAGCCCACTTCGTTAAATCCGCTTACTGCCGTGCCGGATATCACTGTACTGAAAGCGGATGAGTTGGGCCGCCCGGCTCGTACGCAAGGCCCGCACGGGGAAGTGATTTACTACCAGTATAGTTACGGGTTGCAGTTGCGTTTGATTACCAAAAATGATAAGGCGTTGCGTCTGGAAACCAAAGAGGATAAATCGGTTTCGCAAGGGTTCCTTTCGTTCCTTACGGTACATGTGCATTTGCACATGATGTCCCTGGCTGCCGGGGAAACAACTACGCTGCTGCTCAGTAGGGCCGATGTTGAGGGCAGCGAAGAAGATATCGCCAGTAGCCTCATCGTAGCCGTAGACATCAGTCACGATGGTGTGGAGGTCTTTTTCACCGCCTCCAAACCGCTGACCCTGAGGCAGGTCACCCACCTTGCGCAGCTGCTGTCCGTTGAGGTT
>ONOD01000090.1 GCA_900319325.1 uncultured Elusimicrobium sp. | reverse complement strand
CCAAAAAGAACTAAGCCTGGAGGGAAGTTTTGTGCGTGTAGAGAATGGGCAGGCACGTGTATATCAAATGCACGTAAAACCATATAAATTTAATTCTTTGGCAGAGTTGGACCCTACCCGTCCGCGGCGGTTACTCTTAACTAAAAAAGAACTGCGCAAGTTGGAATCCAAGGCGGAAATTAAAGGTTATGCCTTGGTGCCGCTGGAAGTTTATTTCAAAAACGGGTGGGCCAAATTAAAACTGGCACTTGCTAAAGGCAAACACACCTACGATAAACGCGAATCTTTGAAGAAAAAAGACCTCTCGCGCGAGATGGAAAAACAATTCAAAAACACGATTAAGTTTTAATAAAAAGCCCCGCAGTTAGCGGGGCTTTTTTGCTGTACGTAAATTTTAGCGCACTACGGTTACTTTTTCCGCCGCGCTGTGGGCACCATATTCGGGGGCGTACATGCTTTGGATTTGCGCCGGCTTGGCGTGAAATTTACCGGGCACGGTTGGACGTAATACATAGCGCAGTTCCACTTTTCCCGCGGGCAAGCGGTTAATAAAGAAGTTGGTGTCTGCATCCCGTATTTCCTGGTACATGGACACGGGGTTCCACGTCCATTTGCTTTGCAATTCGGTACTTTCAAATCCGGCGGGTTTGGGGTCCGTGAGCTGGACGTATTCAAATGCACTATCCGACGTGAGTGTTAAATGAACTTCTACTTCATCACCCACTTTAAGCTCATCACCCTCTTGTACGCGGCGCAATTTTTGTACGCCTGCTTGCGTAAAGCGTACAAAGTATTCACGCGCGACGTTGAGCACTCCTTTGGGCGATGCTTTGGCCTCGGCCGACGTGTAAATTACATTTAGCGAGGCAAAATCCGTCATTTTTCCTTGCTTAGTTACCTGTGCTTGATAGGTGGCAGGCGTTAGTTGCGTCCTTTGTTTGACCCACTGCAAATCTTCCGTCCAGTCAAAAGGCTCAAAGGTCCGTTTGTCTTGCGTACCTGCCCATTTAATTTGATAGGTGGTTGAGGAAGACAACGCTCCTTTAGCTTTCATCACGTCCAAGAGGGCAAATACGGCCTTGGCCGCGGCGGCAGGGTTCTTCCAGCTAGTCACTTGGCGGTTGAACAAAAGCCATTGCACCATGGGGTCAATTTTGTCACTTTGCGGGCGGACTTCCAACAAGGTTTTAAGCGTAGTGGTTTGTGTGGTAATCGTATCTTGATACCATACCCAGCTTTGCGCTTCCGGTGCAAAATATGCGCCCGTTAAGGAATTGTGCTTCATGAGTGCCAGTACCTGATCCAAATAGTGATTGGCTTTTACGTCATCACCTAGGCGGTGGTAAATGGCGGCCGCGTATGTTTTGCCTAGCGGTGTCATAAATTTGGCTTGCTGATCAGCGTAGTCCACCCATTTCTTAATATAGGGTTTGGCCGAAGCCATTTGCGGCCAGTTCGCTGGGAAAGCCGATAATGTATACGCCGCATAGAGCGCGTAAGATACAGCCCCTACGGAGCCATTTTTGTCATCCTTTAATTGCTTTTCAATTTTGGGGACAATGTAGGAGAGGGCTTTTTTGGCTTGTGCTTCGGGAACTTGAGCGTCAAACTGGATAGCTTGCGAGAAAGATTCCAAAGCGCGTAGTGTGAGATATGTATCATCCGGCCCACCCACAAACCAGCTAAACGCGCCACTGGCATTTTGGAACTTCTGAATGTTTTCAAGCTCTTTAGCTAAGCGTTTAGCTACAATCTCATTGTCAAATAGACTAATGATATTGGCAGCATATTGCTGCGGTCCTAGAGCTGTTTGCAGCCAGGGGGTTTGTTCAAGCAGGGTTAAACGCAAGGGATCATTTTCATTCCACGGCGCAGATACGCCGGTGCGTTTGGGCAGTTTTTTGACAGCTTCTTTAAGCTGTGGATAAGACTGATAGAACGCATTGACCACAGCTAACGGTACATAGCGATTTAAGGAAGAAATCAAATCTTTGTATGGCGAAGAAATGACGTTAGGCATGCTGTTAAGTACCGAGAGCGCCAAACTAGGATTCACGGTTAGTGCGGCCAGTTCCGGTTGGGCATCACTTACATCATTAAGCTCTGTGATGGTAAGCGTATTCACGCCGTTTTGTAGTGCCGTATGCGCCGAAGCTAATAAGCGCGATAAGCTGGGGAAAATCGGCAAGGTGCGTTGTTCTCCGTCGCTGTCTGTAGCACTATGTGCAGAAGCTGTTACTTGATAGAGCCCCGGGGCAGTTGGTACCGTAATCTCCCACTGCACGTATTCCGTGGCGTTAGGTGCCACAGTTACATTTTTGGTAAGCGTGGTAAGACCAAAGGAAGTTGCTTTGTTTTTCTTATCTTGCGCAATGGTAATGGTAACGGGTACAGTCAGTTTACGGCCTGTTAAATTCATAACAGATGCTTGTAAAATGCCTTTGTCTTTTTCACGGTAGAAACGTGGCAAGTGTAAGCGTACCATAAAATCTTTGCGGGTAATGGTACTAGCTGTAAAGCTGCCCAGTTGAGCATCTTTGGTAAGCGCAAATCCGAGGATATTCCACGTAGTTACACTTTGCGGTAATGTGAAATTAAAGCGCGCAGTTCCATTTTTAATGGGCAACATGGAATTAAAGTAGGCGGTTTCCGCAAAGTCCGTGCGGATGTTTTGCTCGGAGGGTTGAGTAGCCGCTTCTTTTTCGTCAGCCCCTTTGACAGCTGTTTGCGTTGAAGCAACCGCATAGTTAGCCCCATAGTCGTCATCTGCATCGTATGCTACGCTTTCTTCCATAGCCATATTGGCTGTGTCCATCGTAGCTGCTTTGGCCATCATCATCGGAGCAGCACTGCGAAACATTCCCCGGCTTCCAAAACCCTTTACATAGTAGCGGTGTTGCATCTCTAAATCAAGCGTAGGAAGTTGAGGAGGTGCTTGCCACGTTCTGTTTGACTTGCCTGTGAATACGGATAGATAGTTGGACACTAGCCCGCTAAATACTCTCTCCGGCATATTTGTATAGGATGGAAAGAGTGCTCCTAAATCAAAGGGATTGTGTTTCTTGGCGTAGTAATCCAACGATTTGTCATACACTGTAACACTGGCTTGGCCGTTAATAGGCAGTTTTTGAGCGTTTTTGGCGGTTATTTTCCAAGATACGGCTTGCCCGGGTTTATTTACTTCGGGAACGATTGCCTGAGCTGTTAATTCTTGATTGTCGTACGGAACAGTTAAATTGGTACTGCCCTGGTGAAATTGATAGCCACTTGCTCCAAACCAGCTCATCCCAATTCCACCGCGGTCTTGCTGTGTAACGGGATATTCATAAATGCTTACGCCACCGGGTAGGAGTTCGGTTGCGGCTAAGAATTGCCCTTTGCGGTAAACTTCCATGCGTTTAGAGCTTTCCAGCGTATAGTTGCCTATCAAAACACGTGCGGTTTCACCCGGGTGATATGTTTTGTATTGCGGCAGCGTGACGTCCGGCAATTTTAACGCGGATTTTTTATCCGCTACGACAAAAATCATAGATTGGTCTTCGGCTTGCTTGGATTTCAAGGTAAGACGATAGATCCCCTCAGGTAATGCGGGGAGTTGCAGCGTCTGTGTGGTTGGGCTAACAAAGTTGAGCGTTTTTGTAAATACAATAGTTGTATCTTTTGCGTTCTGATACCACTGATCTAACGCGGTCCCCAAATTGGGAACAACGATTTCATCTTCATCTCTAGCGGAATCAGTATCCGTTGATTTATTGCGATCGGCTTTGGAAATATCTTGTACGCGGCTTACACGTGCAATCACTTCTCCGGAAATGGGTTCGCCATCGGCGTTAGTGAGTGTGATATCAGCCAAGGGAACCACCTGATTGGCATCGTAAAACCCTTGCGCAAAATCCACCTTGAATAAGCGCGGATATTTGCTTACTTTGTATGTGCGTGAGGTTGTGATCGCTCGGCCAGTTTCATCATATACCTCCGCCTGCACTGTATATTGTGTGGCAGTTTCTGTAGCTTGTTTGGGGGTTGGTTTCCACGAGATAGAGAACTCACCTTTATCATTGGTTGTGGTTTCTCCTTGTGCAATTTGTTCGGATGGAGTGGGTTGCCACATGCGCCACCAGTAGAAAGGGGGAATATATTCCCTGCGTGTAATGGTATATTTAACAGTTGCTTTTTGTAGAGGTGTTCCGGTGTAATAGGTTGCCTTGCCGGTTACTGTGCCGGTTTGATTATAGGCCAAAGGCGCTTTGGGTTCATTTAGTTCAATTTCATATTCCGGGCGCTTATACTCTTCCACGGAAAAAGAATGATAGGCATAATAGGTTTCTGTATTGACACGCGTTGTGACCTCTACTGAAAAGTGCCCCAGTAAAATTTCATTTCCTTCCGGCAATGTGAGCTGCGTTTGTAAGGTTCCAAATTCATTTAAGGGGCTGGCCGTTTTAAAAATCTGGGCAAAACTTGCAGGCCTCTGGGGGTTGTTTGAAAACCCTGCACCGAGATAAATACTTTTTGCCCCGGACGATAAACGGCGCGGTCTGTCTGCGCGAATAGACGTACAGGCGAGTTAGGTGAAAAATAGAAATACACAGTATGGGGGGAAAGAGTGGCGTTCCCGTCCTTTTCTGCCCAAATACTGATGCGTTGCGAGTTGCTATCATGCCGGGAGACTTGAATCGGACGTGCCAACGTAGATACGCCATGCGCATCGGTTTGCTGTTGCTTGCGCGATCCATTCCAATCCGTAATAAGATCAAGTGCGGTGCTGGGTAGGGGCTGCCCGGTCTTTAGGTCAAAAGTGTAGATGCGAAATACTTCCGGATTATAAGACACGTTGTTTTGGGTAAGGGTAAGTGCATATTTTTCGGGGTTATCGTTGATACCTGCCGTAGCAAATAAAGCAATGTTTGTTATATTAATAACTGTACCGGCAACCGAATAGGTAGATGGATCAAACTTTTCACTGCCGCTAGCTAATAATACATAAAAGCCTTTAGATAAGGCCGGCAAAGTAACAGTGTGTTCTTGTGAAAAGTAGGGTTTTTTGTAGGTAATGTTTTCCTGCAACGATTGATACTTTTTTGTGGAAGATAAGAGCGTTTGTACGTTTTTATTGGATAGACGAATGAGATCTTCCCATTCACGAATGTTACGAGTGTTATTGTTCGTACGATAAAACTGCTCCAGCTCCGCTTTAGTAACCGGATAGATGCGCACGTACGCTTGCGGAAGGTTACGCAAGTTTAGTTTCACTTGAGGTTTTTCCGGTTGTAGGGCTTGTGGAAGGGCACTAAATGAAATTTCAGGTTGTGTAATGCGGGTGGCTAATTCCTGACATTCATGGGTATAGTAGGATTTTTCAAGGGATTTTTCGGCATATTGGCAGACCGCTAGGGCCTGGGATCGCTCCTCGTTATCCCATAATAGTTGGGCAGTTTGGTAGGCCGCATAAGATTTGCCGTATTGCCCGCCTCCATTCTTGATAGCGCCTTTTATTTTTTGCCACCAGCCAGATGATTCTGAAGAAAATCCACTAAGGGTATTTAATTGTTCTACCGCTGTTTTTAGGGCTTTTTTCTTGTCATTTATTTCAAAAAAGTCACTGCGCTTTAGGGGAAGAATGATGTAATCGGTTTGCCAGAAAATTCGTGCATCTTGGCGGCCGGTTCCTTCTAAGGTGTAGGCGGTTTGCAATATGTCAGCAATCTTAGCGGGACGGTTTTGACGAGCTTTAACGGGAGTAGCCGTTCCGTCTAAATAGGTGCGCAACGGTTGAATCGGTAAGTTTTGTTCTGTATTTTCCAAAAATTCTATCCATTGTTGGGTGGCAAAATCAAATAAGGTAGGGATGCGTTTTGTATCGGTATCTTTTGCATTTAGAATCAAGGTTTCCTGCTCAATGGGGGCCTTGATTAAGTCCTTGCGTAAATTCCACAGGCTTTCATAGTCTTTTTGCATTTGGGCGTGCCACTGCTCGCGGGTCCAATATTCTGGATCTTGATTACCTTCAATGATGCGTTCTTCAAGAATTGGTCGATAAATGTTGGCCGCTTGTTGTGCCATGTGGGTGCGGTATAATAAAAAGCGGGCTTTCCACAAAGGATCTGTGGGGAGGGGGTAATCCAACATCGTTTTGGCCGCAGTTAGATATTCACCCTTAAAGTATTGGCAGGCTGCCAAACGTAGCTGCACTTGATGAAGCGTGTTGCCCGTGGAAGTTTTGATGAGGACTTCGTAGCCCTTTTGGGCGGTAGCATAGTCTGCGTCTTGGTATGATTTTTCAGCTTGCACTAATGTCTGTGCGTGTGTAGCCCACGCGGTTAAGATGAGTGCAAAAATAGTAAACAGTTTTTTCATAATACCCTCCTT
>ONOD01000023.1 GCA_900319325.1 uncultured Elusimicrobium sp. | reverse complement strand
ATTTTCTTCTTCTAAATTTTGCGTACTTCGTTGTTGCTCAAGGGCTTGAATACCTCGGCGCTACCGCGCCGCTGCGCACAGTATACTTCGCCCTTTCGCGCCTAGAATTACGCTAAATTTATGTGAAGAACCGTTTTGCCAGGCAATATCCCGGCTGCCATTTTCTTCTTCTAAATTTTGCGTACTTCGTTATGGCATAGCTCAGGATAACACAACCCCCTATCCATCAAAAAAGCCGCCCATACAGGCGGCTCTCTAAATCTACATACCTTTATAATACTTGGCTGACTATAATGGGTAAGGATGTCTTGCGGATTTTCCGCGCGCTGTGGGTATTGGTTTTTTTATCCAGCCCAAACACGTTGACCCGGTACATCACTTTTACATTTTCGGCGCTGGGCACAATCTCCACAATCTCAAACACATTATCCGGCAAGTTGCTGGCCGATTCCAGCACGATGACCTCTTCGCTGGCAAAGTCGGCCGTCGGGTAGCTGCCGCGCGCTTTGGTTTTAAACGCTTTGTACGCATCCACCGTTTGAATACGCTTGACGGAAACAGGGGCTTCAATCATCGTAATGCTTGAACCGTCACTGGCTTGCTGGACGGGTTTTTTAGCATTTAAGACCAGCGTATCTTGCGCGGATGAAAGCACAATCCCGGCGGGAATTTCTTCCGTCTTGGTTGTGGCGGCGGCGCCGCTAAGGGAAACATCTACATCGGCGGGCAAGGCGCTGCGGACTAATTGCGAGGGAATATCCGCCGCGCTCTTGGGACTATTATCCGGAGTTACTTCGCGCACGTCGGCCGGCAGAGAAGCTTGCTCCAGCTGCATCAGGTGCCATTCATCCGGGCCGTTTTGTGCCGCACCGCAGGATGCTTGCGTACGGGCCGTGCGTTGCAGGAAAATTCCCATACACGTTCCCCCCACTACCGCTCCCGTGATAAAAGTAAGGGCCCACAGTAACGCCAGTTTACTTGTTTTCATACGTAGCCACTATGACGGATTTAAGCCCACCGCGCGGCGTAAACGTACCCGTTACCGTCGCTTTTTTGGGGTGGCAGGCTTTGACCACATCATCTAAGATTTTGTTAGCGATATTTTCCATAAAAATGCCCATATCGCGGTATTCCAGCAAATAATATTTGAGTGATTTAAGCTCCAAGCATAACTCATTGGGAATGTACTCAATTACAATGGTACCAAAATCCGGCAAGCCGGTCTTGGGACAGACGGAGGTAAACTCCGGCAGTTCAATGCGCACTACATAGTCGCGCTTGTACTGGTTTTCCCAGCATTGAATTGCCGGGAGGACAGTGTCCGCATTTTTGCGGGCGTGGTCTTGGGTATACCCAAAGTCAATATCTGTTTTCATCGTATATGTAACATCCTTAGTGAATTTAGCCATACAATCACTACCACCGCCAACGCACCCATGACCGGGATTTCCCAACCGGCGGGCGTGGTGGAACTTTTCCACACCAGCCACGCGGCCAATAGTCCGTTAAGCAGCACGCACAAAATGACGTTTTGGCGCACTAAGCGGCGCAGTTTTGTATGAATAGAAAATAAATAGCGTATGCCCTTTAAGTCGCGGCGTTTGATGATGACATCCACCCAGTTATTATACACATTCTTACCGGACGAAAACACAATACCCGCGTCGGCCTTTAAGAGCGCGATGATATCGTTAAAGCCGTCGCCCACCATGGTTACTTGCTGGCCCAGGCCCTGCAAATTGCTGATGATTTCGGCCTTGGTTTTAGGCAGTACAAAAAAGTTGTATTTTTCAATGCCGGCCTCGCGTGCGATGGAAGAAACCGAGCTTTCATTATCGCCGGACACGAGGATAATTTCCTTGCCGTCTTGACGCAAAAATTGCACCATCTCTTGCGCGCCGGGGCGCAGTTCGTCGGCCAAGGTCAAATACCCCAGGTACTCCACGTTGACGGCCACACAGATGACGGCTTCACACTGTTGGCGGATTTCTTGGTTGACCGTGATACCTTGCTCACCCAGCCACGGGATAGAACCGGCCAAAATTTTAACTCCGCGCCCTTGCGCTTGCACCCCCAGCCCGGGCATCTTTTCACGTCGTCTTTCACGGGATACACACCCGACACACGCAACTCACCATACGTGAGCGTACCGGTTTTATCAAAGAAAAGCGTTTGGGAAGCGACCAGTTTTTCCAGGGCGTTTAGGTTTTGGATTTTAAGTTGATGACGCGCCCCGCCTTTGCGCGCAAAGAAGGACGGAAACACAACCGCAAACGCCAGTGCCACCGGGCAGAACAGGGCAGCGGTAAAGAGAAATACGCCCAGGTAACTGTACCATTGGGCAATCCCGTGGCGCACCAAAAGCCCCACGTATAATCCCAGCGCACAGAGCGCAATAATTGGCAGTACCCACGCGGCGTAGCCGTCCAGCAAACTGCGTGCACCGGCGCGGTGGCGTTCGCTGGTTTTGATAGCGTTGATGATACCCATAATGGCCGAGCCGGGTAGCGTTTGGGTAACTTCCACATAAATATCGTCGGACTTATTGAGCGTGCCGGCATAGACGTGATGATCCACGCGCTTGGCGGTTGGCATCATGTTACCGGTGATGAGTTGTTCGTCAATAGAGGTTTTCCCTTTGCGGATGATCCCGTCACACGGGAGGCGTTCGCCCACTTTCACAAACACCAGTGCGCCGATTTGCAATTCCCGCGCAAACACTTTGCGAAATTGCCGTCCAATACACACCCGTGCGGCTTTGGGCAGAAAGTCGTCCAGTTTTTTGATGAACACGCGCGTGCGTTCCCGTTCACGGCTCAGGCGCCGTTCAATCCACAGGGTAAGGGTGATGAGCATTATGGTATAGACGTACAAGTCCGTCACCGGGCCTTGCCAGTGTGCCACCTGAAAGCTCATCAGCACGGAATAACTAAACCCGCACAACACACACACGCCCACTAAGGCGGAAAGACTAAAGCGTCCGCGCCACAAATCTTGGATGGCACAGCGCAAGATAATATCGGCACAAAACAGCAGATCCATCAGCACCAGAATAAAGATGCCTAAAGCAGAATGTTCCAATACTTCCGACCCTAGCACCAGCAGGAGTAAACAACCTGATAAGAAAAACCGATACGTAAACTTGCTAGACGGCACGGACAACGCCGCGGGTTCAAACGGGATAACAACTTCGTCTTGACTCATACAACAAACATCCACTCCTTAACGTTTAGAACTGGTTCTAGAATTTGTGCGTTGGGCTGCGGCGGAAGGTTGCGCTTGTACGCCGGCCGGGATCGGATGTGCGGCAAAGCGGCGCTCTCCGGCGGACGTATACGCACGCCCTTGCGGGAAGAACCGCGCCGATAGCACCTGATAGCGGCCTTCTTCGGACCTCATCGCCTGCAATTTAGCTTGATACTTAGGCGCATTTTTAGGATCTAACTTAAGCGCCACCATATAGTTAGCCGTAGCGGCTACAGGGTCGCCCATTGCCAGCATGTCCCCCATGAGATCGTAGGTGGGAGCGTAATCGCTATCTAATTCTTTGGCTTTGACCATAGCGCCCAAGGCGTAATCCATGTCGCCGTTGCGGTAGAGCAAATCGCCCAGGTAGTAATACGCCCTGGCATCATCCGGCTGTAAGGTGATAGCTTGCGTCAAATCGTCATACGCATCCGCCGGGAAACCGTACTGGTTCAGGGCCCGCGCACGGGCTACGTACAAGCGGGCATTGTTCGGGGTTACCGCAATGGCGTGGGTTAAATCGTTGATGGCGGATTCGTACTTTTTGTGATTTAAGTACATCAGCGCCCGGTTGTAAAGCAGGGCGGTATCGTGCGGACGCAACTGTTCTGCGGCGGCAAAATCTTTCAGGGCGGAGAAATAATCCCCGGCTTGGTTATACGCCGTAGCGCGGTTGAGCAACGCCTGGAAATAGTTCGGCCGTAGGGAGATGGCATCGTTAAAATAGTTAATGGCGTACCCGCGTTGGCCCATATCCATATACAAAGCGCCCAAGTTGTTGCAGGTTTCGGCCAAGTTGGGGTTGAGCTCCAACGCGCGCAAGTAATCTTCTTCGGCAAAGGCACGGTTCTTGGCTTTTTCGGCGGCATCTTTAGCGGGCATCCGTTCCCACACCAGCCCCCGGTTGGAGAGTGCAGCCGTATGGTTCGGGTTCTGCTTGATGAGTTGATTGTATAGCGACAGCGCCTTGGCATAATTGCCTTTTGCCTGCGCTAAACGTGCTTTTTGAAAGAGCGATTTATCACTCCCGCACGCCACAACGAACACAGCCAGTACACAAATTCCCAGTAATTTTTTCATGCATTCTCCTTGCTTGTCGGCGTGTGGCGCACCAGGCAAATCCCCAAGAGCACCGCCCCCACCGTGATACACGCATCAGCCACATTAAACACCGGCCATACGCGCCAGTCTATAAAATCTACCACAAATCCCAACATCAAACGATCATACAAATTGCCCAGCGCTCCCGTCAAGATGAGCACCGCCGCCCATTGGGCACACAGCCCGTATTTACACAAATCTTTCCAGCTGTAAATTACGTACCCGATGACCAAAAGCATCACAATCACCAGTAGCCCGTTACCGTTTTGGAACATCCCAAACGCGGCCCCGGTATTTTCCACGTAGTTCAGCCAAAAATACTTGCCCAATACTACCGGGCCTTGTGCGGCCAGGTACAGCAGCGCCCACACTTTGCTAAGCCGGTCAAGCAGCAGTAAAATTGCCGCCGCGGCCAGCATTGTTTTGTGGGTGCGTACCCAAGCTAGCACCTTAGCCATGGACCGGCTCCGTAGCGGCCGCCTCCGTGGACAGTACGTCGGCACAGCGTTGGCACACGTCGTCCGTTTCCAGCGTGCCTACTTCGTCTTTCCACTGCCAGCAGCGCGCACACTTGTGCCCCGTGGCGTGGACGATTTCCACAAACAGCGGGTCCTTGCCTTCCTTGATTTCCACTTGCGACACGATGGCAATTTCGGGCCAGAGGTCTTTGGTTTCTTCCAAGAAGGCCCGGGTGCTGGGGTCGCACGTGCTGAAAATCACTTTAGCTTCCAGCGAGGAACCGATAATCTTTTGGGCGCGGGCTTCTTCCAAAAACTTTTGTACGCCTTCGCGGATCCGGCGGATTTCGTTCCACTTGGTTTCCAAGCGACCGTCCGGAATGAAGGACGAGTTAGCCGGCAAGTTCGTGAGGAAAATACTCTGCGCCAGTTCGCGCCCCAAGGCGGTTTGACGCAAGGTCTGCCAAGCTTCTTCGGCGGTGAACGAAAGCACCGGTGCCATAAGCTGCAGGATATCCACCACGATTTCCGCCAGTACGGTTTGCGCACTGCGCCGTCCGGCGGCGTTGGCGCCCAGCGTGTAGAGGCGGTCCTTGGATGCGTCCAGCATAAAGCTGGAAAGATCCAAGATACAAAAATCCGTCAGTGCGCGCATGGCACGGCGGAAGTTAAATTCTTCGTACCCGGCGCGTACTTCTTCAATCATACTGTTTAGACGGCCGAGCATGTATTTATCCATTTCGGCCAGTTCGCGGGTGGGCACTTTGTGCACGGCGGGGTCGTAATCGTAGAGGTTGCCCAGCGCATAGCGCACCGTGTTGCGGATTTTGCGGTATGTATCAATCGGCCCTTGGAGGATTTCTTCGCTGATGCGCACGTCGCCCTGGTAGTCGCTAAGCGATACCCACAAGCGCAGAATATCCGCACCGTATTTGCTCACGACGTCCTCGGGGTCAACGGCGTTGCCGGCGGATTTGTGCATGGGTTTGCCTTGCCCGTCCAGCACCATCCCGTGCGTGAGAATTGTTTTGAAAGGCGCGGTATTTTCCAGCGTGTAAGCCGGAATGTACGAGCTTTGGAACCAGCCGCGGTGTTGGTCGGACCCTTCGGAATAGACATCGGCCGGGAAGTCAATCCCGCGGTCTTTTAAGACGGCCGCCCAGGATACGCCCGAATCCAGCCATACGTCTAAGATGTCGGTCTCTTTGCGGAACTCGGTGCAACCGCATTCGCAGGCGTAGTCGGCGGGGATGAGTTTTTCCACCGGGTCGGTAAACCAAAAATCGGACCCTTCGTTCATCGCGCGGGCTTTGATGAAGCTGAAAAGCTTACTGTTAATTTGCGCTTTGCCGCAGGCTTTACAGTACAAGATAGTGACCGGGCTTCCCCAGAAGCGCTGGCGCGACAGACACCAATCCGGCCGTAGCCCAATCATGGAGCGCATACGCTCTTGCCCGGCGGCGGGATAGAATTTTACTTCGTCCAAATTCTTCATCAATTTTTCGCGCAGACCGTTTTTGTCAATGGACATAAACCACTGTTCCGTGGCGCGGAAGATGATCGGGTTGTGGCAGCGCCAGCAGTGCGGATAACTGTGCGTGATTGTTTGCTCTTTGATGAGCGCGCCCAGCTCGTCCAACTTTTTGACCATCAGCGGGTTGGCCTCAAACACGTGCATTCCTTCAAAGATACCGGCATCCTTCGTGTAGCAACCCTTTTCGTCCACCGGGCAGAAAGTTTCCAGGTTCCATTGTTTGCCGGCTTGGGCGTCTTCTTCCCCGTGGCCGGGTGCGATGTGTACCACGCCAACCCCGGCGTCCATCGTTACAAAGTCCGTCCAGATGACGGGGTTTTCTTTTTTGCTAAGCGGGTGATAGTATTTCAGGCCGACCAGTTTTTCCCCGGCAACGGTTCCCGCAGGATGACAGTTGCGCCCGGTATTTTTGACAAATTCCTGCGCTAACTTTTCGGCCACGATGTAATATTCTTTGGTGTCATCATCTTGCAAGAGGGTGTAATCTTCCGTGTTGGAAACGGCCGCCGCTTGGTTGGCGGGGATGGTCCACGGCGTAGTGGTCCACACGGCCAGGCTGACGGGCTTGGAATAGTCCAAATCGCCAAAGATTTCCTGGGGCGCGGCTACCAGCTTAAAGCGCAAATAGATAGACGGGGAGGACACATCTTTGTATTCGGTTTCCGCGTCGGCAAGCGCCGTTTCACAATGCGGGCACCACGTGATGGTCTTTTGTCCTTTGTAGACGTAGCCCTTTTCAATCAAATCCAAAAACACGCCGATGGTGATGCCTTCGTAGCGTTTGTCCATCGTAAGATACGGGTGATCCCAATCGCCCTGTACGCCCAAACGCTTAAATCCTTCGCGTTGCAAGTCAATAAACTTGGCGGCAAATTCGCGCGCTTTCGTGCGAAACGCGGGCACGTCGGTAATGTGTTTTTTCTCTTGTTTGAGTTCTTTTAAGAGCGCCTGTTCAATGGGCAGCCCGTGGCAATCCCACCCCGGCACGTACGGCGTGTAATGCCCCGTCATGGCACGGGATTTTAGGATGATGTCTTTAATGGTTTTGTCCAGCGCGTGGCCGATGTGAATTTTGCCGTTAGCGTAGGGCGGGCCGTCGTGCAGGACGAAATGTTTGCCGTCTTCGTTCTTTTTAAGCATCGCTTCGTAGAGGTTGATGGACTTCCAAAACGCTAAAATACCCGGCTCTTTTTGGGCCAAGCCCGCACGCATGGGGAAATCGGTCTTAGGAAGTAAGACAGTGTGAGAATACTTATTTTTTGCCATGATAAAACTCCGATAACTTCAAAACTAAATTACTCAAACGAGATGATATATTATATCACATTTTCCCTACGCGTGCATAGCAGGTTTTAGCCGGGGCGCATAAGGCCTGTCATCCCCCGGCTTCGCGCGTTAGGCGCTGCGCCGCGTCGCTAAGCGTCTCCCCCGGCCTAAGCCGCACCCACTGGCACCCCGGGATGCGCACCCCGTCTTTGATGAACCGGTACGGCACCAGGGTAAGCCCGCGGGCAAGTTGCCGCGCCGCGAACGAGTCCTGCGGGGGTCGGTTTTCTTTTTTATGCGTTAAGGTGGCCATACGGGCTATTCTCCATCTGGGTTTGTGCCTGGGCGCAACACTCGGGCAAGTTACGGCAAATTCCTTCATACCCGCCCGTAATCCCGGCCTTTTCCCAACGCTCCAGGCATACGTGTATTGTTTGCAAAGCTAGTGCAATATCCTCCCCGCAAAACGCCAAAATATCGCGCAGACAACGGCAATTACGCTTAAACCAAATGTGCTTTTGCGCCTCCGTTTTTACCTCCGGTTCAAAGTGCGCGAGCACTTGATTGCTAAACCGTTGCAAACGGGTTTTGGAACCCTCCTTCTTAGCCAGGGGAGGCAGTGCAAGCAAATGATGCCCTGCTTCCCCGGGCTGACCCTCTTTCTTCTGCATAGAAGTACTACTTATCCCCTGCGCGGCTAAGGCCGGCGCAGTAAGAGTTTTTATATCTTCTGGTTCTGGGGTTGGATATGGCTGTGGCTTTGGATATGGTTTTGGTTGGCATTCCCCGGTTGCATCCCCTTGCAAAATGCTTTTAGCACCGTCAGAAATTGATTGCTTTTGCCAACGTGCCGCGGCCGCTTTTTTAGCCACTTGCTTGCGATGCTTGGCCCCCTGTTCGGCCTGTGCTTTCCAGGATTCCAACAACGCAAAGAACGCTTGCTCACGCGTTGTTTCGGGCAAGTAGGCCGTGTCCCCCTCAAACGCTTGCTCACAAATGCCCAGGATGGCATCGCCGATTTGCTGTGTAGTTAAATTGCGACTGGCGGCCAATACGTCTGAAGCATAGACTTTAATGTATGGTAATTTCATAATTCACCTGTAAATTGATTTGGATTATGTAACGAATGACTACCCGTATAGTTTAGCAAGCTAAGTTAGTAAAGTCAAGCACAAAAAGGACCTAATTTGGGCCCAGAAAAATAAGCAGCAACCCGCGTGCGCGAAAGGCCCCTTTAGTCATTCCCGCGGGCTGTTACCGGCAATCCCCACCGCTCTTTACACACAGTGTCATTCCCGAAGGTTGTAATCGGGAATCCCCACCGCAAGATAAACAGGTTTTGGAAAATTGTATCGCATAAAGCAAACCCAGGTTAAACTTTTTCCGTTTAACCTGGGTGCGTAAAAGTGTAACGTCGCGGTGCCGTTAATTATCCGCTAGACGAGCCCCTGGTCAATCATACTGTCCGCCACTTTGATAAACCCCGCAATATTTGCGCCGGCCACATAATCGCCGGGTAGGGCAAACTCTTTAGCGTAGGTCAAACAACTTTGGTGGATGCTGTTCATGATGCGTTTTAGGTAGTCATCCACTTCTTGCGCGGTCCAGTAGATGCGCATACTGTTTTGCGTCATTTCCAGGCCGGAAACCGCCACCCCGCCGGCGTTGGAAGCTTTGCCGGGGGAGTACAAAATCTTAGCTTGTTTGAAAGCGTCCACCGCTTCGGGGGTGGAGGGCATATTGGCCCCCTCGCACACCAGCATGCACCCGTTTTTAAGAAGGGTCTTGGCGTCTTTGCCGTCCAGCTCGTTTTCACACGCGGTGGGGAAGGCGCAATCGCACGGGATGTCCCACGTTTTTTGATGCGGGCGGAACACGGCCTGGCGGAACTTATCCGCATATTCTTTCACACTGCCGCGCCGCACAAACACAAGGTCTTTTAAGAACGCCAGTTTTTCTTCGTTCACGCCGTCCTTGTCGTAGATGCTGCCATCGTAATCCAGGAACCCGACAACCTTGGCCCCCAGCTGGGTCAGTTTTTCAATCGTGTGGATCCCCACGTTACCCGCGCCGGAAATCACACACGTTTTGCCTTTGAGACTATCGTTGCGGGTGGCCAACATATTTTGGGCGAAGTATCCCACGCCGTAGCCGGTGGCTTGCGGACGCAGTAAGCTGCCGCCCCAGTTGGGTTTTTTACCGGTGAACACGCCGGTGAAATCGTTGGTGAGTTTTTTGTACTGGCCGAACATGTAGCCAATCTCGCGCGCGCCGCAGCCCAAATCTCCGGCGGGAATATCGGTATGATAGCCGATGTGGCGGTAGAGCTCGTCAATAAACGCATGGCAAAAACGCATGACTTCATCGTCGGATTTGCCGCGGGTATCAAAATCGCTCCCGCCCTTGCCGCCGCCTAAGGGGAGCGTAGTCAAACTGTTCTTGAAGGTTTGCTCAAATGCCAAGAACTTTAAGGAGTCCGCCGTTACAGACTCGTGAAAGCGAATCCCCCCTTTGTACGGGCCCAGGGCACTGTTGAACTGGATGCGGTATCCGCGGTTGACGTGAATCTCGCCTTTGTCATCTTTCCAGGGAACACGAAACGAGATAATGCGCTCCGGCTCTACGATGCGTTCCAAAATCCGCTCCTTTATATAAAGGGGCTTTTGCGTGAGAACCGGGGTAAGGGTTTGGACCACTTCTTCCACCGCCTGCAAAAATACATTTTGTGCGGGGTTCTTGGCGCGCACATCCTCTAAGAAATTAGACAAATAGTTCTTCGTGTTCATAGCGTTCTTCTCCTTCTTATTATTAAACATCTATTGCGCGTAAAATGCAAGCAACATTTCCCGGCAAAATATGTTACACTAAGGGTATGAAGCTAACTGCCAATATGGAAGATTACTTAGAAGCTGTTGCGTTCTGCGCCGACGAAAACGGCATGGCCCGCGTGAGCGACATCCGCGACATGCTGGGTGTCAAAACCCCCAGTGTAACCGGCGCCATGAAAGCGTTGGCTAAGGAAGGTTACGTAGTGCACGCACGCTATAGCGGTATCACCCTTACTGCTAAAGGCCGCCGCGCCGCGCAAGACGTTAAAAACCGCCACGAGCTCTTCCGCCATTTCTTGACCAACGTGCTGGGCGTAAGCCCCAAAATTGCCGAAGAGGACGCGTGCAAAATGGAACACTCAGTTAGCAAAGAGACACTCTCCAAGTTGCATTCTTACGTCAACAAAATCAACACAAAATAACAAATCGTTATTTCCAACGGTGCTAGGTGAGGCCTTCCGCCGGTGCTAGGCGAGGCCTTCCGCGCACGTTGTTTGCCGTGTGATTGCGCAATAACACGCGGTGGGGATTGCCGATTACAACCTTCGCAATGACATTGTGTGTAAAAATTGGAAACGGGAAAAACACGTCCAAAAACTACAGCGGGATGGTAAACCAGAACGTGGAACCCTGGCCCAAGCCCGCGCTTTCCACGCCGATTTCGCCCCCGTGCGCTTGGATGATTTCCTGCGCGATAGAAAGCCCTAACCCCCAACCTTGTTTCTTGGCGGTACGGTCTACATCGGATTGGTGGAACTTCTGGAAGATTTTGTCTTTTTCACTATGGATGACGCCGGGGCCGTTGTCACTAAGTAGGAACGTAAGTTTCCCGTTATCCACGTAGAAACGCGACTCTATGCGCCCCCCCTGCGGAGAAAACTTAATGGCATTCCCCAAGAGGTTATTAATCACTTGCGAAATGCGGAACCGGTCCGCCGTGATGGTAATATCGGTGGGATATTCGCACGTTTGCAGATAAATCCCTTTCTTTTGTGCGCTGACGTTTTGCAACGCCACCACGTCTGTAAGCAGTGCATTAAAACTAAAGGGTTGCTTGTCCATACTGAACTGCCCGGACTCTATGCGCGAAATATCAATCAAGTCCGCCATGAGCATATTCATATTATCCGTAGCTTTTAAGATGTTGTTGAGGGCGGCTTGGTCGCTATTGCCGGCGTTACCGGTGGTGTTGCGGTCCATCATAAGCACCGATGTAAAACCTTGAATGGCCGAGAGCGGTTGGCGCAAATCGTGCGCGGCGATGGACATAAATTTAGAACGGATATCATTCAAGCGATTGAGCTCCTGGTTGGAAAGGCGCAACTTTTCCACCATACTTTCCAGCATATTCACTTTGCCGGAAAGCTGCATCTGCAAGTTGGCAATTTGTTGTTGGTAGTTGTGCTCGGCCTTGAGGATGGTGCGGTTCATTTTTCTGAGTACAAACTTGCGCGTAATCCAATACGTCAGCAGCGCAATAATAGCAATGATTAAGAGTGAATAAGAAAGCAAGAACTGCGATGTACTCATACAAAATCCTCCACGTCCTCATAGACGCTTAGCAACTCCTCAATATCCAGGCTGCCTTCCCGCAGGATGTGGGGTTCGTCGCCTGTGGCGTCCAGCACGGTAGAAGCCGTGGGGCTTAGCGTGCCGTCCGTTAAAATATAATCTACCTGTCCGTCAAATTGTTTAACAACGTCTTCTTCGCGCGTGAGCGTAGGGCTGCCGTGCACGTTGGCACTGGTAGAGGCCAGGGGCATTGTCATCTGCAATAAGATGCGCAGCAACGGCAAATGCGCCGGCACACGCAAACCCAAGGCTTTACTACCGCGAAGTAAGGGTTTCCCCGCTTTACTGGGTGGCACAATGAGCGTCAACCCGCCGGGCCAAAATACTTGCGCTACGTGCAACGCCCCCGGCCCAAAATCCACGATATGAAGCGCCTGAATGAGCGAGGGCAAAAGCAGTTGGAGCGGTTGCGTAGCCGGGCGTTGTTTGAGCGCGTAAATACGTTGGACACTCTCTTCACAAAAAGCACCTGTGCCTATGCCATAGACCGTGTCCGTGGCATAAACAGCCAACGCCCCTTGCGAAAGATCGCGGGCAATGTCGGCAATTTGTTCTACGGTTAGGGTGCGCATGTTATAGATCTTCGTCTGCATGTGTTTCCTCCCGGGCACCGAAGCAATCTATAATCAGCACAAACTCGCCCTGTACTTTTGTTTTCTTCCCGAAGCGGGCCGCCAATTCGGCCGCACTGCCGCGGGCATATTCTTCATATACTTTTGAAATTTCACGCGCCGCTACCACGGGGATATTTTCCCCCAGCGTTTTAGCAATCAACTCCAACATTTTGACTACACGGTAGGGCGATTCATAAATCACAACGGGATGTGCAAGCGCCGCCGCGTTGCTTAACAGCTTGGCGGCTTTGCCCGGTTTGCGGGGTAAAAAGCCTAAGAAGGTAAACGCGCCGCCTGTAAGCCCCGCCCCCGAAAGGGCACACGCCAGCGCACTGGGGCCGGGTAACGCGGTTACGGGGATACTATGTTGCACCGCCGCCTTGACCAGTTTCCACCCCGGGTCGGAAATGCACGGCGTGCCGCAATCACTCACCAACGCGCAATTCTTGCCGGCCTCAAGCGCTTCCAAACAGCGGGCCACACTGCGTTCATCATTTTCGTTGTAGCGGTATAGCGGCTTGTGAATTTGAAAATGCGTTAAGAGCGTTTGCGTACGGCGGGTATCTTCGCATAACACGGCATCACACGCTTGGAGCACATCCAGCGCCCGCAGGGTAATGTCGCGCAAATTGCCGATGGGAGTGGGTACAATATATAGCATAGTATCAGTATATCAAAAAAACAGGAAAAATAGCTGATTTACAAAGTCTATTTTTAGTACAATATGTACTTGCTGTAAATAATCTTAAAACACACAGAGGTGAAACAAAAAACGATGTCACGCATCCTGAAGAAAATCAAACTAAATACATTCGCGATGATTTTAGGCATCATCGTGGTAGTAACGGTAATGACGTGGATAGTGCCCAGCGGCAGTTATGACCGCGTAGAGCACGAGGGCCGTATGATGGTGGTTTCCGGCACGTATCACGCCGTAGAGCGCGCCCCGCAAGGGATTTTTGACGTGCTAAAAGCACCCATCCACGGGTTTGCCAATACCGCCGAAGTAATTGTATTTTTGTTAGTGATCGGGGGCGTGCTAGCCGTTGTAGAAAAGACCGGCGCTATTACAGCCGGCATCGGGGCCGCCAGCCAGTTTTTTCAAAAAAACCCCAAGCTGCGTTTTTTGTTTATTCCGTTAGGGATTATTGTATTTTCGCTATGCGGAGCCACCTTCGGAATGTGCGAAGAAGCACTGATCTTTGTGCCGATTTTTATTCCGCTGGCACTGTCGTCGCTTTTTGATTTGGGGCGTATGCACGACCGTAGTCATCACCTGGATGATGTGGTACGCCCACAAAATCCGCAAAAATCCGCAGGCCAGTTTAACTTACGATTTTGACCAGGAAAAACGCAAAGAACTAAAACTGGAAAAAGAACCCGCCCGCATCACACGTCGGCAAAAATGGGTCCTCCTAGCGTTTGGGCTGGGTATGGTCACGCTGATTTTGGGCGTGCTGAAACCGCAAATTTGTTCGTTCATCCACCACACCTGGGGCGTTGATTTGATGCAAATGCTCCAACTGGAAGAAGAAGGCTGGTACATTACCGAAATCGCCGCGCTCTTTTTAGGCGTGGGGTTTGCGTGCGGCATCTTGGGTAAAATGAACATGCAACAGTTTAGTGACGCGTTCTTTGACGGGGTGCGCAGCATGGCGGAAATTGCGATGCTCTTGTGTTTTGCGCAAGCGATTGTGATTATCGCCAACAACGGTCACATCTTAGACACCCTGCTGGAATGGATGAGCAGCGCCATTAAACACCTCCACCCTATTTGCGCCTCGTGGGCAGCCATGATGCTGCAGACCGTGATTGATTTCTTCATTCCGTCCGGTTCGGGCAAAGCCGTGCTTACGATGCCGGTCTTGGCACCGCTGGCGGACCTGATCGGCATTTCGCGCCAGACGATGGTATTGGCGTTTCAGCTCGGCGGAAGCTGGCTCAATATCACCATGCCTACAGACCCCGTAACCATCGCGGCAATCGGGTTTGCGCGCATCAGCTTTGGACGCTGGCTCAAATGGATTTTGCCGCTACTGGTGCTGATGTACCTTTTGAGTTTTGCATTCTTAATTCCGCCGTATTTCAACGGATGGTAACGCGCAACGCCGTTTTTAAACATCCCCGGTTTAGTGCCGGGGGTTTTTTTGATAAAATAATACTATGCTACCCGAACTAAAAACCGTTACCTACTTTCAAGCACTGGATTGGATCGTGTTTCTTGCGGTACTTATCGTAACTGCGGCGGCCGCCGTGTACGGTTCGTGGCGTATCAAAAACCGCCGGGACAAAGCCTGGTCCGCGTTGGATTACTTACTCATGGGACGCCAGCTTACGCTCCCCTTATTTGTGGTAACGATGGTAGCCACTTGGTACGGCGGCATTTTTGCCGTCAACGAAATCACATTTAACTATGGGATTTTCAACTTTGTTACACAGGGGGTATTTTGGTACGCGGCGTATTTGATTTTTGCTTTCTTTGTAGCCAAGCGCCTGGCGCGATACTCGTCCTACACGTTGCCCGATTTAGTGAGCCAAATGTTTGGCCCCAAATCGGCCGTAGTAACCGCGGTGCTGACATTTTGTTACATCGCGCCCGTTGTGTATGTGCTGTCTTTGGGCATGTTTTTACACATGGCGTTTGGCATGAGCGTGCTTAACGGGATGATTTGGGGAACGCTGTTTGTGTGCCTCTACAGTGCGTGGGGTGGCTTGCGTTCCGTCGTATTTTCGGACATTGTGCAATTCTTTGTGATGTGCGGCTCGGTTGCGTTGGTGGTGATATTTTCCGTGCAACACTTTGGCGGACTTGCGTTTTTAAAAGCCAACTTACCCGCCAGCCACTTTACGCTCACGGGCGGAAATTCGTGGCTTACTACGCTTATTTGGGGATTTATTGCGCTCTCCACGCTCATTGACCCCAGCTTCTACCAACGTTGTTTTGCCGCCAAGTCCCCCGCCATTGTGCGCAAAGGAATTTTGATTTCCACCGTCATTTGGTTTTTGTTTGATTGTTGCACCACAACGGGCTCGCTCTATGCGCGCGCGGTACTGCCGCAAGCACAACCCGGGCAAGCGTATTTCTTCTACGCGCTTCAGTTACTACCGGTGGGGCTGCGCGGATTTTTTGTCGCCGGGATTTTAGCCATCATCCTCTCTACGCTTAACTCGTTTTTGTTTATAGCTTCCAACACGCTGAGCTTTGATTTGCTGCGCAAACGCTTTAAAAATATTGTACTTTCCAACCGTATTTCCATCTTCTTTGTGGGGGCGTTCTCCATTGTGTTGGCGCAATTTTTCCACGGAAGTTTCAAAACGATTTGGCTGGTATTGGGGTCGTATTTCTCGGCGTGCCTGCTGGTGCCCATTGTGCTCAACTATCTCTCCCCCAACCGCATCAGCGATACACTGTTTGTAACAAGCGCCCTTTGTGCCGCCGCCGCAATGACCGTGTGGTACGTGATCCCCAAAAACGAATTTCTGCAAATTATTGATCCCTTCTACATCGGGATATTAGTAAGCTTAGTGATTTTACTCATCGGGAGGAAACCCACCCATGCGCAACTATCGGGCATTACTGATCGGTAACGCACCAAGCGTACCTTCCGCCACCCTCAAACGCTTAGCCGCACAAGCCGATGTTGTGTTGGCTGTAGACGGCGGAGCCGACAAGGCCCTACGCGCCGGGCTATCCCCGAACTATGTGATTGGGGACTTGGATTCTGTTTCCCCCCGCGCCCAAAAAATGCTTACGGACCGGCTGATCCGCGTACCCACGCAAGAAAATACCGATTTAGAAAAAGCGCTCTCTTGGGCGGTAAAACAACAGGTAACGCACGCCACGCTGGTGGGATTTGTAGGAAACCGATGGGATTTTTCCATCGGGAATTTGCTGGCACTTGGCCGGTGGGCACGCAAATTATCCTTATGCGTGGTGGGCGATGGCTGGCGGATTTTCCCGCTGGTCAAAAGCGCACAAATTGCGTGTCAAAAAAATCAACGCATCAGTTTACTGATACTCAAACCCTGTACCGGGGTGACTCTTAGCGGATGCAAATATCTTTTACACGATGAAAATCTGCTCCCCGGCACTACGCGCACGCTAAGCAATCAAACGACCGCCACGCGGATACGTTTATCATTCACACGCGGTACATTACTGGTATATTTGGAAGGAAATTAAAAGAATTTTTTCGCTTCTTTATGGCACGATTTATCCGGACGGTTTGCGCACGCCATCTGAAAATAGTGGGCCGCTTTTTTTGTGTCATCCAAGGCCGCGTAGATGTAGCTGGCGTGGTAAGCCATTTCGGGATTGGCAGCCAAGAGTTCTTCGGGAATGGCGCTCACTATATCGGCTGCTTTTTCCAGTTGTTCTTGCTTAAAAAACACCCAGGCTTGCGTATCCATAAAAGAAAAATTTTCCGGCTCCAGGGCCAAGGCGCGCGCGATATAGTCGGCCGCTTCGCTCAGCCGCTCCCCACGTAACGCCAGCGAATACGCAAACAGATTAAGCGCCGCCGCATCGCGCGGATTTTTCTCTAGCAAAATGCGCAGCTGTTCTTCCATAGCGTCATATTTTTTTTGACCTTCCAACGCAAACGCATATTGCAAACGCACTTGATTATTGTCCGGCAGGCGTTCCAGCAACGGCAACAACACGCGGGCCGATTGCTTGTAGTCTTCTTTTTCGTAGAGGGCAATTCCGTAGAAATACGCAGTTTCGTTATGATCCGGAAATTGCTTGTAAGCGTTTTTGAGCGTTTGCAAGCTGTCCTCTTCCCGTTCTAACTTGCGCTGATAAAAACTGACTTGCAGTTGCTTGGCGGGCTCGGTTGTGTAATCGGCCGAATCTTGCAAGTAAGCAATCGCGCGGTTGTAGTCTTCTTCTTGTTCGGCGATGAGTGCCAAAAAATAATTTGCCGGGATATTGTCATTTTCTTGTTCTTTGGCACGCAAAAAATAGTGTTTGGCGCGGGGTAAATCTTTGACCAGCACAAATACCGACGCCATCTGCGAGAGCGTTTTCGGCGTAGTGTAGCCCATTTTTTCCAATTCTTCCAGCTCATGCAGCATCAGAAAATATTGATTGGTTTTCTCGTACACTTGTGCACGGCCTAAGCGCGGCTGCGGATTGCTTCCATCCAGCGCCATCGCTTTGTCAAAAAATTCCAACGCCTTGGGATATTGCTGGTGAAACGTGTACATCTTGCCGATTTCCGTGTAAAGTTCCGGGGCTAATTGCGGGCGCGCGGCGGCCAGATCCATCAGCATTTTTTCGGCTTGTTGGGGTTTGTTGGCGGAAAGCATGGTAATATATTCAAACAAAATCAGCTCGTTATCGGGGTCCAACTCCAGGGATTTTTCGTACGCTTTTAACGCTTGGGGATACTGCTGTGCTTGCCATTGATAGGTTCCGTACACGGCCCAAGCTTCCGGGTCGTCCTGCGCGCTCTCAATAAAATCAATATACGCTTGCGCCAGTTTGGGTTGATCGGCGGCGAGGGCCTCGGCTACTAATTGCTGTTTAACGTAGGCACTATCGGGCGCTTGCTCCAACACACGCTGCAGTAGTTCAAATCGCTCCGGGTCGCCGGCGCGTTGGGCATAAGCAGCCTCCAAAAAATCGTTGAACAGTTGTGCTTCGGCTTGCGCTTCTTGACTAAGCGGCAACGCCACAGCTCCGCCAGCCAAAGCCAGGCATACACACAACAGAAAATGTTTCATAGTCTTTT
>ONOD01000087.1 GCA_900319325.1 uncultured Elusimicrobium sp. | reverse complement strand
TCTACATCTACGTTCAAAAAATATCCTTCACGAAAAGATTTTGCATTTTTGGTAATACTCTCGTAAATGTGTTTCTGCAAATTATAGGTATCCCCCACTTGCACGTAGGTATTCAAATAGGCCAAAATTGCCGGGAGCCCTACCTTTTTGGCCGCTATGTAATGCTTAGAGACCATTTCTTCATTCATCAAGACAACGGCATCCTTGATTTCCTTGGGGGTTTCCTTTTCCCATTCAGTGCGATCATAAATTGGATTACCGGCGTCATCGGTTTTTTGATCAATACCATCGTATTTGGCATAATGCACCCCCCAATCTACCGATTCTTGTTTAGGGGAAGGGTTGAAGCGCGCGCCCTTGTCATAGTCTGGCGCGATGGTAGGAACAGCGCCCGCTTGGAAGAACAAATCAAATACCGTCCATTTATCGGACTCACGATAAGTATTTTGCGGATCAACCACTTTCAATGGCTCATCGTAAGTTTTTAATACACGATAGGGAAGTGGCCCGTTTAACAAACCGACTGCGTTCAAAAATACGCTGACAGAAGTCATTTGTGAATAGGCGGCATTATCCAAAGCAAATTGATGACGCATCTTTGCAATGGAAACTTTCGTTACTTCCATCAATAGATAAATGACAAGCACAAACAACGGTAACAAGAGCACCGCCGGCAAGAGGAGTTGTGCGCGGCGGTTATGCAAAGTGTGTTGTATATGCTTTGTCAGGTTCATTTTATTGCCCCTCGGGAAGCAATTGCCCAATGAAGGAGAACAAGTAATGTACCATATCCGTATGAAAAGCTGTTAGAAACGCAGAAAAAATCACCACTACAGAGGCAAGCATTAACACATATTCAATGGTAGCTTGCCCTTTTGAAAGGGTTTGTTTTTCTGGTTTTAGCAACTTCATATAATTACAGTTCGTCGTCGGTTACAATATTCCCTTCGGAAGAAATAAGGCCTTTTTCAATGGCTTTTACCACCGCTTCCGTGCGGCTGCTTACCCCTAACTTATGGAAAGCGCTATTGAGGTGGTTCTTAATGGTTTTGACACTGCAATTAAGTTCCTTGGCCAATTCTTTATTACTAAGCCCTTTGCCCAGTAGGTCCATAATTTTAATTTCTGTTTTGGTCAAAGTAGCTTGAGAAGGAACGCTGGTATCCCCCATTTTGCGCAAACCATGTAACAATTTACCCATCAGTTGTTGCGGAATCATGAGCCCTTCGCTCGTAAAAGTTTTGATGGAGTTGACTAATTCCGCGGCAGGTAACATTTTGGACAAATAGCCATTCGCACCCGCTTGGATAGCGTCTAGCACATGGGCTTCATCTTCAAAGCTAGATAGCATCAGCACGTTGACTTGTGGGCAAGTCTCGCGAATTTTGCGTGTGGCGTTGATCCCATCCATCTTAGGAAGTTTAATATCCATGAGCACCACATCGGGTTTTAGTTTCTTAGCCAAGGCAACCGCTTCCACTCCGTCAGAAGCCTCCCCAACTACTTCCACCCATTTCTCGTCCGTTAAGATATCTTTAATACCTTCACGGAATAGCGTTTGGTCATCTGCAATCAATACAGTGATTTTTTTCTTTTTATTTGTTGGCATAATCTCCTCTCACTTCAAAAATCTATTTTTCAATGGGCAAAGTGAAACAGAATGTGGCTCCCTTTCCAACGCCTTCACTATGCGCCCAGATACGACCTTCATGATTCAGCACAATATCTTTTGCAATAGATAATCCTAGCCCCAAACGGCCCACCCGGCTTTTGTCCCCAAACTGGGCAAAACTCGCAAACAAACTGGGGGCCTGTTCGGGTTCAATACCATCCCCAGAATCCGCTACCGATACTTTAGCATTTTTTTCATCTATTTTACTAACAACAATGCTAATTTGTCCGTTATCAGGGGTATGACGGACGGCGTTTTCCAAAATATTTGAAATTACTTGCCGGATACGTTTTTCGTCGGCAAATACTGAAATTTGCCCCGCACTTTCAAAGGTAACTAAAATATTACGCTTGGCCGCCCGGGCTTTAAAAATTTCAACCGTCTTGCGCAAACTTTCGGTCAGCTCAAAGTGGGTTTTTTCAATACGCAATTTCCCTTTTTCAATAGCAGCCCAATCTACCAAGTCTTTAATCAAATGTTCAATTTGCGCAATTGACTCATCCATAAACATCATCTTTTTCTTTTGTTCTTCATCCGCCACCAATTTCTTTTTGAGCATATCAAAACTCATTTTGAGCGTCATAAGCGAGTTGGACAAATCGTGCGATACGATGGAAAAGAATTTGGACTTCATATTATTTAAACGGTCTAAGTCCGCATTCCGTGTTTTTAATTGAGCCAACAACTCCTTGTTGCTCTGTTCCAAGAAATACTTATCCAATGCACGATTAATCGTACGTTTTAAATAGTCAAAATCTACCGGCTTCATTAGGAAATCATATACCGATTCTTGCATCGCTTCCATAATGGCATTTAAGGAAGCGTACGCCGTGATCATAATAATTTGTGTCTCTTGGTTGAAGGAACGGATTTTGCGGATTAGATCCACCCCTTTTTCATCGGGCAAGTTGTAATCCATCAAAATGAGATTAAAAAATTCGCTTGAGCAAATTTCCAAACATTCTTTGGCATTTCCCGCTTGATAAACTTTGTACCCTTCAATTTCTAACAGGTCCACCAAGGTTTCACGTAAGTTATTGTCATCATCTACTACCAGAATCTTAACTTGCTTCTCCATAATTTGTATCTCCTACTTTTCGGTAAATTTTTAAGAAAATGCAAAAGCAACTTCCTTTCCCTTGTTCGCTTCCGATGAACAATTTGCCTTTATGCCGAGCAATCGCCTTGCTCACTACAGCCAACCCTAAGCCTGTTCCACGTGCCTTAGTCGTAAAAAACGGGGAAAACATCTCTTTCCGCACCTCTTCCGTCAATCCCATTCCTGTATCCCGAATGTAAATACATACAACTTTACGTCCAACCTTGGACCCTACGGTTAAAGTCCCCCCTGCGGGCATAGCATCCACCGCATTGGTAATAATATTGCGTAATGCCTGTTTAATTTCCTCCGCATCCACTTTAATATGAACATTTTCCGCATCCAATTGTTCCTTTACTGTAATATGCGCAGGCATGGGAAATGCCGAAATCAGTTCCCGCAGATAGCTGTTCACATCTACCATGGTAAAAATCATCTCACGGGTACGTGCGTAATCCAACACTTCGCTAATAATACTGTTAGCTTGGCGGATCTCTCCTTCTATTACATTAAACTGTTTGAGCAGTTTCTGTTCTTTAGGTTGCACCAATGTTTTAATTAAGCGAGTGGCGTTCCCAATCACGGCCAGCGGGTTGCGTATTTCGTGACTGATGATGGAGGCCATCTTTCCAATAGCAACTAAGCGTTCGGTTTTCACAAGTTCTTTAGTAGCCGCTTGCAATTCCTTTGTACGCTTGGCAACGCGTTCTTCCAGCTCTTGGTTTGCTTGAGCAAGTTCCTGTTGGGTTTTCATCAGTTCTTGCCGGCGTTGATGCAACGACTCAGACATATCCACAAACGAATTAGCCAAATCCCCAATTTCATTTTTAGGAATTTCCACATCGGACCGTTTGACAACAAAATTCTCATCCCCTCGTAAACGGATAGCAGCCTCCCGCAAGCGTGCCAATGGCCGCGTAATAGGGACAATGACTAAATAGCTAATTACACCCACAAAAAGGAGCATAACTAGCAGCACAACACTGATATCCTTTACAGAGGCTTTGAAAAAGGAGTTCACGAACCGTTGCGAAACGACACTTTCCGGCTGAAATAAATAAATATACCAATTGGTACGAGGAACCTGCACTGCAGACGCTAAAACTTTTTCATTTTCATTCAATCGCACTTCTGCCGTATCACGGCTGGCCAACTGATCTCTTAAAACTTGCAATTTGCGTTGTAAGACAAGCCTTTGTTCGCCCTCTAACCCATCGGGGGCACCGTTGTACGAAATAACATCTCCCTTTAAGGGAACGAGAGCGGCCTCCATATCAAGCGGGTATGCTTGCATCAATGTTTTAATCATATCGTCCAAATAGACCGCTGCCACAAAAACAGATTCTACCGTGCGTGAAGTTGCATTACCATATATGGGTTGTGCCATCCAAATAAAAGGCATTCCTTGCGGGTCGTAATATACATCACTAATAAAATGCGCCCCTTCCAAGCAAGTTTGCGTAAGCACAGGGAGCACCCGTGCAAAACTGGCAGCCGGGGCTTGTCCTTTTGAAAAGATCATTCCTTGAGAAGGTGAGATTAACGCAAGGTAAAAAAGCCCTGGAATATGTCGTTGAATATAAGCTAATGCATATTCAGAAACGCGTTCGTCCTCAGCGACTGCCGCATGCAGTTCTCCAAAATCCGTCAACAACTGCCCTTGGTCTTTGATGGTTTCCCCCACCGTAAAGGCCAATCGTTCCGCTACGATTCGTTGTGTTTGCAACAATTCATTTTTAAGCAAACGCTCATTAATCTTTATGGTGCGATAGCCAATTACCAATACCGGAACCATAGAGATAACAAAAAGAACTATCACTGCTTTTGTAAATAGCCCTTTAAAACGCTTACCTTTCATATTCGTGTTGCTTAACTCCGTGATA
>ONOD01000084.1 GCA_900319325.1 uncultured Elusimicrobium sp. | reverse complement strand
TTCTGTAAAAAAATGATGATTTCTTATTGCTTTTAGATTCCCGCTTTATGAGTGGTAATCATGTCGGAAGACGTCAACGGCAAGGTGCACGCGCGGGCGTCCTGGGCATATTCGCCTGCCCCATAAAACGTAGTGGAAAGCCAATACATTAACGGGGGCATCAACCAACGCCCACCCTGTAAGCGCAGAGCGGCAAATACCAAACACAAAGGCAATAGCGTTTCAACTCCATTACCGGCCAGTGTTAAAATCCAGCGCCCCACCTCCGGATATGAACTATACAATGCACGATAAAAAATTCCTCCTACCAAGTTATGCCCCAACATTTCGTGTGTTAAATAATTGGGCAGATACACAAACATATTATTTAACAACGCATGCATTAAAACCCCTTTCCATATTAGAGTTAGATAAATGGAAACCGCAATTACTACAACAATTCCTGTTGTATTCCAATGGAAAAACAGGAAACTTTGATGATGTGGATCTATCAATTCAGCAATTTTATCTTTTATTTTTCTCATATTTTTATTATACCTCATATTTGCTACAATAATCCGTATGAAAAAATATATTGTCTTCATTTTATGCTTATGTGCCTGCTGGCTGGGCTTATCCTACTGTGCACACCTAAGGCAAACACGAGGCGAGGAGCTGGTTACACATGCCTATTATGGAGACCTCTTGGAAGTTAAAAATGCGGTCGAACAAGGGGCTCCCCTTGATTATCAATTTACATTTGAAGACCCCGAAAGGCAATACGCTTTTCAAACTTTCAATGCCCTTCAGGCGGCTGCTTCTGGAGGGAATGAAGATATAATTCTGTTCTTATTAGAACAGGATATGGACATTGATGCTCCTACTCCTGATGGATGGACTCCTTTATTTATTGCCGCGCGGGACGGGCAAGCAGAAGCCGCCAAATTACTTATATTTAAAGGGGCCGATTTGAATGCGCAAACCCATTCGGGAGCTACCGCACTAACAATGGCAGTCACGCAAGATTACCCTACCGAAAAAGCCCGTTTAGATTTATTAACTTATATGTTAAAACGAGGGGCCGACCCCACACTGGAAGACATGTATCATCATACTCCGCTTTATTACGCACAAGCATGCAACAATCAACCCGTCGTTACATTATTGCAAGAGTATCAGGCCACCGCTAAAAATTGATTTACAAATTCTTTTTGATTTACTATAATAAATGTGTAGCAAAGATTTATTCGCCCTTAGCTCAATGGTGGAGCGACCGGCTGTTAACCGGTAGGTTGAAGGTTCGAGTCCTTCAGGGCGAGCCATTAAAAAACCCCAGCAATTTGCTGGGGTTTTTTCAAATTTCAAAAACAAAAATCTCTTCCACGTTAAACAGAAATTGTCTCCCGCATAATTAGGTTTAAAGACCTACAAGACACTAGGTCTTTTGACCCTGTTATTGAGCAAATGATTTATATAAAATTTGTGTATGAAACGTATCCTCATTCTAACTGTGCTGTTAGGTTTAACCACGCCCATTCTGCAAGCCCAAGCAATTGGCAAAGGGGCCGGGAAATTGTCCAAGAAAGAGTATCATGCTCAAGTACGAGCCAATTCTGCGGTTACGCACGGAACATTATCCCATTATGGTGGGGCGCACGGGGCCCTAACCGGAATTGACTATACACTCGCCAGAAAGCCCGCGGCATCACTTGCTGCTAATCAAGCGGCACGTGCATCCCTTCCCAAACGCTCTTGGTTGACCCAAACCGCACGCAATTGGAAGGCTTGGAATTTGCGCCGTCAACGTCGCAACGCAGAAATTGAAAGAAAGGCGTTGGAGCAGGCAAAAGCAGCTTTGCCGTCCTTGCAGTCTGGACAGTCGTTTGTTGTGAAAGACTTGGTAGATTTTACCCCCGTTCCTCACCAACAACCCAAACCCTCAGTTCCCTTTGTTGCCGAACCAGGAGATATTGCTTTCCGCGGTTTAGCTTTAGCGAATGACGGAGAGGCCATCCGCAACATCTTAACCAATGGCTTACGCCTAAAAGATGTCGGAGAAGAGAACAGCACTTTACGCATCGCATATGCAAGCCCTGGGGGATATTATGCCATTAAATTTTTTATAGAAAACCCCGTCATTAATGTAACATATGGGCCAAAATCTGCAGCCTACTGGGGAGCTCGCCGGCTTGATCCAGATTTACCCATGTTAACTATTATAAAAATACGAGGAAAATTTATTGGCGATTCCATGGAAACTATAGTAGAAGATATCCCCGCCAGCGACATTGAAGAAGTCGTTACACGCTTAAACATCAACGGTCAATTGACGTGGTGCAAAGTGAAGTTAAATGAAGATAACACCTTCACCCTCACTCCGTATGAACGCATATTTCCGTAGTTAATTGTTGTACGTTGATTTAAATTGCGTGCGAAACCGACGTAGAATTGTTATAATAAAGGCATGATCAGCCCACTATGCGAGTTTGATAAAAAACAGGCGCTAGCCCACGGGGCAAGTTTCCTTGTGGGAATTGACGAAGCTGGACGTGGTCCCTTGGCTGGACCGGTGGTTGCTTGTGCCTGTTTCATTCCTCCATCCATCATCCAAGATTTTAACGATGTAGACGATAGCAAAAAATTAACCGAAGCCAAACGGGAAGCCTTATTTGCACGCTTAACAGCAGGACGTGGCGTTATCTACGGGGTTGGCTTTGCTACCGCAGATGAAATTGATAAACTTAATATTTTACAGGCTACTTTCTTAGCAATGCGTCGGGCCTCTCAAAAATTTTTGCAAATACCTGATTGTTGCGCCTTAATTGACGGGCCTTATACCGTTAAAGATTTAACCATGAAACAATATCCCATTATTGACGGAGATGCCAAATCTTTGGCGATTGCTTCTGCTAGCATTATTGCCAAGGTCACACGTGATCATTATATGGGAGTACTTGATAAACTTTATCCTGGATATGGTTTTGCCGGGCATAAAGGATACGGTACAGCCAAACATTTAGCAGCCTTGCGCAAGTTGGGCCCTTGCCCCGAACATCGACGAACATTTGGGCCCGTACGCAAACTATTAACTAACACAAGCACTTTACCATGAACACTTCCGCTACAGGGGCTCTGGCCGAAGAACAAGCCGCCCAATACTTAGAACAGAAAGGATATCGCTTGTTAGCACGTAATTTCCGTGCGCCAGGCGGAGAGATAGACATCATCTGTTCCTGGGGAAAAACACTTGTGTTTGTGGAAGTAAAAGAGCGTGCCTCCAATGCTTTTGGCGGCCCGATTGCCGCGGTTACACCTACCAAACAAAAACGAATTACCCACACCGCCGTTCAATTTATTAAAATAAATAAAAACCTGTCCTATGACAGTATTCGATTTGATGTAATCTGTATATTGCCTACGGGGATAGAACATATAGAGCATGCATTCGTTCCAATCCGTATGACTGTATAAAGGAGACATAGTATGACGCAATTAGAGCAAGTAAAAAAAGCAGTAGCTTTCCTTCGTAAAAAAACGAAAAACTTTCAGCCGGAGATTGCCTTAATTACCGGTTCCGGCCTAGCAGAATCTGTTCCACAGCTGTCAAACAAAATCACTATTCCATATACTACTATCCCCGGTTTCTTAAGAAGCACTGTCCCCGGGCACACAGGCAATTTAATTTTTGGGGTATACAAAGGCCGCAACATCGTCGTTATGCAAGGGCGCTTTCACTATTATGAAGGGCACTCCACGAAGGATTTGGCTATTTCCATCCGTACCCTAAAAATGTTGGGCGTACAAAAATTATTAGTTTCTGCCGCCGTAGGTTCCATGGATATGAAATTAAAACCGGGCTCTCTGTGCATTTTAAAAGACCACATTAACTTTATGTGCAACAACCCGTTAATTGGAAACAATCACGAGCCTGAATTCGGACCAATGTTTTTTGATTTAACAGAAGCGTATGATAAAAAAATGCGCAAAATCGCATTGGCTGCTTCTAAAAAAGCCAAAATTAACGCGCGTGAAGGTGTGTATTTTGCGGTAACGGGCCCCAACTTTGAAACCCCCAGCGAAATTCAAATGTTCAAAAAACTCGGCGCTACTGTAGTGGGAATGTCCGTGGTACCGGAAGTATTAGCCGCCCGCCAATGCGGGGTATCCGTACTAGGAATGGCGTGGGTTACCAATATGGGGTGCGGTATTGCAAAAACCCCCCTCTCTCACGAAGAAACAATCCGTGAGACAAAAAAAATCGTGGGCAAGTTCAAAACCTTGCTTGAGATTTTATTTGTAAAATTATAATTTTGTGCGCGTAGAGTTTATCTGCGCGCTTACTTTTATGGCAGCAAGTATTAAACGTTTAGGAAAAGAAACCCTGATTTATGGCACGTCAACCGTGTTGGCACGTCTGCTCAACTTCTGTTTGGTTCCCTTCTACACATACTACTTGCTGCCAGGTGACTATGGTATCATTGCCACAACGTTTGCAGTGATTGCGCTGCTCAATGTCATTTTTCTGTTCGGCATGGATCAAAGCTATTTGCGCTTTGCCAGCGAACACGCTCAAAAAACACATGTTTTCCAACACTGTTTCTATGGAGTATTGATAAACGGTTGTATATTATCAGTTCTACTGTGGCTATTTGCTAGACCGTTTGCCGCACTGATTGGAATTGGCGATTCTTATGCCTATTTGGTTCACCTGGCTGTATGGGTACTCCTGTTAGATGTACTCAATATGATTCCTTTTACCAAGCT
>ONOD01000098.1:3941-6119 GCA_900319325.1 uncultured Elusimicrobium sp. | reverse complement strand
AGTTTGCGATGACGGCAATCTGCCAACATAATGGCGGTATGCTCGGATGTTTGTGCATAAAAACGTACTTCCACCACGGCATCTTGGAGCTTTTTGCTGATTGTTTTCTCAAAAGAGCGGTGGATGGTTTCGTACGTAGTACCTTGCTTAAAGAAAGTAGCCAAGGCCTCTATTTCCCATTCGCGCAGTTTTAGTAAATCAGCCGGTTGCGGTACGACCAGTGTATATCCGCGCAACAAAGTATGCCCGTTAATGGCACGTTGAATGGTGTGGAAGCGTACGGAGAACTGATGCCCTTTTCCTTGCGGGGGCTGACTTTGCGTAAAAGTGGGGAGTTTTTGCCCGTACGCGGCGGATTTATTGACTTGTGTTTCTTCCGCGTTTATTAACGTAACCCAAGAAATAGGGTCCCTGTCACGAATAACTTTGTTTTCTATTTTTTGACGTGAGCAGCTGGACAAAAACTGCGCCCGTGTTAGCCCGGGGAGTGCAGCACACAGTAGCAAGGCAAACAGGATGTGCAGTATTCTCATAACTGGGAAATGTCGGCTACGTTGCGGGTCAGTTTTTCGCGTACGAGGGTTAAAAGTGCCAAACGGTTGGTGCGTACTTTCTCGTCGGGAACGTTGACCATGACATCTTTGAAGAAGGTTTCCAACGGGGTTTTGAAAACTTCCAACGCTTTAAGCGCCTGCAGATATTCTTTTTCGGTAGCGGCGGTACAAACCGGGATTTGCTGAGCCGTTTTGTAAAGTTCTTTTTCCGCGGGAAGTTCAAACAACGCTTCACTTACGGGCGTGCGTACAACGTCTGCTTTCTTGAGGATGTTGCACACGCGTTTGGCGGCTTCGCGCACGGCAGTAAAATCAGCCGAGGTTTGCACTTGTTCCAACGCACTGATTAAATGTTCCACATTTCCCAGTGGTAAGTCCGCCCAGTTGGAAATTGCTTTTAACAAGGCCCCATTGCGCCCGCGTTCCTGCAAGACTACCGACACACGTTGGGCGATGAAAGCGCGTAGTTGATGAGTCAGTTCATCCGTCCATTTATAGGTGGGCGTGTAGGCAGCTTGTGTGGCGCTAAGCACTTGATTGACCGTCAGCGTCCAATTATTTTCTAGCAAGATGCGCACAATGGCAAACGCTTGACGGCGCAAGGCAAAGGGGTCCTCGCTACCGGTGGGGATTTGACCGATTAAAAAGTTGCCGGCCAGGGTGTCAATTTTGCTGGCCAGGGAAACGAGGTTTCCGGCTTGCGTCGTCGGCAAAGCGGAGGTTGATGTAAGCGGCCAGTAGCTTTCTTCCATGGCTTTGGCGGCGGCTTTTTCGTCCGCGGTCTTGGCGGTAAGCGCGGCGTAACGTCCGCCCATATATCCCTGTAATTCCGGGAATTCATAGACGACGTGGCTGGCTAGGTCGTCGTAACAATGAAGCGCAGCGTAGGAAACGGCGTTTTGTTCGTCACTCATTCCCAGCGTTTTGCATAGTGCCCCGGCAATTTGCTCAACGCGCACGGCTTTATCCGCCAGGGTGCCTACGCCTTCTAAGAATTGAATATTTTTAAGCTTGCGGTGGAATGTATCCATCCCGTCTTTTTGGTCGTTTTCGTAGAAGAAAACTGCGTCCGACAAGCGTGCCGACATAACTTTTTTAAAGCCTGTGCACACTTCGGTTTGATTGACGGAGGCTCCGTCGCGCACGGCGATAAAATACGGTTGCAATTCACCCGTTTTATTCACCACCGGGAACATTTTGAGTTGCTGTTTGAGCACGGTGGTAATCAAAAGTTTGGGCAGCGTGAGTGTTTTGAGGTCCATGTCTCCACATACGGCCACGGGATGCTCGGTAAAAGCGACGGTTTCGGCGATTAAATCTTCATCTAAGTCCGCTTGATAACCGCGGGCTTTAGCTTCAGCCGTAACGCTTTTAATAAGCGCTTCGCGGCGCTGCTGCGGCAAGACAAAAATGGGGGGATTTTGATTGCGCAACAGTTTAATGTATGCGTCTTTGTCGGCACTTTCCACTTTAAGCGGTTTGTTACCATACGAAAGGAGCCCATGTGTATAGCGCCCGGATGTTACGCCGGCAATAGTGAATTTGATGAGCTTGTTGCCATAGAGCCCAATGAGGGAGCGGATCGGCCGTCCGTAGCGCAGGCCCGAATCTTCCCATACCATAT
>ONOD01000098.1:0-3891 GCA_900319325.1 uncultured Elusimicrobium sp. | reverse complement strand
ACCATATTTTTGGCGAACTCCAACCCGGTTACAATGCGGGTGAATACATCGGGCAAGAGCTTGTCCGTCTTTTCGCCTTTGATGCGCACCTCGGCATAAATGAAAGGACCTTTGTCCGTTTCTTTAATGACCAGGGCTTCGGGCTTGAGGCCGTTTTTTTGGGCAAACCCAGCAGATTGCGGCGTGAAATTACCTTGCGCATCTTTCAAGAGTTTAGCCGGCGGGCCTTTAACTTCTTTTTGGATGTCGGCAGATTTTTCGGCCAGCCCATGTACGAACACAACCAGTTTGCGAAATGTACCAAAAGTTTCCACGCGCTCAAAGCTTAAGCGTTTTTCGGCCAGGATTGCTTCCGTTAAAGTTTTAAGTTGACTCAGAGCCGGGCCCATAAAGCGGGCGGGCAAGTGTTCGGTTCCAATTTCTAAAAGTGCATTTTTAAGTGTCATTTTGCGGTTTCCTCGTTTGTCATCCCCGAGTGTTTTTATCAGGGATCTCCTCCTTGGTGCTTGCAAGAGCGGTGGAGATTCCCGGCAACAGCCCGCGGGAATGACGATGTATTATTTTTTCTTTGTTTCCTCTTTGCCTTCTACACTTTCCACATACGCCTTGGCACACGCTTTGGCTAGGTTGCGGATTTTGGTAATGTTGTTGGTGCGGTCCTGCACGCTAATTGCGCCGCGTGCTTCCAGCATATTAAAATATTGCGATAGTTTCATCGTGTCATCATACGCCGGCAGATAGAGCCCTTTTTTGCATAGCGCATAGCATTCTTTTTCGCACTCGTCAATGTATCGGCGCAGGTGATCTACGTCGGTTTCTTCAAAATAATAGTGTGAGAATTGTTTCTCTTGCTCTAAATGTACGTCGCGGTATGTAACGGTATCGTTCCAGCGCAAGTCAAACACGTTATCTACTTTTTGGCAGTACATGGCAATGCGCTCTAAACCGTACGTGATTTCAGCCGTGATGGGGTTGAGTGCGTAGCCGGCCATATTTTGAAAATACGTAAACTGGGTGATTTCCATCCCGTCCAGCCAAATTTCCCAACCGACCCCGCTGGCTCCCAACGTGGGGGATTGCCAATCGTCCTCAATCCAGCGCACGTCGTGCTCTTTGGGATCCAGGCCGATGGCTTTGAGTGAGTTTAGGTAAATTTGTTGGATGTTTTCCGGCGCGGGTTTCATAATCACTTGGTATTGATAGTATTTGCCCAAGCGGTTGGGGTTTTCACCGTAGCGGCCGTCGGCAGGGCGGCGGCAAGGTTCCACGTACGCGCGGTTGACGGGTTTTTTAGTCAGTGAGCCGAAAAATGTTTCGGGATTGTAAGTACCGGCGCCTTTTTCCAGGTCGTAGGGTTGCACCAAAATGCAGCCTTGCTTGGTCCAGTAATTATTCAGCGCGGCGATAATATCTTGAAAATTCATTCCGTGTTTCATAGTAGATATATTATACCAAATATGACGCGTACGGGACTTATTCTACCCAGTGACATTCTGAGTAAGAGCACGCTAGTTGAGCGCCTGGGCTGTGGGGAGGTGGTAGATTATCCAAATCCTCCCATACCCACCGGCCGGCTGGCAATTGGCTATAGAGGGAAGATGGCTCTTGCGGGGTAAACTGGGCAGATACAATCTCTTTGGAATTGTATTTGATCAGGCAGCAAGAGAGTTCGGAACATTCTTCTATAGTTCCTTCATCTTTACTGGGATTGTATCCGGTTACTCCGCCGCTGCGGCCCAAGCGATGTGGATAAGAAACGGATTTTTTTACTTGCCGGGCTAAGGCCAATTTTTCGTTGGTGCTTAGTTGTGCAAACTGCGGGTTTTGTTGAAGCATATCTTGCAACTGTTTTTGCAGTTTTTGGCAAAGTTTTTCTTCTTGCTTGCGCTCCCGTTCGGGGCGTTCATACTCTTTTTGATACGTGTCTTTGTCCCATTGTTCTAAATATTCTTCTACGTGGTGCGTAAACGTTTCAAAGTGGCCGGCGGCAAAAATAGTATCGTCTCCAAACGCCTCATACCCCATTATCAGGCGGGAAAAATGTTTGATTTTTTCTTGGTTATCGGGGGTGGGGGAAAATGCCGCCAAAAAGAGTTCACCCACACGGTGGGCCAGGGCACGAGGTATGGAAATTTTGACGGTGGTGGTATAAGGTCTGCCAAAGCCCTCGCGCTCTGCTGATTTAATGATGCAGTTGTTTTCGTTCCCCGGGCGCATAGCAAAAAAAGTTTTGTATCCCAAGCGGTTGGTCCACAACTGCGTACCGATATTCTCACTATAACTTCGCTTATAAGAAGCGCAAGTGAGTAAGCTGTTGGCCAGGTTTTTGGTGATGGGCACCCCAAAAAAACGATATCCTGTGTGAAGCTGGGTAGAATAATCCGGCTTGGTCCACGTCCACGGGGCTAAGAGCCATAGAATGATTACCAATATGCCCAGTATTCCCAGTGTAAACCATTTATGTGTGCGAAAAAATGTCATTGTTTGCCCTTCAGTCTTATTTCCCAAATGGGAGTAAATTTTGGCGGTGTGTAAAACCGGTGGATTCCCCATTTAGCAGTACTACCCACCAGTCTTTCTCTTGGCTGGGGTAGGCCCATACGTATGCCCCGTCAGCCAACAGGGTTACTTTCTTTCCGTTGGGGGTGGCACGCACGTTGGCGGTCCCCGCTACGCGGAACAGTTCCAAATCTGGGGTAGACGGGTTATCAAAGTGTGAGGAAGGGCTTGCCAGCTCAAACAAAATTTCTTGAGAGGGGACAAAATCCTTACGGTTGACCAATAAATAATTGCGCGGGGAAACACGCGTATCAGACGCTTTCCAATTTTGCACATCCCAGGCGCTAAGGCTGGCTTTTGTGTCGCCCCAAATCAGTAAGTCAAAGCGCGTGATGGGGGTTTTCCAGTTGTTGGCGGTAGTCACAATGTAGGAGGCGGTTTGCCACCAATCGTGCGGTTTTTCGTAATCCCAATCCGGCGTTACGGGGGCGTAAGGCTGCCCGATGCTATTGGCCGTAAAAGAGGGAAGATAAGTATGACGGATATGTATGGTTTGATGCGGAGGAAATTCTTGCTGCCAGTAATAAGAAACCGTCTGCTGGTAATTGTCGGGATTTAAGTGATACACGTCCGGATTGTGGGTGCATTTGCCGGTGTCGGGGTGGGTTTCTAAACAACCTTTGGCTAACATGCCGATTTTTTCCAGTTTTAGTTGTTCTTCACGCGGTAATTTGCGCAACGGCGCGGCGGCATCTTCTAAATCTTGGCCGTAAGTATCCGGCTCAAAAGTAATGTGCTGGGTATAATCGGTAACATGTAGTAAATCAAAGTAATGAGTAACGTCCGTTCCGTTAAGGGTAATGCTCCGGTGTAGTTGGGGTTGCACTTCCCGTCCGTTTACCCATACGCGAAAATCAAACGCGTGGGAATCGCATTCGTAGCAGATAATAGGCGTGGTGGGAATGGGGAAAAATATCGTTTGATTGATGGCTTTGTCGGACGTGTTTTCAAACAAATAGTCCACTTTGGCTGTGTAAGACAGGAGGAGCGCCTCGTGCTTGAGGATAATTTCCGGTTGCTTGGTAAATTCAATTTCGCCCGTGGGTAACAAAGTGCCGGCAGTATCGTTGGCAAACGCCGGGATGAGTCCGCTAAGGCACAGGGTAAGTACAACTAATTTTTTAATCATGAATGTCTCCTTGGGTTGCGTTTGTTGCTAAATATATATCTTTATTTTATCAAAATGGATGCACGCACGTGCGCGGAAAAAGTGCCTAGCAAGGCCCTGGGCCGCCTGGGCCTAAAATAGGTCCTTTTAGTGCTTGACATTGCTTACATACTTTACTAACATAGTGTGACAGTACCCGGGGCAGTTCTTGCCCTGGCGTTTCT
>ONOD01000083.1 GCA_900319325.1 uncultured Elusimicrobium sp. | reverse complement strand
TACGGATCCTTGGCGGATAAGTCCGTCAGCCACCACACAAATTTGGCCCCGTGCAACGCCCACGATGTTCTAAGCGCATTAAACAGTGCCAGGAAAATCGGCAACTGAATTAAAATCGGCAAGCAGCCCATCAGCGGATTGACGTGGTATTTTTGATACAATGCCAACGTTTCGCGCTGCAAGGAAGCAGAATCATTTTTATATTTGTCTTGGATGCGTTTTACTTCGGGCTGAATCTTTTTCATCTGCGCGGCAGATTTAAGTTGCATAATCGTAAACCGGCACAAAATCAGCTGCAGCAAGATCGTAATCATGATGATGGCTACGCCGTAATTACCTGTCCATTTATAGAACAGTTCCAACACGTTGCGGGCAATTTTACCCAGCGCGCCAAAGAACCCAAACGCAATGCTGCGTTCAAAGTGGAAGGACGCATATTCCGGCGTTTGAAAGAGTTGATAGTCCTTCGGACCGAAGTAGAATTTGGAATCATACGTTTTGGAAGCACCGGCCGCCAAGGTTTCCCCCGGTACGGTGATCTGCAAACGCGGGCCCTTAAACTCTCCGCTGGATAACCCCAGCCGGGTCCACAAAGTTTTCTGCGTACCGATGACTACTTTTTCGGTAGACAGTTTACCGGGCGTCCAATTCTGCGGAACGAGTACGGCTAGGAAATAGCGGTTTTCCAGGCCGGCCCATTTCCAGGGGAGTTGGGGTTGCTTTTCGTCCTTGGTGAATGTTTCAAGCGTGGGGTTTTTCTTCCCTTGTTCTTGCACCAGGTAAACGGCTTTGCTTTCACGCTCGTTATCTTTGAGTTCGCTCTTAACCGTGGCTAACCCCGGGCCAAAGTTAAATTGCCAATCAGCCAGTTTGATGTTTCCGGCCGTACGGTTGTGAAACGTAACGGACAAGCGGTACAAGCCGTCATCTTCGCGCTGATAAGTTTTTTCCACACTAACTCCGGGCACAATTTCCCCGGCAAAGCTAATGGCATCACCGGTGCGGGAGGTCTGTGTAAAATCCACTTGCGGCAACGTAGCAAAAAAACCTTCGCCCTGGTATGGGGTCAAATCTACCGGGCCTAAAATATCTTTAAATAAGAAGGTTTTAATCCCCGCGCCTTTGGATGAGAACGAAACATCCGCCTGAGGCAAATCCAACGTAAAAAGTTCTTCGGGTTTGGGGGCAGCAGGGGTGAGTTGGGAAAGGTCAGTTCCGTCAGTATTTACCAGGGACGTCGCCGTCTGCTTTTGCAAGGCTTCCTGTTTTTTCAGTTCAGCCTCGGCGGCTTGCTGTGCGGCACGTGCGCGCGGCAACGCTACAAACTGATTATACCCTGTAATTACCAAGAGGAAAAACATCGCGGTAATTAGGAATTGTCTGTTGTTCATACTACTCCTCTAAGTTGGTTCCACCGGGTGGAACGTAAGAGGAAGCCTAGGGGACAGGGTCATACCCGCCTGCATGGAACGGATGACACTTAAGCACCCGCTTGCAAGCAAGCCACGAACCTTTTAGTACACCGTATTTTTGTAGTGCCAACTTGGCGTACTGGCTGCAGGTAGGAGTGAATCTACACACTCCGCGCGGCCCGAGTAAAGGGCGCACACATGTATACCCTGCTACTAATAGTCCTAAAATTACCCTGTTTACTAAAAGCGAAATTTTCTTCATGGGGTTCCCTTATATATTAGGAAACTAATTCAGTAATGCGGCTTGTTCGCACAGTGACGTGAGCGCCATACGCGCTGCTTGCACTTTACTTAGATTTTCGCTATGTTGGGGTTTTACAATAATATCTACCCCGGGTTTCAAACGGACTTGTATCGTCCGAAAGGCCTCTCTTAAAATTCGTTTGGTACGGTTACGCACAACCGCTGGTCCTAACTTTCTAGAAACCACCACCGCAAAACGGGCGGGCCCTGCCTGACGGGATTGATCCGTCCACAGCACAAGCCCACTTTGTTGATATCGTAAGCCGCCTTGGATGATGCGTTCAAAATCGCGTTTTAAATGCAGACGGCGGCTATGCGGCAGACCGTTGGGTAACATGGGCTTAGGCAGCGCGGATCAATTCGTGGCGGCCTTTGGCACGGCGGGCGCTTAAAACTTTGCGTCCCCCGGCAGTGGCCATACGGGCGCGAAAGCCGATGTGTTTGGCACGTCTTCTTTTGTTAGGTCTGTATGTCGGTAACATAATTCTTTACGCACTTACAGCACAAGGCTGCAAGCGCAAACTCCTTATACTAGTATTAAAATGGGTTCTAAAACCACAGGTATATTATAGCTTTTCTGTAGAATTTTGGCAACAAAAACCCCCCAGGGGGACTGGAGGGTTTCGCATTTTCTAGTGAGGTATTAATTGGGAATACCTACTAAAATTCAGATAAATCTTCAACGGGCTTATAAAACTCCATCGCCGGGGAATTTTTTTCCACCAGCTGGCCGGCGTTGTTGTTCAAGTTATACACAATTACGTATTTGTCGCGGGTTAAAATTTCCGGATCCGCTTTTCCGTAAGGATGATACACAATTCCGTCTTCCGGCAGCTCATAGAGAACAAAATCCCGGCCAAACAGGTCCTGTACCCGCGTGCCGCCTTCTCCTTCGTAAAAAAGAGCAACATCCCGCGCCAAATCGGCTTGTCCTCTATAGACCTCTTGGCCTACAAAGTTCTTAGCAGGGGCCGGTTCCGGTGACGGGGAAGCCTGGGCAGCTTGAGCATCCGTTGCTTTTTCCGGTGCGATTGTCCTTTCCTCCGATTTTTTGGGAAAAAGCTCTTCCCCTGTTGTCAGCGTGTTGCGGTCCACGTCTTTGGCTTTTTTGAACAGGGGCAGCATATCTTTCTTTATAATTTGTCCGCGCTGGCGGGCCGGATTATAAAGGATAAATTCGTTTTGCGGGTCCAATTCTTTGGGAAACAAGCGCGTGGCGGGATGATACACAATCCCTTCCGGCACTTCATAGAGTACTAACTCTTCCCCCATAATCCCGATGTAGGGTTCGCCGCCTTTACCATCGTAGAACCGGGCCACATCGCGCGACAATTCCGCCTGATCTGTATAAACCTCTTTCCAAGTAAAAGAAGTGTGTTGGGCAACATCCAGGCGCGATGCTTGAATTGCTTGGTTTACTTCGTGCGTTACGGTACGGTTCAACGAACCGGAGGACGATTTGCCAATGTCCCCCAATCCCTGGGATGCGGCGCGATTTATCGGTTGGGCATGAACGGCCGAGGCATCAACGTGCGCTTGGGCTGGCGTAGCAATTCTTTCCACCGTTCGCGGTATGTAGCGCAGTTTTCCCATGCGTAACATTTCCGCGGTAATTCCGGTTACACGGGCCCCCAACTTGGGATTTTTTATCTTTTTAAATTTGGGTCCGGCATACACATTAAGTGTAGATAACATCAATACAGCCACACTGCTACATACAATTAGTTTTTTCATGCATACTCCTTGATGTCTGCCGCCGCGCTTAGTGTATAGCGTGCTGACTCTCCGTCAGTTTGACGAGATCATCTATTACTTGCAGTTGTGCGTCAATCAACGCATTTTTGCCCATTTCTATAGATGTATGCTCGGCATCATATATATTACTTAAATCATCCGCCAAATGCTGCTCTTTGAGGTACTGCTGATAGGTTTGCGTGATAAATCTATCTGCTTCCCCACTGTTTTTGTGAAAATCATAGTCCCGGATAAATTTATAATACTGCACATCTATTCCCAAGTCTTTGCGTTGCTCCTCTAATTGCCGGGCTTTTTGAAGGAGTTCCTCATAAGCGGCCGGGGCTTTTGTAAAATCGTGCGCTTGGAGTGATTCCGCCAAACCAAAAAGCTGTTTGATGTAAGCCTCCTGCACCAGAATCAATTCCGATTTTTCCAACGACAAGTCAAAGTATTTTTGGTTTGCTTTTAACGAGGCATCCAGCAACGTCTGTAAATCTCCGGCGGCATTGCGTTGGATTTGATATTCTAATTTGGCATGGTTGCTTAACAGGGCGCGCTCGGTTCCTAAAATACTGGTAAATTCTGCCTGGAACCACCGGGTTCTTTCCTCTGCAAGGCGCAATTCCCATACGCTAAAGATCATATGTCCGCGCATTCCCGGCTGTTGGACTTTATCCCACTTTGGCAGGCGGACTTCACCAACAACGCGCTCGGGTAATTGCAAGTCAGGGATGTTTTCCATCGCATAGCCAAAAGGCGTTCCCATTCTTTCGCCGGAAATATTACCGGGGGCTTGCCTTTGCGAGGAGGAAGCTTGCCCTTGGAGTGAGTGTTCAACCGATGGTCGGGTCCGCTCAGCCGCTTGAAGCCGTCTTTCCAGGCGACCGGCCGAAACGACACGCTGCGAAGGATTTCTCCCTTTTCTTACTTTCTTGAGACCGGCATACGCGTTGAGGGTAGATAACATCAGCACTGCCGCGCAACCATATACAACTACTTTCTTCATGTATACTCCTTAGTATAATAAAGCCGTTTAGCGGGCTTGATCCAGTAGAAAGCGTACTTGGCCTTCTCCTAATTCGGGCACATCTTCCCCTCGTACGATAAGGCTGTTATCTTCCAAGTCGAACAGATATTCAATGATATTGCGTTTCTCACGCACTGCTTCAACGCTGGGTTTTTCTTTAGCAAAAACCTCTGTGGGTTGATGGGTCTGCACGATCAAGAACGTGGCGTGTGGATTTTCCTGCCGGGCTTTCTCAAGGACGACGGCGAGGTCATTGAGTCCCTCTTCCG
>ONOD01000020.1 GCA_900319325.1 uncultured Elusimicrobium sp. | reverse complement strand
GTAGGGATTTCTGCGCATAAAAGCACCCGTAGGCGCAACTCCGTTTTCCAAATAGGCTACTGTGGCTTTTCTTAAACGAGCGGATCCTGCTGTCTGTTCATTAGAATCTAATCATTTTTTTTGATACACAAATGAAATTTTCTTGTTATAATGGGAATATATATCTTTCAAGGAGGAAACTATGGAAAATACGCAACGGCCGCCTAAGTCATTTATGCAAATTATGTACATGTGCTTGGGCTTTTTTGGTATCCAATTTGGATGGGCACTGCAAATGGGAAATATGAGTGCCATTTATTCGCGCTTGGGAGCCAGCGAAGAACAGATCCCGATGTTATGGTTGGCAGCCCCGGTAACCGGGCTTTTGGTGCAACCCCTCGTTGGCTATTTTAGTGACCGCACCTGGTGCCGCTTGGGCAGACGCCGCCCATACTTCTTAGGCGGGGCCATTTTCTCCGTTTTTGCGTTATTTCTAATGCCACAGGCTACCGCTATTTGGATGGCGGTGATCGCCCTGTGGATTTTGGACTCATCGGTTAACGTAAGCATGGAACCTTTCCGCGCTTTCGTGGGCGATTTACTCCCCGAAGAACAACGTAAAACCGGTTACGCGATGCAAAGTGTGATGATCGGCGCAGGTGCGGTAATTGCTTCTTTCTTGCCGCAAATTTTAACCTACTTCGGTGTAAGCACGGATGCTCCCATCGGACACATCCCCGCCACCGTACGCTATTCCTTTTACATTGGTGCGATAGTACTATTGGTTGCCATTACCGCCACGGTGGTTACTACGCCGGAATACCCACCCGCCAATATGGAGGAATTTAAAGCGCTGCAAAAAAAATCATTTGATCCGTTGCACTCCATCAAAGAAATGTGGACCGCCATGATTACCATGCCGCAAACGATGCGCCGCTTAGCTGTTGTACAATTCTTTACCTGGGCCGCTTTTATGATTCTGTGGGTATATTTTACCCCCGGCATTGCCAGCGGTGTTTTCCACGCCGTACCCGGCACACCTGAATACGAAGTGGCCGCTAACTGGGGCAGTAGCTGTTTTGGCATCTACAACGGGGTAGCGTTTGGCTTTGCGTTTGCTTTACTTTGGTTAACGACGAAATTCTCTGCCAAAATTATCCACATTGTCTGTTTAGCCATTGGCGGGCTTGGCCTTGCCAGCTTAGGACTTACCCTTTTTGGCGTACAATTTAGTAAAATGAGTTTGATTATACCGATGGTCTGCATTGGGATTGCGTGGAGTAGTATTTTATCCATGCCGTATGCGATGCTTTCCAACGCTCTGCCGGCTGAAAAAATGGGCTTTTACATGGGCGTGTTTAACTTCTTCATCGTTATTCCGCAAATTTGTGTAAACCTGTTCTTCGGTCCATTTATGAAATATGTGTTGGGAGGTAGCGCCATTGCAGCCGTGGGAGTAGGCGGACTTAGCTTATTAGTAGCCGCCGCTTTTACCCTATGGGTAAAAGAACATCACGCAGCACAACAAGGGTAAAACATAAATGAAACTATCTTTCAACATTAACTATAAAACGGTATGGGGCGAAACGCTCCATGCCGTTTTGTATCGTGCTAACGCTGGCGCGAACGAAAACAAAATCAACATTCCTCTTTCCACCAAAGACGGCAAGGATTGGACGGGGCATATCCTTTTAGAATTTAATCAACCGATCGCTATGTCGTACCATTATGAAGTACGCCGTAACAAACAAACAGTACGCCGTGAATGGAAACTCATTCCTCGTATTTTGCCGGTTGATCCGTCCGTCACGCACTATACATTACAAGATACCTGGCGGGATTTGCCGCGTGAATCTTGGCTTCATTCTTCAGCCATTACGGATGTATTTGTTAAACGCACACGCACGCCAAACAAATCATTTACATTATTTAAACGTACCCTTGTCCTGCGTGTAGAAGCTGCTCAACTGAAAGCCAACGAATCCTTATGGATTTGCGGGAGTACCAAAGAACTAGGCAATTGGAATCCTTCTCAAGCACGCGCCCTTACAGAAACGGAACCCAATATCTGGACGCTGTCGCTGGATGTGACCAAGCTGCCCGCTAAATTTCAATACAAATTTTTAATTCAATCTCCGGATGCGGTTCACTGGGAAGACGGAAACAACCGCACATTGATACGGCCGGAATTGCCAGACGGAAACGTCTGGGTGCAAGAGGGGTTGCGCCCCCATTTCAAAGAAAATAAATCATTCCGCGCGGCCGGAACTGTCATCCCGGTATTTTCACTACGCAGAGAAAATGGATGGGGCGTGGGTGATTTTGGCGATCTAAAAGCACTTACAGATTGGGCGGTAAAAACCCATCAAAAAGTATTGCAGTTCTTGCCTGTAAACGACACAATTCTCACGCACACTTGGCAGGATTCATACCCTTACAATGCCGTTTCTGTATATGCGTTGCATCCGTTGTATATCAACTTAGATGATTTACCCGCACCGGACGAGAAACTACTTCAAGCGTTTAACCAAAAACGCGAAGCACTCAATGCCTTACCGCAAGTAGATTATGAAGCAGCCCTGCAGCTTAAATTAGACTATCTGCACGCCGTGTATCAAGCACACGGGCAAGAGGCGTTGGCCACGGGTGCGTTCCGCCAATTCTTCGTCAATCAAGTAACCTGGTTACCCGCCTACGCCATGTTTAGCGTACTGCGTGACAAATACCAAACAGCCCACTTTGCCAATTGGCCCGAACATGCTAAGTTCTCATACGATGATTTGCTAGCGTTCTGTGCGCCCAAATCACCCGAATACAATAACGTTTGTTTTTGGTATTACGTGCAATTTATGTTGCACATGCAATTAAGCCAGGCTGCTGCATATGCCCGGGAAAACGGCGTCATCCTCAAAGGAGATATTCCGATAGGAATTTCGCCCGATAGCGTGGAAGCTTGGACGGAGCCTTCTTTGTTCCACTTAAATGCACAAGCCGGTGCCCCCCCGGATGATTTCTCAGCTACCGGGCAGAATTGGGGGTTCCCTACTTACAATTGGGAGGCAATGGCCAAAGATGGCTACCGCTGGTGGGTACGGCGCTTTACGCACATGGCTAACTATTTTGACGCCTACCGCATTGACCACATTTTGGGGTTTTTCCGCATTTGGCAAATTCCATTGCATAGCGTACAAGGTCTGCTGGGGCATTTCACTCCGGCGCTTCCGTTTGATGCGGCGGAACTTACCGAATTGAACCTGCCGTTTAAGCCGGAATTTTTAACCCCGCTTATTACGGAAGACTACCTCAAACAAAAACTTGGCAATATGGCGGACAAAGCCAAGCGAGATTTCTTGGATAAACAAGCCGATGGCACCTATCGTCTGCGTGAAGAATACAACACACAACGCAAAGTAGAGGCCGCGTTGGCCGGACACAATTCCAAAGAAGATTTGCAACTTAAGGAAGGGTTGTATGCGCTGATCTCAAACGTGCTATTTGTAGTGGATGATAAAGATCCTTCCAAATACCATCCGCGCATTGCGGCTTTAAATGACGGCTATTTTAAGACGTTATCCGCCAAAGAACAAGCCGCGTTCACGCGTATCTATAATTATTACTTCTTTACGCGCCATAACGATTTTTGGGCACAAGAAGCGCTTAAAAAACTGCCGGACCTAACACAAGCTACCCGTATGTTAGCTTGCGCAGAAGACCTGGGTATGATCCCCGATTGCGTTAAACCGGTCATGCAAAAATTGCAGCTACTCTCGCTTGAGATTCAGCGCATGCCTAAACAATTAGGCGCCGCGTTTGATGATATTAAAAAATATCCGTATCTGTCGGTAGCAACCCCTTCCACGCACGACATGTCCGTCTTGCGCGCTTGGTGGCAAGAAGAACCGGAACGCACACAAAAATTCTATAATAACGTACTGGGCAAAAAGGGAACCGCCCCCAAAGAGGCCGATACCGAAATTTGCACACAAATTTTGCGCATGCACTTATCCAGTCCATCTATGTTGACCTTAATTGGCCTACAAGATTGGACCAGCATGGACGAAAACTTGCGTGGGAAAGACCCGCAAGCCGAACGCATTAACGTACCGGCTAATCCCAAGCATTATTGGCGCTACCGGATGCCCATGACGTTGGAAAAATTACTGGCAGCTGATGAGTTTAACGCCAAAGTGCAGAAGATGATTGATAAAAGTAGTCGTTAAAAGATTCCAATCTAAAAACCCCGGGTATAAGCCCGGGGTTTTTTATGATCATCTTATTTATAAGGGGATGTTGCCCTGGTGCGGATTCTTTTTGGGATCCCGCTTTCTGGCCAATACCTCAAATGCGCGGATAATTTTTTGACGCGCTTGGGCCGGCTCAATGACCTCATCAATAGATCCGTTTGTAGCCGCTTGGTAAGGCGAAGCAAACTTGTCCGAATATTCTTTAGTCATTTTTTGTTTAAGTTCTTCTTTTTTGGCTTCGTCGGTTTCTTTTTTCAAATCGCGCGAGTACAAAATTTCCACAGCACCGCGCGGGCCCATCACGGCAATCTCTGCTGAAGGAAATGCAAAATTGAAATCCCCCCGCAAATACTTGGATCCCATCGCAATATACGCGCCGCCATATGCTTTGCGTAGCACGAGGGTTACCTTGGGGATAGAAGCCTCGGCATAGGCGTAAAGAAGTTTGGCCCCATGGCGAATAATACCGCCATGTTCCTGGGCTACGCCGGGCAAATAACCGCCCGTGTCCACCAAGGTTAACAGCGGGATATTAAACGCATTGAGGAAGCGGATAAAACGGGCCGCTTTGTCGCTAGCGTCGCAATCAAGCGCGCCGCCCATCACGGCCGAGTTGTTAGCAACTACGCCGACAACACGCCCCCCTAAGCGGATAAATCCAATCACTACATTTTTGGCAAAATTTTGATGGATTTCAAAAAACCCGAAATCGTCCGCTAAACGCCAAATAACGTGTTGAATACGAAATGCTTTCTTGGGATCCATCTCGCACACACGTTCCAAAACCGGCACTTGGCGATTGGCCAAATCGCTGGTGGTTTGCAACGGTGGATTTTCTTCGCAGTTTTGTGGCAAGAAGGAAAGGAGCTCACGTACTTGACGGAAACAATCCTGTTCGGACTTGGCCACAAACTGGCACACGCCGCTTTTTTCGCTATGGGGAACACTACCCCCTAACGTATCAAAATCCACTTCTTCACCGGTGGCAGCCTTCACCGCACCGGGCCCCGTAATAAACATGTGGCTGATGCCTTCCACCATAAAGATAAAGTCCGTAAGCGCCGGGGAATACGCCGCCCCGCCTGCACACGGCCCTAAAATAATAGAAATTTGCGGGATAACGCCCGAAGCTTTCACGTTGCGGTAAAAAATCTCACCAAAACCGTTTAAACTATCTACGCCTTCCTGAATACGTGCCCCACCGGAGTCCAGCAATCCAATTATCGGAATTTTCGCATCAATGGCACGGTCCATTAGCGCAGCAATCTTTTGGGCATGGGCAAGCCCCAATGAGCCGCCCAACTGCGTAAAATCTTGCGCATAAAGGGCTACTTCACGCCCATTAATACGACCGAAGCCGGTAATCACACCGTCACCTTTTATGTGCTTGTCTTTGATGCCAAAATCACTGCACGAGCTCTCCATGAGGCTCTTAATTTCAATGAAACTGTCTTTGTCTAAGAGATAAGAAATACGTTCGCGCGCGGTCATTTTGCCCTTATCATGTTGGGCCTTGACCCGTTCCTCTCCGGCACCTTTTAGTGCATCTTGGGAAATCTGGCGGAATTTAACCAAACTCTGCGGAGCCGGCTCATTAGAAGGTTTGTCTAATCTGGGATCTTCAAATAATTCGTTCATAGTCCCTCCGTACTAGATATATTTTACCAAAATTAGAGAGACTACAGACAAACTTAATAGACAGAATCGCTCACAGGAGTATCCTTGACCGTGCCTCGCAAATAGGGTTGATTGAATAGAAAAATCAGCACAATCACACATAACAAAATATGTTGGATTAATCCTATAACAAGTAATACCCACGAAGGGGTATTTACGCTGACAAACACAGCAGGTGCCCAGGAAACGAACACGCTTACCGAAGCAAACACCATCCATATAGGCATATATTCCAAAAGAATCTCCCATCCGCGTTTGATAGCGCCTATACCAGATTCTGTAAACGCAAAACCTATCGCCAACAGCAATACACTACTCGTCCACAACACGGTATAGATACCGCTAAACAAACTCTCAGACAAGAAAGAAGGAACTAACCATAATACGGAGAAAGTTTCCTTCCAACACAGACTAATTGACAGAAACATCCCTATGAGCACTTGCCATTTCAAAATAGCCCATAAGGCACGCAAAGACACACCGACAATACCCCTCCAATATGCTTGATGTGTAACCATTTTATCTAATAAAGTATAAACCAACACCAAAAAGATAAAATCTATCCCCGCCGTTACAAACACCAGATAGAGGGCAATCAATACTTTCTGTACCATGTGATATACCATATCATGCGAAGAGAAAAAGGGAACCAACGGGGATAATACCTGTCCCATCAGTTGGCCGAATAGAACAGAAGAGAACTGCAGCCATATAAAACTGGCTACAGTTGTTCCAAGCAACAAGACACACAACCCTTTCAAAGGTGGAAACACGTAATTTTCAAAATCAAAGTTCATATTGTTTAACTGTTTTCTTCCTCTCTACACAGATCTATGGTTTCTTCCTTCCAAAAAATCTAGCAAATATTCCACCTGAAGAACCTCCCGATTGTTGCCACCGTTGTCCATTGGCCATTTTTGTAGCTGTTTCCTCGATATATCGCCGTGCATCTCCAAAGACACGTGCGCTTTCTTCGGTAAAATTAGATCCTCGGGAAACTCCAAAACGCGAAGTTGACTTAATTTTTTGATATCTAGCCATCGCTCCATTTATTTCTGCACTACTTGCATTTTGTATATCGTACAAGGCCTCTATTTCCTCAGCTAATGGACTTCCTTCACTTCTTGCTCTCCACAATGCCTGTTCAAGTGGGTTAAACGGCTCTCCTTGTAGATATCCTCGCACATAAACGTTTCCTTTACCAATCTGCTCAGTAAGCACATCAATTTGATGCACAGCAATAGATCTTTCCGCGCTACCTCGGCCAGCTGCTTTACCTGCCATAGCACCAACTAAATTCTCTTGTTGGCGTCCCCCCGCGTGTACATATACATTAATGCCTTCTCTCTTCACTTTGGGTAATGCTTCAAATTCTTGCATGAATTGCCCAGAATGGCAAGCATCTAACTGCAAGTTCACTTCCGGGGTGCCAGTGGTTCGGCGTAACTGCTGCAAGTCATCCACTAGTTCGCTAGTATTAACCCGTGTACTATTATTCAGTCCACGTGAGGGAAAATAAAAATGTCCTGCTGAATCAATTTCACCATGTGCAGTAATTTTCACAAGTATCGGCTTATCCGTGCGTTCCGCTACCCTAAAGGCCTTTTGCAAATCACTTCTGGCAAATCCTCCTTTTGGCTCGCCCACAATCGTTGGAATGAATCCTTTTGCTTGTCTTGCACCAAAGGATGACGTAAAGTATGGCTCTAATCCGGCCCCTTCCACATAGAATGCGTGTTCTGTGGCGGCAGGAGAACGAAGTAAAATAGAGTGTTTTTGAAATTCTGCGGAACTTTGCAGTGCATTCCAGTCATTGACCTGTTCTAGCGTCAATTGACTAAAATATCGCTCAGCTTCTTCTACCCGCGCACGTTGTGCAGCAGTAAGAGGCAGATTGGATACCTCATTCAAGTTTTCAGAAATGCTATCAAAAACTTTTTTCCGATCTCCCTTCATTTGGCTACTAAGTCTAGAAACATTATCAGAGGCAGCCCGACCAGCAACGGATCTTCCACGGGCGGTCTGTTCAGCAGTAGCGCTTTCCGCGGCAGCTCGTTCCGCAGCGGCGCTTTCACGGGCCGTTTGAGCGGTAGTTTCTCCTCTTTCTCCCAATCTAACTTCTCTCAATCCAGCTTCCTCAGGAGCCACATTGGTTTTGGCAACTGGACGCTTGGGCGTTTGTCTTATAATTTCAATACCAGGGTTAGGGTTATCTAATGCAAACATTTCTTTTCTATATTTAAACGAACGGGTAGCCCAAGCTCGTGTATCAGCTTCACTAGCGCTGGCCACAATCTGTCCATATTCCTTTTCCGAAATGATCTGTTTGGCAACACTTCCATCTTCTTTAATAAAATAAGCCATGCGATGGGAAGAATCCAAGGATTCAGCTTTGATTAAATTGGACGGCCCAATTGCACTTGCCGTTTTACGCTCTGCTTTTACCGCTTTATAAGCATCCCCAAGCCCGGCAAATGGATTAATTTGAGGTTTCCCAGGCATAATGCCTACTTTTTGGGCTTGTCCGGCTTGTTGATTCCACCATCTTGAGAAAGCTTTCTTAATATCTTCCGCTTCCCCTTTGACACGTTGCATGGCAGAGGGTTTTGCTGACGGACTTAAATCAGGTTTTGGAGCCGTAGGATTGCCCAAGCGTTCGGCGGCCGTTTGGGGTTGGCTTGCTCCCGCTTTAGCTTGTTGCACCTGCTGGTCCAAGGGGCCCGTTACATTTTCTTCGGCTTGAGCAGGGTTATTCCCGGTTCTGGGGGTCGGCTCTGTCCCTTGTTGGCTCCGTTTTGCCACCGGTTTACCGGTGCTACCGGATTCGTCCGGCTTGGAGGCTTCGCCCCTCCCTGTTTTACTCGTTTTGCCTGTTTTGCCGGGTTCAGCGGGTTTAGCAGCTGATTGGCTCCCTCGGGATGTCTTTGAAGTCTTGGTCCCTTTGCCCGCCCGGATAGCTGTTTTTTCTGTTCTGGCAGCAGTTACCGTCGTATTCTCTACCTTAGCAACACCTTTCCCGGTCTTTGTCACGGAAGACGATCCTTTAAGCAGAGAAACAGCTCCCTTGCCCACAAATTTTCCTCTACTAACCAAATAACTACTGGCAGTATATATAGACCGGCCCAACGCCGGTAGAGATACAATGATACTTGGGGCAGAGAAAAGGAGAATGGCCATGTCGGCGTATTGCCCCGCATCTTTCCATCCCATCACTGTTTTGTAACGTTCTTTTGCCACCTGGAATTGCTTAGTCTCAGTTGATAGACGGCGTTCTTTTTTGCCACTCAGTGCATTCATATAATCAACTGCTATGTTTGTGACGTGAATTTCAGTGCCTGCATTCAAATCCCACATGTCTTCATCTACAAAAATACCGCGAACCATGTTATAGAAGCTTTCCGCACTCATACCATCCGGAATAATAGACCGAGGGTTACCGGTAGCCCCTTTCAAAATACCTATCACGACCGGCCAATGTCCATCATAAGATATGGCCCATCGCGTGTCCGGAGCCGGAGCCGCCGGTGCTACCGCCCCACTTGTAGTAGTGATGCGTTGCGGTTGCACTTCCCGCGGCGCTGTTCTTGCTTTCCGGTAAGCACTGACCCCTTTCATAACGTTTTTGGCTAACGCCCTAGCGTCCGCACTTCCTTCAGCCGCCCGCTTACCAATCACAAAACCCACATCTTCAAATGTATTTGCATTCGGATACTGAAAGGCAGGATTGTTATAGGGGTACTTATACCCTTGTTCCTGAGCCGCCAGCGTATCTAAATAACTAAAATCCTTATTCACAGAATTGTAATATTTAAATGCCCGCGGGGCTCCCGCTTCGTTGGCTACAAGAAGCCCTAAATCCACAAGATCCTCTACCATCGGAAAAAGATCCTCCAACTCTATTTTAGGCTTGGAGGTTTTGGTAAGGAAGGTTTCAATGTCTTTCCAGGCATTGGGAGAGTTCAAGGTTACTAGCGCAGTAATAGCCCCCTGCACTACCATATTTTTGTCATCAGAATTCCATTTCTTGGTAAGAACTTCGTTGGCAGTTTCCCGTACCATCTTGGAAGAAAACTTTATTTTATTGTCTTTGAGCTCGGCATGCGCCAAAAGAGCAAGCCCCATCAGGGCCGCCATTTCTTCACTACAATAGTTGGTGGATTTACCGGGACCATGTGACTCTTCTTTTTTTCCACATGTGCTGGGCAAAGCTACTCCACGGAAATATTTCCCTAGCCCTATAATGTCCGAATCATAATAAGCACCCCATTGAGCCACTAATTGAAACATCTTGGCGGCGTATCCCTTTAAAGGGTACCAATCGGTTTTTACGTTGTATTCTTTATCGGAGCCCCACGTTCTTTCCGTCTTGCGGTCAGAGTATAGCCACGGATCTTTGGTGCTGGCACTCGAAACAATCATATGTAGAGCCCCCTGCGCAAATGCCGCAGCATCCAAACACACCATATCATTGTTGACTGCCCGCCCGCTGGCTGATAGGCAAACCTGTTCTGTAGTGGAGTTCCCATCGTTGGCAGCTTTTTCCAAGATGCCTAATACACAATCTACTCCGTAGCAGTTTTTCTTTGCTAATGCAGCTCCTTGTTGCACCCAATAATCGGGCGCTTTTTGTTGCTCTTGCTCTACACGGGCCGCTACATTGCTATGAATGTTTGCTGTAGAATTACCTGATTTCTTGGAAGGAGATTTATCCTTCACAGACGTGGACTTGTATTTCTTAGAGGAAGAAGTTTGTTTCTTGGAACCCGATTTTTTCGTTTGGCCAGCATACAGCGGCAAACCTTGGTTTGCTAAGAGCGCTAACGCCATAAACAAAGAAACTACTTTCTTACAAGATAACATAAAATTCCCTCACTTTAGCGGGCAACCCATATATTCCCACTAAAAGAAAGTACACTTATAGTATACGTGAGAAAACAAAACTGTCAAGGCCCAAAAACATCTGTTTTTATTATAGAATATTCGTCAAAAATATTTATTTTCCAACAGCCACGGAAAATTGAAACTCGGGCAGCAAATCGGGTACAGTGGTAAGTGTAATTTGAGGAGAACCCAGCTTTTGGTAAATTTGCAACGCACGCCCGAAAAATTGAGGTTTTCCATCAACACAGCGCACATCAAAACTGTTAATAGCCAACCCCGTCCCTAATAATTTAACCAGCGCTTCTTTTTGCGTCCATAACTTTGTAAGAAACTCATCGCTATGTTCGGTAAGTTCCGAAGGATGGAAAAAATCCTGTTTCCACGCGTTAATACGCGGAGCAATTTTCTCCAAGTCAATGCCAATATAGCGCGCATCCGGCGCAATAGCCGCTACCGCAAAACCGTGGCTATGCGTAATACTAAAAGGAAGCAGGCTTAGCGATCCCTCAATTAGCAGTTGCGGTTTGCCGTTTGCAGCAAGAGGTATACCGTCTATACCGTGTAGAGAACCTTCGCCTGAGTGAAGTGATGAAAAGAACCGGTCTCGGACATAGTACTATTTACAACTATCTCCGTACCTTTGAGGCAGGAAACCAAGAATTGACAGTTCAGATGAAGAAACGTAAGGATGTAACCCCCGAGGATTACAAGAAGTTACAGGAAGAGATAGCGCGTCTCCGCGGCGAGCTTAAACATGAGCGATTGCGTGCCGACTTCTTTGAGGAGATGGTCAAGTTCGGCGAGGAGGTCTACGGCATGGACTTAAAAAAAGCTGGCACCAAGTAGTAAGTAGGCTATACACTCGCGACGTGAAGCAATACAGTGTCACGTCGCTGTGTAGGCTGCTTGGTGTGTCTACCCAGGCCTACTACAAGCATGGCGACACAGCCATGCGCAAGCTTGCCGAGGAGGCGTTCTGTGTGGAGTATATCAGGCGCATCCGTCAGAAGGACCGCGGCATCGGCGGCGGCAAGCTGTGGCGTATGTACCGTGCCTCGTTCGGCGAAGAACACAGCGTGGGCTACAACCGCTTCTACGACATCATAGACAAGTACGGCCTCAAGGTCCGCAGGCGGCGCCGCCGCGCCAGGACGACAGACTCCAGCCACGACCTTCCCCTGTACCCCAACCTGGTCAGGGAACTCATCCCGGTACGCCCCAACCAGCTGTGGGTGAGCGACATCACCTATATGGCCGTCTGTCCCAATGGCCAGACGGACGAATACACCTTCTGCTACCTTTCTCTTGTCACCGACTACTACACCAAGGAGATTATAGGCTGGTGCGTCGGCCAGACGCTTGAGACCAGGTTTGCCGTCGAAGCCCTGAAGATGGCCCTGGACCGCCTTGAAGGCAATCCGGCCCCGGACCTGATCCATCACTCCGACCGTGGCGTACAGTATGCCAGCTATGCCTATACAGGCATCCTCAAGGCAAACGGCATCAGGATCAGCATGACCGAGTGCGGAGACCCCAAGGACAACGCCGTGGCCGAGCGTGTCAACGGCATCGTCAAGAACGAGCTGCTCAAGGACATGTCCTTTGGCTCCATAGAGGAAGTCAGGAATGCGTTGAAGGTGGCTGTCGACTTCTACAACAACGAGCGCCCGCACATGAGCCTCGACTGGAAAA
>ONOD01000082.1 GCA_900319325.1 uncultured Elusimicrobium sp. | reverse complement strand
GCGTTCTAAATTTGAATGGCGGCAAACCATAGAACAAAGCGTCAATATCGGGGTAAATTCTTTTGGCGTAACGGCACTTACCAGTTTGTTTACCGGGATGGTGCTTGCCCTGCAGGCCGGTAATACCATCGGCAATATTTTTGGCGACCCGATTTTTGTGGGAACGATTGTTACGTTTTCACTCATCCGCGAATTAGGCCCCGTACTTACCAGTGTAGTAGTGTCCGGCCGGGCGGGTGCCGCAGTTACGGCGCAAATCGGTACCATGGCCGTTACCGAACAGATAGACGCACTCTATACATTGGGCACTAACCCGATTCGTTACTTAGTGATTCCGCGCATGTGCGGGTTTGTGTTCACGTTGCCGATTCTTACACTGTTTTCCAACTTGTTTGGTATTTTGGGCGGCTACTTAGTAGCGGTGTATGCACTCAACATCCCGGGGGAAGTATATTTAACGGATATTACTTCTTACATGGGCGTAGGCGATTTTATGCACGGGTTTATTAAGACGTTCTTTTTTGCATTGATGATTGGAACCGTGTGTTGTTACAAAGGAATTAGTACCCGCGGAGGGGCGGAAGGCGTAGGTAAATCTACCACCGGCGCAGTAGTAACTACGATTGTGCTTATCTTGGTGTTAGATTACTTCTTAACCGCTATTTTAACCGCATTCGGAATTTAAGATGATAGAAATTAAACACTTGCAAAAAACATTTGGTGAAAAACACGTTCTCAAAGATGTGAATTTGATCATCCCGAAAGGGAAGACCACCTGTATTTTGGGCGGTTCCGGTTCGGGCAAGAGTACCCTTATTAAGTGTTTAGTCGGCTTGTTGGAAGCTACCAGCGGGCAGATTTTGGTCAACGGGAAGGATATTACCAAAATCAAAAGTGAAGTAAAACTGGCTGCCATTCGCCGACGGTTTGGATATTTGTTCCAAGAGGGCGCCCTGTTTGATTCCATGACCGTGGGGCAAAACGTAACCTTTGGACTCAAATATTTGACCGATGTGCCCGAGAGTGAATATGCTAAAATCATCAAAGAAAAATTAGCACTGGTGGGGCTTAAAGAGGACGTAGCCAAGCTCAACCCCAGCGAACTTTCCGGCGGGATGAAAAAACGTGTGTCGCTTGCGCGCGTACTAGCCGTAGAGCCGGAAGTTATTTTATACGACGAGCCCACCACCGGGCTGGACCCCATCATGTCCGACATTATCAGCGACCTGATTATTGACCTCAAAGCTAAGCTGGGGGTAACGTCCGTGGTCATCACGCACGACATGCACTCCGCTTTTAAGATTGCGGACTATATCGCTTTTTTGTATGAAGGAAATATTTTACTGCACGGTACGCCGGAAGAATTTAGAAAGACGGATAATCCGTATGTAAAGCAATTTGTTACCGGATCTAGCCACGGCCCGATTCAAATGAAGCTGCTGGCCGCAGAATAGGGAGAAAAGATATTTATGAAATCAGAAACAAAATTAGGGATATTCACAGTTTTAGGACTCGTCTTATTTGGGTTCTCACTCTACTTTTTAGGCGGGCTTTCCGTCACGCGCACGTACGACTTGAACATCAAGTTCGCGGATGCTTCGGGGTTACCTGTTAAAGCCCCTGTCAAACTGGCCGGCGTAGAAGTAGGGAAAGTCAAAAAGATTAAAATAGAAGGCGAAGACGTGATTGTAGTGGCCGAAATTCAGGATGGCATTCACATTCGCAAAGGAGCCCAGTTTAGTGTGGTGATGACGGGGATTATCGGCAGCAAGTACCTCAAAGTAGTACAAGGCTATGCCGGGGCTCCTGTGTTTCAACCCGGGGAATATATTGATGGTGTAAACGATGTGCCGATGGATGTGATGATTACGCAAACGATGAGCAGCATTAAGGAATTTGTAGACAGTGTCAATAATAATGGAATGTTGGGCAGCCAACTCAATCAAACGATGAACGAGTTGCGCCAACTGTCCACTAACCTCAATCAAATGATTGCGGCCATGCGCCCCTATTTGACCAATTCTGTGCAAAATCTGGACGCCGCTACCGAAAAATTAGCCGCCTTGCTAACCAGCATTGATAATGGCGAAGGTGTCATCGGCAGTTTGGTGAAAGATTCGGACATGAAGACCGAAGTGAAAGAAACAGTGGCCGATTTGCGCTCTACAATGGCTGAGGTGAAAACTGTCGTCGGCAAAATGGGTAAATTCCAGGTGTATTGGGATTATGACTTCTTCTATATGCCGGATCCTAAACTTTCCACTAGCGATTTGGGCGTAGATATTTACACTCCCAGCGGATATACTTTCTACCACGTAGGTATGGCCAATATCGGCAACGAAGATGACACGCTGGATGAGAAAGACTACATGGAGAAAAATAAATTTGATGTTCGCTTGGGCTTGTACAATGAATGGGCCAAGTTCTCCGCTGGGCTTATCCGCGGATCGGGCGGTGTGGCAGTGGAACTCAAGCCGTTCTATCAGCAAGAATTCCTGGACCGCTTTACATTCACCGGTGAATTTACCGAATGGGGACGTGACCGCACTATCAATGGCCGTCATTTTAGTAAGCCCAACATCAGCTACGGGGTGGATTTCCGCTTTAATAAATACTTTAGTGTGGGGGCCTGGGCGCGCGATGCACTGGAAACGAACAACTTTGCCCTCCGTGCCAACGTATCGTTTAATGACCAGGATATTTCCTCCTTCTTTGGCTTAGCCGCTATGGCAGGGACGAAATAATGAAGTTTAAAACGGTCTTTGTGTGCCAAAAGTGTGGCTATGAAGCCCCCAAGTGGGCGGGTAAATGCCCGGACTGCGGGGAGTGGAATAGCCTGGTGGAAGAAGTGAAAGCACAAGAGAGCAAAAAAGCTCCCGCGCGCACGCGCAGCTTTACGGAATTTTCCAGCGAAGTCGTCAAACTGGCAGACAGCAAAACCGTACACGAAGAACGCATCCCTACTAATATCAGCGAATTTGACCGCTTGCTGGGCGGCGGGCTGGTGAAAGGCCAACTGACACTCCTAGCCGGTGCGCCGGGCATTGGCAAAAGTACGCTTATGCTCCAGGTGGCGGCGGAACTTTCCCAAACCAATAAAGTGCTCTATATTTCCGGGGAGGAAAGCGTCAATCAAATTTCCGGTCGTGCGCAACGCTTGGGTGTAAAAGGCGACAACATTTTTCTACATTGTGAAACGGACATCCAAAAAATTGTGGAGTCCGTAGAAAACGTAAACCCCGATGTGCTCATCTTGGACTCTATTCAAACGGTATATCATCCGGAATTTACGTCCTCCGCCGGAACAGTTGCGCAAGTGCGCGAATGCACCAGCGAACTAGTGCGCTTGTGCAAGCCCAAAGGCATCATTACTTTTGTGCTTGGGCACGTAACCAAAGATGGCGAACTGGCCGGGCCGAAAATTTTGGAACACATGGTAGATTGTGTGCTTTATTTTGACACGGAAAAAGATAACGTGTTGCGCCTTTTGCGCCCGCACAAAAACCGCTTTGGCTCCACGGGAGAAATCGGCCTGTTTAAGATGACGGGCCGCGGGTTGGAGTCTGTGGATAACCCGAGCGAATATTTTTCGCAAACTTCGCGTGATAAAGCGCTTAAAGGCCGGGCCTATTCTTTGGCGTTGGAAGGCGCGCGCCCGTTATTAACTGAAATTCAAGCGCTTGTATCGCCCACACATTATCCGTATCCGCGCCGCGTAACAACCGGGGTAGATTTGAACCGGTGTTTAGTGCTTTTTGCCGCGTTGGAAAAACACATCGGCCTGCCGCTGGATAATAAAGATATTTACGTAAGTATCGCTGGAGGGGTAAAACTAAAAGACCCCGCGTTGGACTTAGCCATCTGTGCCGCCGTGATTTCTTCCTGCAAAGATATTGCCATCCCTTTTGATCATGTATTTATGGGCGAAGTGGGGATTTTAGGACAAGCCGCCAAAGTACCGCTAGTGGACCGCCGCTTAGAAGAAGCCCAGCGCTTAGGTTTTAAGCGCGCTTTCTGCCCACCGGTAACGCGTGAAGAAAAGAGCAAACTTACTAAATTATCGCTGGCCGAAATTACCGATCTAAACGATTTGGTTTTAAAATTAAAATAAAAAATCCCCCGCGTGTTAAGCGGGGGAGTAACGTGTTAGCAAAAATCATCACATCGTGATTCCCTCAGGCCGGCTGGGTAATATTTCGTGAGTTTGTAAGTTGTACCAATTTTCCCGTTTGGTGGGGTCAATAATTTTAGTGCTCGTTTTGCTCTTATAACTTCTTGCGTCATCAAAAGACAAATTTCCTTTACTCCATCGTGGAGTTCGACTCCTTAAGAGTAAATAGGTCGCTTCCGGCGTATTCTGTAATAAATTCCGTAAAGCCGATTCTGAAAATTTTGGGAATTCATCTGCCGTGCCGTGAACTATATTTTTTTGTGCTACTAATTTACCAGCGGCGTTGTAGAGATGAAAGCCGTCTATATATTCACTTACATCTAAACGCGCAAGAATCTCTCCGTCTAATTCTATATTGTAGATAGCCTTTCCATCATTGTGATAAGCATCTATTAATAAATTGATATATTCGAACTTGGCAACGTAACTAGTCAGGATGCTTCCATCTTTTCCAACACGTGTCCCGGAATGAATCCCTACTATTTGATTCGCCTCATTAACAACTGCACTTCCACATAAACCTTGACGATCTCCAGAAAAATCTAAATCCGTTCTCAAAGATAAATTGCTTTCTCCGTATACAGTCCTGTCGATCACTACAGGTTTTGCTGCGCCATATCCAATCGTTCTTAGATTTTCGCCCTCGGCTGGGGCTTCTTTAGCTATTTCTCTTGGATTTAATAAAGGTTCTAAGTCAGCGTCAAATTTAACTAAACTGACATCTGCCATACTTGAAGGAATGGTTGCTCGAATAGTTCCTTTCTTTTTGTCAATGGATTAAATGCTTCAACTTCAAATTTCTTCGCTAAAAATCCTCCTCCCCAGCGATTATGTGAAAGATCTGGTATTACATGCGTAGCAATCACACCAAAGATTTCATCTCCTACCTTGATGACAGTTACAGAATATCCTCCTTCAACTATTCCTTCACCACTCATCTGTAGCATAGGAGCCAATAACACGCTATTGTTATGCGTATAATCAGCATCAAATGCTAGGGCTTGTTTTTCAGCCAGTAGCTCACGGTTTTGGGCTTCTAATTCCGCTAACTGGGCTTCAGCTTCGCTAATGGTAGCGGGGGTGTTTGGTTTTTTCGTTACCAGATTTTCAAAACGCCCTGCGGAAGACACAAAATTGGTTTCGCGGGTAACGGAGGTTCGCTCTTTCGTTCCCAAAGGATTGGGTGCTTCCTCTTGATGTGTTTTGGACGACGCTTTTTTGGTAGAAGATTCTTCTGCCAAAGGACTGCGTGCGGAAGGACGGGACGTAGTGTGAGAGGTAGTAGCGCTAATACGTGATGGAGCTTCCCCGATTCCTTGCGTACGGCGGGTAGCAGAACTGGCACCAGGTCTGCTTTGAGGCAGTACCTCACGAGCTTTGGGTTTTTGATGGCTGTCACGTTCTACAGCGCGACTTATTTCGGATTCCATACGTCCTGCACCGGCGGCTTTACCACCTTTGCGCGGGCGTACCCCTTTTTGGGCATGTAAAGAAAGAGTTCCAACTAATAAACAAATCAGGACGGTAAGTATTTTTTTCATGAATTTCTCCTTACTATAGTGTAAGTGAAAATATATTTCAAAAACAGGGTCCTAAGACCTAATTTTTGAGTAGGTCCATTTTCTATTCATCCCATAATACTTCAATTAAATTATTAAATGTAATAGCGCCTTTCTGAGGAGTGGGATCCATAAAGAGCGACATGGGAAAGTCCCGTGTGGCCTGTGCGGGGGTTGCCACAAGCTCATGTTTCT
>ONOD01000075.1 GCA_900319325.1 uncultured Elusimicrobium sp. | reverse complement strand
TTTTTTGCACATGGGCCTCCGTATGCGTGGCCATCAACGTCAAACGGATAAGCGCGCGGCCTGGCGGCACCGCAGGTGAAATAACCGGGTTAGCAAAGATGCCCATCTCGTGCAAGGCACGCCACATCTTAAAGCAATTTTCATTGCTACCTACGTGCACAGGCAAAATGGGAGTGGTGCTGGTCCCCAAGTCATAGCCTAACTCTTCCAATCCTTTTTTGAGTAGTGCGGTTAAGCGGAATAAGTTATCGCGGCGAGACGTATCGTTGGAAATTAAATCCACTGCTTTGGAAATAGAGGCAATACACGCAGGGGGCATAGAAGCAGAAAAAATTTGGCTACGGGCATTGTGACGCAAGTAGTGAATGATGTCTTCATCGCCCACCACAAAGCCGCCCACGGTGGCAAACGTCTTAGAACACGTACCTACAATGAGGTCCACTTCGCCATGCTCCAACCCGTAGTATTCACAGGTACCACGGCCAGTCTTGCCGATAATCCCGGTAGCATGGGCATCATCTACGATGATACGGGCCCCGTATTTCTTGCCGATTTTAACAATATCCGGCAACGGGCAAATATCCCCTTCCATGCTAAAAACACCGTCCACGATGATGAGCTTGCCGGCTTCTTCGGGCAGTTTAGAAATCACCCGTTCTAAGTCGGCCGAATCATTGTGTTTGAAGCGAACCATTTCGCCGTCTGATAAGCGAACGCCGTCCAAAATGCTAGCGTGATCCAATTTGTCCACAATGGCATAGTCCCCCTTTTTCAGCAAAGAGGACACTACCCCTAAATTCATCTGATAGCCGGTAGCAAATAAAAGCCCGGCTTGTTTATTTTTAAATTTGGCTAGTTTGCGCTCTAATTCATCCGCAATCTTTGTATTCCCGTTGAGCAACCGACTTCCGGCGACGCCTGTGCCGTACTTCTCTATAGCAGCCAGCGCGGCTCTTTTCATTTCCGGATCGTTAGCAAGGCCCAGGTAGTTATTGGAACCTGCCATAATATAGGTTTTTCCATCCAATACCACTTCGGGTCCTTGTGCGGACTCAATGGGTTGGAAATAACCATAAATACCCATACGCATGGCTATTTTGGCATCTTTGTATTCTCTACACTTCTCAAAAATATCAGACATATTTTCCTCGTGGACTAATCTTTCTTACTTACTTTTTTAATAATTCCGGTGGTACTGCGTCCTTTTAACAAGGCAAAACGCACTACTTTTCCGGCAAATTCGCGCCCTACAATTTCACTGGGCTTATAATCGCCCCCCTTCACAAGCACATCCGGCCGGATCGCTTTAATGAGATGATAGGGAGTATCTTCCTTAAATATACACACGTACGACACACTTTCCAGCGCGGCTAGCACCAACGCACGGTCAGCTTGCTTGTTGACCGGGCGGGTAGGACCCTTCAAACGACGAACAGATTCGTCGCTATTAAGTCCAACGACCAGTACATCCCCTTTGGAACGGGAAAACTCAAGCACGCTCACGTGCCCTGCATGTAAAATGTCAAAACACCCATTGGTGAATACGACTTTTCTACCTTGCTGACGGTCTTTAGCTAAGCGCGCTTGCAAAGCACGCAAACTGACAATTTTATTTTTTGCTTTCATCCGCTTTCATCATCCGTTCTATAAGGCCCGTATCCGTCTTACCATTTCTGAAGTCTTCATTCGCTAAAATTTTCTGATGAAATGGCAACGTCGTTTTGACCCCTTCAATAATAAACTCTTGTAAACAACGTTCGCTACGCTTTAACAACTTTTCCCGGCTGGGAGCCGTTACAATAAGCTTGGCAATCAAGCTATCATAATAGCTGGGGATTGTGTAGCCGTTGTACATGTGGCTATCCACCCGCACCCCCAGTCCTCCGGCGGGGATCCATTCCGTAAGTGTCCCCGGACACGGCATAAAATTATGGGAAGCATCTTCGGCATTGATACGGTGCTCAATAGCGTGACAACGCACTTTGCCCGCTTCGGCCTGGGTAAGCTGCAACGGTTCGCCCTGCGCAATTTGAATTTGCATTTTCACCAAATCCTGCCCGCAAACCGCTTCCGTAACGGGATGTTCTACTTGCAAGCGCGTATTCACTTCCATGAAATAAAATTCTTTCGTGGGCGCCATTAAAAATTCCACCGTTCCCACGCCACGGTAATGGGCCGCTTTGATCACTTGGGCAGCGGCTTCTTGAAGTTTTTGGCGCGTTTTGGCATCCACAAATGGAGACGGGGATTCTTCCACTAACTTTTGATGACGGCGTTGCATGCTGCAATCACGCTCGGCAAACGCAACCACGTTTCCGTAGTTATCGGCCGCCACTTGCACTTCAATATGACGCGGATTTAAAATGAGTTTTTCAAAGTAGACACGGTCATCACCAAAATTTGCACGAGCTTCCCCTTGAGCCGTTTTCATCATGCGGTCCAAGTCCTCTTCTCTAAAGCAAGCGCGCATCCCTTTTCCGCCGCCGCCTAACGTGGCCTTGATCATGAGCGGAAAACCAATTTTTTTGGCGATAGCGCGATAGTTTTTGCCTACAACGCCATCGGAACCGGGCGTTATCGGCACGCCGGCTTTGATGGCAATTTCACGCGCGGTAGATTTTACCCCCAACATTTCAATCGCTTGCGCCGTCGGTCCGATAAATGTCATGCCGGCCTGGGTAACAGCGTTGGCAAAATCAGCATTCTCGGATAGAAAGCCGTAACCCGGATGGACCGCATCCGCGCCAGTTACTTTGGCCGCGGTCACAATGGCATCCATATTTAAATAGCTCATGGATGATGGTGCCGCTCCAATACAAATGGCTTCATCTGCCATACGCACGTGCAGGCTGCTACGGTCCGCCTCGGAATAAATAGCGACGGACTTGATATTCATTTCCTTAAGCGTGCGGATTACACGAAGGGCAATCTCGCCGCGGTTAGCAATTAAAACTTTATGAAAAGGGGTAATATTTACGTTAGCGGGCATACTTATTTCTCAATAAAAAATAACGGTAGGCCAAATTCAACCACCGCACCTTCTTGTGCTGTTACTTTGCGTAATTTGCCGGACAACGGGGACACAATGGGATATTTCTTAGAAACACTTTCCACCAAGCCTAAAGGGTCACCTTCGTTAATTTCTTGGCCTTCGGTAAGGGTTAGATTCTTTCCTTTGTCAGCCATATGATAAATTCCTACTGCCGGGGAGGTTACTGCCGTTAAAGAGCAAGTAAACTCAGCCGGTTCGGGCAAGGCCTCTTGGGTTTTGATTTCAATCGCATCGCCGTCTTTTTCATAACAAAATTCGGCCAAATCGGTAGTTTTCATCCAGTCTGTTACTTCACTAATGAGTTTTGTGTCCATAAGTTCCTCACAAAAAATACTTAATTTATTTTAGCATTTTTAGCAACGCAGGCACAAACACAAACTAATTAATTTTGTCCCCTGGTTAGGGAATAAACCGCCTGCCATACTACTAGTGTATGAAAATGATAACGCATATAATCAGGGTTGTTCTCATACTGGCTGTGTGTCAGTTGCCCGCGCTAATTAGCACTCCATTCGTGGATCCTAATATGGCGTGGTATCACACGCTAATACGCCCGCCCTTTGCGCCACCAGATGCAATCTTTGGCATAATGTGGGGGATATTATACCTGTTACTGGGTATATCAGCGGTGCTAGTGTTTCACCGGGGAGTGGATCAAACACGCCACTTTGCCGCTTGGCTGTTGGGGGTACAGCTATTCTTAAACACATGTTGGACGCCGGCTTTCTTTGGACTGCACAATATAGCCTTGGCTTTAGCAGTGGTAGCACTAATGCTGGCGGAAGGGTTTTTCATGCATCGTGCGTTCGCTAAACATAGCCGAATGGCAGCGGTGCTACTGTGGCCGTATTGGTTGTGGCTGGGGTTCGCTACATATTTAACGGCCGGATTTATGATGCTGAATTAAATTCGGCATAAGGGGGGTAGGGAGTAATTATAGAGCAAAACCCCGCGCAGTATGGGTGCGCGGGGTTTTACTTAAAGCAACAGAAACTGGAACGCTAACCGCTTTGGGCTCCTTATATATCTATTTTTTCAGTCGTTTGTACAGATCAATGCCCATGGCTACCGTCTTATAGACGCCACTGTCTACAAACGTAGAAGCCTTGTCCAACAAATCAAACGTACTTTGGGTTTTGTCCACTTTTTCAGCAGTTGTTAATACCAGGTACTCCGCCGCTTCGGCCGTCTTAGTGATTTGCAAAATAGCACGCACGGCAAATACCACTAGCACTACAAATGCAATTACTGCAATCAATACACACCATTGATAAAAGTCCATATTTTTTCCCCCCTTCTCTTCGGTAAGTTCTTTCTTACATTGTAATCACTTTTTTGCTTTCCGTCAAGGGCTAAAGCAGATCAAAAAAGGCCCTCCCGCTTAGAGCCCACTTAAGGGCCTAGATCCACTTTTGGATTGGCTTATTTTTTATATAAAAAAATATAGGTCCTTAAAAAATTTGACACAAGTGCGGTTATTAGTAATAATTATTATTAACAGGTTGTTTGCAGTTTTTTTGAAAAACCCTAAAAGTTGTCTTCCCCGACGGAAAACGCAGGAAATTACAAAAAGATTTGCAATTTTAGTCTGTTTTTGTTTTAATCTTTGTTACCGCGACTTTTGCGGCATTTTTTTACTCAGGATATGTATTATGGAAACTACAGAAGTAATTACCCACATCGTTAAAAGAGATGGAACTACCGAACGTTTTGAACCTAAAAAAATTACAAACGCTATTACCAAAGCAGCAGAGGCCACCGGTGAATTTGATGCTGAAACCGCTAAAAAATTAACCATCCGGGCCGTTAATATTATTCAACAGCTTTACTCCGATACCGTCCCCAACGTGGAAAACGTACAGGATATTGTAGAAGACGTGCTTTTAACCTCCAACTATCACAAAACAGCCAAAGCCTACATCCTGTACCGCGATCAACACGCCCGCATGCGTGAAATTTCATCCAAATTTAACGTGGACCTAGTAGACCAATACTTGCAAAAAATTGACTGGCAAGTTAACGAAAACAGCAATATGGGCTACTCGCTCCAAGGGCTCAATAACTATATTTCTTCGGAAATCAGCAAAGTGTATTGGCTCAACAAAATCTATCCTGAAAATGTACGCCGCATGCACAGCGAAGGAGATTTTCACCTGCACGATTTGGGCCTTTTGGGCGCCTATTGTGTAGGGTGGGACTTGCAAGACCTTTTTTTACTCGATCTTCATATAGAGAGACAAGGTTGGGAAATATCTTGTCTAATCCATTCTGGTAGAAGTGTTTATATGAGCCTCTGTCCGGATTTTCTGGGCAATCCTGACGTCCTAGCATTTCAAAAAACATCTTCATCCAATATTGTTGGTTGACTCTAGTTATTGATGTCATCATTTAAAAAAAAGGAGAAAAAAATAATTTAAATCTATTTCTTTATAAAAATAATTTATTGAAAAATCTATGAAAATAAATGATAAATATTCAAATTTATTTTCCAATATCAGAAACAATCAATCACCACAGAAATTCTGTCCGCCCGATCGAAGAGTCATCATGAATTATTTTATCATTTATTTTCTAAATTTGTTTTAAATTATTTATTTTAACAAAAAAGGAAAGAACAATTTTCTTTCATAAAGAAAAATGATTC
>ONOD01000074.1 GCA_900319325.1 uncultured Elusimicrobium sp. | reverse complement strand
TTTACTTTATGAGTTGGAAGATTATTATCACTTGGCTCCCGATTATATTTCTACATTCTATGCCATAACAGAGGCAGAGGAGACCTTTGCTCGCAGTGTTTTATCGTATTTACACAAACATCCGCATAAACCCAATTGGGCTTTGCGTCATCTCCTAAGAACAGAGGGAATAGATCCTGCTTTGAAACAAGAAATTCGCAACGTAATTAAACAAAATGTAATTTCGCCCGATCAAACGGATCACATTTTGCAAGTATTGCGAGAAATGCACCAACAATATCGCCAACTCTTAAAAGACTCGCCCCGGGATGAAGAAGTAGCGGCCACCGTTGCTATTTATAAAAATGTAACGGAGGCTCTTGAGGAATTTATTTCCGTTAATGATCGTCACCCTGAACACCAACTGAATGATGCCTATGAGCGCGACTTGTTTAATTTGATATCGGTGCTTGCTTATCATCATCAGGCCAATCATTTTGAACAAGTAATTCCTTACATCAAAAAGATGTATGAAATGCTGGAAAAATATCCTTATCCGCGCTTTCCAGAAGAGAACACACTACGGGACTTGAACAAATTTATTACCAAACACCTTATGTTGCCGCGTGGCGTACACTCCCGGGATATCTTAAATCCAATTGCTGAGGAAGATATGCTCTATGAATCCATGTTATATTGGCGCCAAAACAGCCCTACTTTCAGCCGGAAGATGGAAGAATTACCCGCTTACAAACGGTGGGTGGGGCCCACGCCCCCGTGTATCTATTACTAGGCAAGCACTATTTGTATTCTAATTTGATGAGCTTATAAGTGCGCGGACCGCGCGGCAACTGCGCTTCAAAGGTTTCCCCTTGCTTTTTACCCAATACCGCATTGGCCAACGGTGATTTAACAGATAAAAGCCCTTTATCGGGATTGGCTTCCGAAGGGCCCACTAATGTATAGGTAAACTCAATATCAGCCGCTTGATCCACAATGGTTACCGTAGCTCCAATGCGAGCTTCACTTTTATCCACCGTTAAATCATCGGTAATTTGTGCGTTGCGCAACCGCAATTCCAGTTCATTGATGCGCGAGAGGGTTTCAGCCTGTTTTTCTTTCGCCGCGTGATATTCGGCATTCTCTTTAAGATCTCCCTGAGCGGCGGCAGTGCCGATCTCTTGGGATAGTTGCTGCTTAATTTCTTTTAAATTTTTAAGTTCTTCTAGCAATTCTTCATATTTTTTTCTGCTTACATAAAATACTTCTGCCATAATTTATTCCTCACTTACTATCTAAGTGTACAATTTCAAAACGGATATTTCAACTACTGTATCCGCAGGCCCCTATTTCTTGCTATAATACAGGTATGAAAAAAGCAATTCACGCGTTGCTTGTACTGGGCTGTTTATTAGGCGCCTTGCCTATCAATGGCCACGACCATGTCTATATCGCACAACATAATATGCCATCCGTAGTACAGATTAATGTGATAGACACCAATGGCTCTACTTCATCGGATGGGCTCATCGTAACCAGTCGCCACGTACTTAACAATGTGCTCTATGCCAACATCACCTTTACTAATGGGGTTACATCCGGGGAAGCCGTTGTCCTGGCACAGGATCCTCAACTTGATATTGCACTACTAAAAATAGAAGCCCAGCATCTCCCCTACGCCACCTTATCTCAAGAAGATAATGTCCTAATTGGGCAAACCATTACCGTTATCGGTAACCCGCGCCGCTTGCAAAACACCGTCACTTCCGGAATTATCAGCCAAATACGTACGCAAAAAAATGGTATCGTTTGGCACCAAATCAGCGCCCCTATTTCGCCCAGCTCCAGCGGGAGCCCCGTATTTAATGAAAAGGGAGAGGTCATCTCCGTCGCATTTGCCAGCATATCTGGCGAAGGAAACCAAAACCTAAATTTTGCCATACCGATACGTTACGTGCGAGAACTGGCCCAAGCCCATAATGTAACGCTACCGAATGACCCCTTCCCTGCCAAACATCCGTTTTTAAATCATTTGAAAAAATCGTGGCAAATTACCAAGCGGTTGTTTCGCCGCTGGTTTGGCGGACAATAAGTTGAAAATTAGCTAAGAAATAATTACACTATACCTATTGGGATACGAATATGAGAAAAACACTTCTTAAAATTGGTTTTATTGTCTTTTGTGTGGGGGCTGCAATATTTTTGTTATTGCCTTTCTTGGAAACAAGTGGCCCCGTTACTTCTTCCCTTAATACAGGGGAAGCGACCATCGCTACCGAAAACCCCCTAAACGTAATTGCCAAGCGCTTGGCCTCCCTATTTGGGCGCAAGGAAAAAGAACAAAAAAATTTGAATGCCCAAAGTAATGCAACAAATGCTCTGTTGATGGCCGGGCTTTCCACCACCCCTAACGGCGCAGTTGGGCGGTCATCTACCGCAAACGGCAAAAATATGCCTGCGGCTGCTCATTCGCAAGTAATACAAGTTCCCCGCCAAGACGCTTCAGCTGATTACGATGGGGCTTCTTTTCAAACAGATGAAGGAGAATGGGTATTAATTCAACAAATTGCTCCGCAAAATAGTGCCCCGGGCATGCATGAAATAAATGTGCATGAAAATCCTTATGACCGATATGTCCGCCAGGAACGCGCCAAACATTTTACGCCTCAACAAGAGGCCAAACAAGACATCCCGGACTCCAAATGGGCCCGCCTTGTACAACCTATCAAGAATTTCTTTGGCTTTTCCGCCCCTCTGCCCGTGTCGCCCGCTGTCATAAACGTACAAAAAAATGATGAAAAATTAGCTTCTCTGGGAAGCGCTAACAATAAACTAAATAGCGGCATAAACAAGCCCTACGATTCTTCTGCTTATTCAACGAGCCACTCTCCGATCCCGGGGATTTCCATGCAACAATGGTTAAGCCTGTCCCCTGAAGAGCAAGAACAACTCAGAGAGGACTCTGCCGCCCGAAATTTTGCCGATATCTTAACAGGGCGACACGCTGCCCGAGAGGCAGCCGAAGTAATGGCAGATATTCAGATGCCCAATCCAAAAAATGAACAAGAAAAACAACAAAAAGAAGAATTGACACAAAAACTGACAGCGGAAAATATGGAACAAATTCGCCAAAGAGCTTTTGAGAATATTTTTAATCGCACGGAAGGGATAACTGCCTCTGATGAAGTAAGCACAATGCTACTTGATTGTGTATCCTCTATCCCAGCCAATGCCTGTTCCTGGGATGGAACTCCTCCGGCGGCCATGAAAGAAGATGAAATTCAGAAGATTAAAGAGGAAAACTCCCAAAAGTTTTTTGAACAAACACTTTTTAAATTGCCCGAAGGCTTGCCGGTAACGGTGATATTAGCGCCCACCAGCCGAGAGAATTTTCAGCAACTCTTGTCATTACCTGACGACCAAAATCCGCATAATCAAGCTTTAAAGAAAACAGCTCAGATTTATGACTCTATGTTTGAGCAACAACATTGCGATTCTAAGCCCTGTTACTATTTGCCCAATTCGGACCAGGCAGACCCGCAACTAAATGATACTTTTAAAATGGTAGGAGGTGCGCGCGTAAAGTCGGATCCGTATAATACCTATCCCACCTACAAGGAAAAATTTATACAGAGTGAAAAAGAAAAACGAAAGAAGGCTAACCCGAATGCCACCGCCGAAGAGCAACGCGCCTGGGAAGAAGAGTTAGAAAAGCAATGGGAACAAAACAAACCTTACTGGGTGCCTTATACGGACGAACAAATTAGGCAGTTACACAAAGACAATGTGGAAGCGCTTACTGCCACCCCGGATCGTCCTTCGGACAAACACCCTATTTTCCCAGTAGTTACAGACCCTGGCATTACCCGTGACATTGCGGAATTAACAAGCCCTGTAGGCTTTGTATGGAACCAAAGATCTTGGACCGAAGATCCGGGAAATCCGATAACAAAGAGCTCTCAATTAACAGATTCCTTAATTGCTAACGTGAATGATGCCAAGGAAATTGTCCAGGAAGTATGGAATCAACCTATCCAGGGAAGTGTACGCGATTTGATCAATAAAGCAAGCGAAGGCGGATTTGATTCCATGTTTAATAGTTTGCAACAAGGCGGGAAAGGAAATTCGCCCTCCCAAAAATAATGGTTTATTTTGTAGCCTAAAATGGGTATAATCTAAGTAGTAGAATCGGAAGGAGAATGTATGAGTAAAAAACATATTATCTTGGCGGGGTTGGCAGTATGTTTATCCTTAGCCGCTTGTCATAAACAAACCACCTACGACCGGAATGATCCCAATCAAGATTATGAACGTTTTATTAATTCCCATGTATTTGCCGCGTGTGAAGCGGTAGGCCATCCTTACGCACGTTACTCCTTAGCAGAACTACTGCAGCGCCCTTCTAATAATTCATCCGATTACAAAGTTACATTTATCAATGGTCCCTGTAAAGGAGTTACCGCCTGGACCACGGATGTAATCGTGAAAACAGCGCCTGTAGATGATGCCGAACTTGTACCAACGGGTACTATAGTGCTACGCAATTTTGATAATCCGAAAGAACCCTATGATAAGGACACAACCAGCCACTGGAACACGGCGGTGGTAGTGGGAAATAGCCGCGCCAAGCAAGGGATCCTGGATTTGGGTTTTCCACGGGATAGAAATGATTTTTTCCCTTCTCGAGAAAGTGCTTATGCTCATAACGTGCGTTATATTCTTTCTCCTCAAGGTAAAGATATTCGCAACTTTATAAGATAATAAGGAGTTACTTTATGAAATTCACTCGTCTTTTTGCCGTTATTGCCGTTATTGCCGTTACTGTAGGTTTGTTACCGGCTGCATGGGCCGCCGAAGGAGATCCAATCTCTACCGAAATGGCCATCATTGACGTTCCCACCGCAGAAGTGTTGGATCGTTACCAAGCCTCTTTTACAACCCGTGTCTATGAACATGGAACCGTCATGGAAAGCATAGACTTTGGCGTGTATCCCCGCGTTAATATTGGCATGAGCGTTGCCGTAGACAACTGGTTAGGTTCTTCCCATTCCGTCAAAGTGCTCAATCCGGAATTCCAAGCCAAATGGAAAGTATATGACGGCAGCTTGTATTTACCGGCCATTGCAATCGGATACGACGGCCGCCGTTACGGCTATGGCTACAACGAAGACACGCGCGAATATACTCGATCCAAACACTATTTAGATAACCGAAAAGGCGGTTATGTTACTTTAACGCGTGAAGTTTTTGTCCCTAACCTTACGTTAAATGGCGGAATTAACTTTTCCGATTTTGACTGGGATGAACTCTATATGTTCACCGGTTTGTATTACAAGGTTATTCCCCAGCTCACCTTCTTGAGCGAATGGGATAACATCCGCAACATTCGTGATTCTCGTTTAAACTTAGGGGCCCGATTTTATTTACATCCTGCATTAGCATTGGATGCCTCTTTCCGCCGTGTGGGCCGAGGGGATGAAAGCGAACGCGTGTTGCAACTACGCTACGTCACTACATTTTAAGGAAAACTATGGCTAACAACCCCATCAAATCCAGTTTTCAACGACGCACGATTTTTATTAAAAAAAATCTGCAGATCCGTTACATGATTTTGATGGTGGCATGCGTATTGTGTGGGCTACTTATCATGGGGTTGGAACTTACGGCCACCCTCAATGATTTATTTGATAATTACCCTGTTTTAGTGCAACCTATCTACGATGAATTCATCCCGATTGTGGCCAGTTTCTTTTACAAAATTGCCATTTATATATTGCTAGTCATCATCATTTCCGCCATTCTCTCACACAAGATGGCAGGGCCGGTGTATCGCTTTGAGCAAACTTGTAAAGAAATTGCCAAGGGAGATTTCTCCAAGCGGGTACACTTACGTAAAGGGGATCAGCTAACGGAATTACAAGATGCTTTCAATGCGATGATGGATACGGTGGAAAGCCACGTTAAGAAATAAATTATACTATGAAAAAATATATTTTAGCGATAGGGTGTTTGTGGACTGCGCTTACCGCGACGGCTCAAAGTAACTACGGGGTACAGTTTTCTAGCCTACTTAGTGATAATCTCTCCCTGGAAAATGCCATCCGGCTGGGTTTAGAAAACAATGCCGATTTTCTCTCTGCTAAAGAAGAAATTACGATTGCAGAACAAAAAGTCAGCGAGGCCAAATTCCGCTACTTGCCGCAATTTGCGCTCCAAGGGACGGCCACATGGTATGAAGCGGATTCCCCCATGGTATTACCGGAACCTGGTATCAACCGTTTTCTACCGGATACAAACTCGTTAGATTCCAAGCATTTTTATGGTGTAGGCGTAACCGCCACCCAATATTTATATTCGGGCGGGCGCATCAACAGTACCTTAAAAATTGCGCGCGCCAATTTGAAACAAATTCAAAGCCGTTACGAAACCGTTAAAAACACCGTTGTTTTGGATATTAAAAAATCTTTTGCTAACCTGCTCTATGCACAAGAGAATGTCACTTTCACTCAAAAGATCTATGAGCAGGTAAAAAATTGGCATTTTTCAGCCGATACCTGGACGCGTATCCGCCAAAAAGCGCTGGTAGCTCAGCTTAAATCCAGCTATCAAGAAGCGCAAAGCCAATTGGTTCGCGCACGCTTGGCTATGTTGGTTAGTCTAAACAAGGAACTCAATTCCCCCCTAACGATTTCCGGAGATCTGGAACCCGTAACTGTAGCGGGGGATCTTCCACACTTCCAGTTATGGGCTACGGAGTTTCGCCCGGAATTAAAATCCGCCATCTATGCTTTAGAATTGGATAATATCGCCATTGATTTAGCCCTTTCCAAACGTTACCCGGATATTTTATTAAATGCTTCTTATGAACGGGTAGGTGATTCTGACCTGAATGATGAAAATAAGCAGGTTTCTTTGGCCGTACGTCTACCGCTGCCTTATACATTTTCTCAGCAAGTAAGCCAGAAAAAAGCAGAACAAAAAAAGAGCACCTTGCGTCGCTCTGCTATTGAAGATAAAATTCATGTACAGGTTGCTTCCAGCTTTGAACAGATGCGCTTTTGGCAGCAGGAAGTAATGGACCGTCAAGAAACTTATCAAGAACTTACCGCCTTGCTGGACCGCGGCGCCAAAAATTCTTCACATAATGATTTAGCTTCGTTGGAAGCTCGCCGGGAATACTTGCAAGTGGGGCAGGCTTATTTAGAAGCCTTACGTGA
>ONOD01000086.1 GCA_900319325.1 uncultured Elusimicrobium sp. | reverse complement strand
GTAATTTTCAAAATCCATTGGCGTAGAGCTTTGCGTTCAATCTCGTGGCCGCAGCGTTCGCATTTGCCGTTGAAAACTTCTTCGTTGGCAAGCCCGGTCTTACAGGACGGGCACCAGTTTATCGGTACGGTAGACTCATAAGCTAGGCCCTTTTTGAAAAGCTGCAGGAAAATCCATTGGGTCCATTTGTAATAATTCGGGTCGGTAGTGTCTACCTCGCGCGACCAATCATACGCCAGCCCGATGGATTTGATTTGCCTTCTAAAGTTATCAATATTTTTTTGCGTAGTAATGCGCGGATGTACGCCGGTAGCAATAGCGTAGTTTTCGGCCGGTAAGCCGAAAGCGTCCCATCCCATCGGGTGTAGCACGCTGTATCCGTTCATGCGTTTGTAGCGGGTGAGAATGTCCGAGGCAGTGTACCCTTCCGGGTGGCCTACGTGCAGCCCCGCGCCTGACGGATACGGGAACATGTCTAAACAATAAAATTTCTTGGCACCGGGAGTGCGGGGGCTGGCAAAAAGGTTGGCTTCTTCCCAGCGGGCTTGTTGTTTTTTGTCAATAGAAGGAAAATCGTTCATACTAGTATTGTACTAAATTTAATAGCGTACGCGTGGAAAACTAGCTGTGCGGATGATACTTTTTGTGCTTTGTTTTAAGGTCTTTTACATCTAGATGTGTGTAAATCTGTGTGGTGGAAAGATCCGAGTGCCCCAGCATTTCTTGTAAGCTACGCAAATCTGCCCCGCCTTGGAGTAGATGAGAGGCAAACGTATGCCGAAACAAATGCGGATGTAGCGGCGTGGAAATGTTTGCTTTTCTACCGAGGGCGGCCAAATCTTTCCATACAGAAATGCGGCTTAATTTAGTACCGCGGTTATTTAGAAAGAGCTCGCTGGCAACCTCTTTGCCGAAAAAACGGCTTTCACGTGCATCCAAATAGGTGCGAATACGCATACAAACTTCATGATGAATAGGAACAAAGCGTTGTTTACTGCCCTTACCAAAAGCCAGCACCCATCCCTCTTTGAGGTTTACATTTTCTAAGCGTAGGCCAATCAGTTCACTTACGCGTAGCCCGGCCGCATAGAGCAAATCAATCATAGTAACGGTGCGGATTTCTTCAAATGTTTTAGCTGGAAACGAAAGTAAACGTGTCATTTCCTCTTGTGAAAGTTGCTGCGGAATTTTAAGGGTACGCTTGGCGGATTTTACAAAACGGGTGGGATCTTCGCTGATGCGGTTTTCTATCAGCAGGAACCGATAGAAACATTTTATGGCTTCTAGTTTACGGAAAATACTGGCCGGGGCCAAGTGTTCAATTTCGCGCAGTTGCGTGTGGTATTGTTCCACAAATTCCGGGGGGATGGTAAGCGGGTTTTGCTCGGCAGCTTCACAATACTGCAGAAAAGAGTCCACATCCCCGGCGTAAGCGTCAATGGTATTTTGGGAAAGCTGGCGCTCAAAAGACATGTGACTTTTGAAGTCATCTAAAAGGTATGAGTCCATATTTGTATTATAGATTTTAGTTTGCGGCAGGGTCAAAAAAACTCTGCCCGGTACATGCCGGGCAGAGTTTTTAAAACTGCTTGTTATTTAGTGGCTTTAGCCTTTTTAGCAGGTTCTTCTTTTGGCTCTTCCGCCTTTTTGCCGTTGTAGTGGATCCCTAAGTATTTTACATAGAGTTTATCTTCCAACTCATCGGCTAATTGCGGATTATCCTTGAGATATTGGCGGGCATTTTCGGCGCCTTGGCCTAATTTCTCGTCATTATAGATAAACCAGCTGCCGCTTTTTTCAATGATGCCGGCTTCTACGCCTTTGTCCAAGATGCACGCTTCGCGGCTGATACCTTGGCCCAAGATCATTGTGAATTCGGCTTGGCGGTAGGGCGGCGCTACTTTATTTTTAGTTACTTTGGCGCGCACGCGAGTGCCGATTACTTCATCGCCTTTTTTCAAGTTTTCAATGCGGCGTACGTCAATACGTACAGAGGCATAGAATTTAAGCGCTAAACCACCGGGGGTCGTTTCGGGGTTGCCGAACATAATCCCAATTTTTTGGCGCAACTGGTTGATGAAGATGATGCTGGTTTTGGTTTTATTTAAAATGCTGGTCAGTTTGCGTAAAGCTTGGCTCATCAGGCGTGCTTGCAGACCGACGTGGGCATCGCCCATTTCGCCTTCAATTTCGGCTTGCGGCACCAGGGCGGCTACGGAGTCAATGATGATTAAATCAATCGCACCGGAGCGGACCAACTTTTCCGCAATTTCCAGGGCTTGTTCGCCGGAATCGGGCTGAGAGACTAAAAGTTCATCTACGTTTACACCTAAGTGCTGTGCATAGACTGGGTCTAGTGCATGTTCCGCATCAATAAAAGCTACTGTGCCGCCCATCTTTTGGGTTTGTGCGGCTACGTGCAGGGAAAGAGTTGTTTTACCACCGGCTTCCGGACCGTAAATTTCAATGACGCGTCCGCGGGGAAGCCCGCCCACGCCCAGGGCCAAATCCAGCGATAAAGCGCCGGTCGGGATGGCTTCTACTTTTTGCACCGAGCCGCCGCCCAGTTTGCAGATGGCTTCTTTGCCAAAGGCCTTTTCAATTTGGCCGAGCGCTAAATCAAGCGCTTTTTGTTTATTTGCGTCCATGTAAATCCTCCTACAGAGATACCGTTTTTTTCTTTCCTGCTGCCGCGGTAGCAAACGTTAACTTTCCGGCGGTTTTGTCGAAATCTACTTTAATATGCGCACCCGATTTGGGGCGGCTGACTAAAATGAACTCAGCCAGCGGGTCTTCCAGCTCGCGCTGGATGGTGCGCAGTAAAGGGCGCGCGCCGAACTTGGGATCAAAGCCTTTTTCCACTAGGTAATCTTTAGCGGCTCCTGTGAGCTTGATGGACAGTTGGCGGTCGGCCAATTTGTAGTCCACTTTCTTAAGGGCTACTTCCAAGATCTCTCCAATATTCTCTTTTGAGAGCGCGTGGAAGACTACAATTTCATCAATACGGTTGATAAATTCCGGGTTGAAGGTCTTTTTGACTTCATCCATTACGTTTTGGCGCATGTCTTTGTATTCATCTTCCGCCGATTGTTGGGCAGTAAAACCGAGGGAATTACCTTTATTAGTAATTTCGCGCGCCCCAACGTTGGAAGTCATAATTACCACGCAGTTTTTAAAACTGACTTTGTGGCCTAAATTGTCGCTAAGCGCCCCTTCATCTAACACTTGAAGTAAGATGTTGTAAATGTCGGGGTGGGCTTTTTCAAGTTCATCTAGCACTACTACGCTATACGGGCGGCGGCGGACAGCTTCCGTTAATTGGCCGCCTTCTTCATAGCCTACGTATCCGGGCGGCGCCCCTATAAGGCGCGAAACAGCAAACTTTTCCATGTATTCCGACATATCTAACCGGATCATGGCCTCTTCATCGCCAAACAAGAATGTAGCTAAACTTTTGGCCAGTTCGGTTTTCCCGACGCCGGTGGGTCCTAAGAATAGGAAGCCGCCAATCGGGCGATGGGGGTTCCCCAAACCGGTGCGGTTGCGGCGAATCGCTTGCGAAACAGCTTTTACGGCGTCTTCTTGGCCGATGATGCGTTTATGGAGGTGCTCCTCCATGTGTAAAATTTTATCGGTTTCGCTTTGCGTTAAGCGCGTTACCGGGATGCCTGTCCATTTGGACGCCACCAGCGCAATATCTTCTTCGGTTACTTTGGGTGTATGGGCGGCGTGATCATCTTGCCACTTCTTTTTGAGATGATCTACATATTCGCGCAGACGTTTTTCGGTATCTTTGGCGTCAGCGGCTTTGACAAAATCTTTTTTAGCCAGCAACGCTTCTTTTTCGGCGGTAGCAGTGGCCAATTCGTTTTGTTTTTGCTTGATTTCCGGCGGTAAGATGGCGTTTTTAAGACGTGCGCGGGCACCGGCTTCATCAAATAAATCCAGGGCTTTATCGGGCATAGCGCGGTCGGTAATGTAGCGATCGGCAATGGTGGCCGCGGCGCGTACAGCATTATCGGTATATTTTACGTGGTGATGTTCCTCGTATTTGGAGCGCAAGCCTTTTAAGATGGTAATGGTTTGATCCACATCCGGCGGGTCCGCTACGACGGGCTGAAACCGGCGTTCTAGCGCGGTATCGGCTTCAATATACTTGCGGTATTCATCAAAGGTGGTGGCCCCGATACATTGCACTTCTCCGCGGGCAAGTGCGGGTTTTAACATGTTGGATGCGTCAATAGAGCCTTCGGCTGCGCCCGCCCCAATGATGGTATGCAATTCATCAATAAAAACGATAGCATTTTGTGCGGCAGCCAATTCATCAATAATGTTTTTAAGACGTTGCTCAAATTCACCGCGGTATTTGGTGCCGGCTACAATGGAAGCTAAGTCCAGCGCGAGCAAGCGTTTATCCGCCAACACATCGCTGATTTCACCCTTAGCCATTTTTTGTGCCAGGCCTTCTACAATGGCGGTCTTGCCTACGCCAGGTTCGCCGATTAAGACGGGGTTGTTTTTGGTGCGGCGGGCTAAAATCTGTACGATACGTTCAATTTCATCATCGCGCCCGATGACAGGGTCTAATTGATTTTTGGCAGCCAGTGCGGTTAAATCGCGCGTGTATTCGTCTAGCGTGGGAGTTTTGCTTTTCTTTTTGGGTT
>ONOD01000072.1 GCA_900319325.1 uncultured Elusimicrobium sp. | reverse complement strand
TTTTGGGTTTCTTATCCCTTTGTTTTTGGGAGAATTCTTTCCACCCATCCAACGCAAGGGGCAGGATTTCATCCATGTGTTTGACCGGGATAAGAGTCATTTCTTTGCGAACCCGCTCCGGGATTTCACTTACATCCTTTTGATTTGTATGCGGATAAAGAATTGTTTTCACGCCTTCACGATAGGCCGCCAAGAATTTCTCTTTAATCCCCCCCACCGGTAAGATACGCCCGGTAATGGTAACTTCCCCCGTCATAGCTAATTTCTTTTTAACAGGCAAACCCGTTAGTAAGCTGATCAACGCCGTTGTAATTACTCCACCGGCAGAAGGACCATCTTTCGGAATAGCACCTTCGGGAAAGTGGATATGAAAGTCTGTTTTGTGGAAATCCACATCTTTGCCATATCCACGGCTTTGCGCATAGGTGAGAGCCGCACGAACAGATTCTTTCATTACATTGCCCAACATCCCCGTCAAAATAAGTGCGCCTTTGCCAGGGAGTTTAGTAGCTTCAATCGTTAGAGTTTCCCCTCCCACGCTGGTCCAGGCCAGCCCGGTAGCAATACCTACGTCGTTATCTTCTGTAGCGAAGTTGGAATATTTTGGGACGCCTAAAAAATCATTCAGATTTTCTTTTGTCACAACGACTTTTTTGGCCCCTTCAACTATTTTTTTGGCAGCTTTCCGACATAAAGAGCCAATCTCTCGTTCTAAATTACGCACGCCAGCTTCGCGCACATAATCACGCATTAAAAGTGCCACGGCATCGCGTTGAATCTCCAGCTGACCTTTTTTAAGGCCGTGTATTTTCATTTGTTTGGGCAGTAAATAGTTGTCAACGATGTCATGCTTTTCATATTCCGTGTACCCGTCAAAATCAATGATTTCCAATCGGTCCCGCAACGTAACCGGAATAGATGAGAGTGAGTTCGCCGTCGTAATAAACATCACTTTGGATACATCAAATGGCACATCCAAAAAATGATCGGTAAAATCTTTGTTTTGTTCCGGGTCCAATAATTCCAATAAGGCAGCCGCCGGATCACCACGCCAGTCAGACCCCATTTTATCTATTTCATCAAGTAAAAAAACAGGATTGGAACTTTTGGCTTTACTGATCCCCTGGATGATACGCCCCGGCATAGAACCAATATACGTACGGCGGTGGCCGCGGATTTCGCTTTCATCACGCACACCGCCCAAACTCATGCGCACAAATTTGCGCCCGATGGCCCGTGCAATTGATTTGGCCAGCGAAGTTTTCCCCACACCCGGAGCGCCCGCAAAACAGAGTACTGGCCCGTGCAAAGCCCCTGTTAATTTATTAACAGCTAGGTATTCCAAAATACGTTCTTTCGGTTTTTCCAGGCCATAGTGATCTTCATCTAAAATTTGACGAGCTTTCTTTAGATCCAGTACGTCGGTAGTTGTTTTATTCCACGGCATATTGAGCAACCAATCTAAATAAGTACGCGCAACTGTAGCCTCCGGTGAGAAAGGAGCCATTTTAGCTAACCGATCTATTTCCTTCGTGGCTTCTTCGGCTGCATAAGCAGGCAAACCGTTTTTCTTAATTTTAGCACGCATAGCATCTAATTCTTTTTGAAAGTCATCCTTTTGGCTAAGCTCCTTTTGGATAGCTTTCATTTGTTCATTTAGATAATATTCTTTTTGATTTTTATCAATTTGCGCACGAACTTTGTTATGGATTTTGTTCTCAATATCCATAATTTGAATTTCCGACGTAATGAGCTTTAAGATTTTTTCCAGACGGTCCGTAATTTTGACGGCTTCTAAAATTTCTTGGCGTTGTGCCGTTTTAACCATCATGTTAGAAGCGACGGTATCCGCCAATTTAGAAGGATCATTAATTTGGCGTAAAAAGGATACCCCCTCTACCGCTACCCGGTGAGAAATACGGGCATAGTGGTCAAACTCATCAAGTACTTGACGCATTAAAGCCTGCACAACTGGAGAATTGTCCTCCTCTTCTTCAATATATTCTACCTGGGCAAACCATGAATTTTCTTGCGGGTTCATGTCCAATTTATGAACCCGTGCCCGGGCTAATCCCTGCAGAAAGACTTTTAGAGAACCCGTCGGCAAACGCAAATTTTGAGAAATTTGACAAATGACCCCAAAGTGATATAATTCCTCTTCATTTGGGTCTTCATTATCAGCATCTTTTTGAGAAACCGCTAAAATATAATTACCAGGAACACGTAAAGCATGTTCCACGGCGGAAATTGATTTTTCACGATCCACCGAAAGTGGCAAGCTCATCCCTGGAAACATAACCACATCCCGGATAGCTACCACCGGCACAACTGTCGGTAAGGAAAGTGTCATTTTTTTGATTTCTTCCATAAATTTTCCTCCAAAATAGTCCCAATCTTTAATAGCATTGCCTGCTATTCTAAGACGAAAATCCCTATTTTATACTAACATTGTAGCAAATTTGTTCAAAATTAGCAACTATTTTATTAGTTTGCTAATTATAAAAGAAAGAAATCCCCGGGGTAGACCCGGGGAAACAAATTATTTTTTAGCACCGGCTTGGCGCAAAAGCTCGGCAATTTGGGTGTGTTTTTTGATGTTGGCCGCCATCAAAGAGGTTACTCCTCTCTTGTCCGCGGCATTTACATTAGCACCGGCAGCGATTAATGCCTCTACCATTTGCAAATGGCCGTTTTGACTAGCATACATCAATGCAGTTGCACCATCATCACGCGCGATATTAACATCTGCTCCAGCCGCTAATAATGCCTTTACTACATGCAAATATCCTTGTATACTAGCGCCTATTAAAGCCGTACCTTTTGAGCTACGTGCATTCACATTAGCACCAGCAGCTAGCAGTGCATTTACAATATGGACGTTTCCGCTGAAGAAACTGGCAGCCATCAATGCAGTTGACCCATCGTTTCTCAGCTTATTTACATCCGCACCGGCCGACAACAAGATTTTGACCTGTTCCAAATATCCTTCTTGACTTGATAAATACAAAGCAGTTACACCATCATTTATAGCTTCATTTGGATCAATTCCGGCGGCTAGCAATACTTTTACCACCTCAAGGCGCCCCTCTTGACTGGCGAATATTAAAGAATTTGATCCATCATCAACTGATGCATTAAGATCTGCACCCGCAGCAAGTAATGTATTTACTACCTCAGGGTGTCCCTTCGCACTAGCTGCCATCAATGGCGTTACGCCGTCTACACGAGGCTTATTCGAATCCGCTCCAGCCGATAATAATGCTTTTACCACATCAAGGTGTCCATTCCTGCTTGCCATATACAAAGCAGTTGCGCCTTCTTTATCGGCACTATTAACATCCACGCCTTTTTTAATGAGTTGCTCCACCCGAGCGATATCCCCATTATAAGCAGCTGTTATTAAAGAGGAAGTTGCTACTTCTTTTTTACACCCCCCCAATACTATTACGCCTACCAATAGAATAACTATCCATATTTTTTGCATGTTGACCCTCTATTATTCAACTTCCATCAGGCCGTAACTGGCAACTTCGCCTTTTTCGTCTTTACACAGGACCACTTGCCAGTTTTTTTCTTCGTAAGTTCCCTGTTTAGTGCGTATTTCAAGTGTAATATTAAATGAATTTCCTTCCGCATGGCGCGCTGAGTCTTTGAAGGAACGCTTGGATAGATCCGCGTTACGTACTAATTCTTCAAAGAAATCTCGTCCCATCATATTACTGATATGCCGCCCTGTATAAGCCAAGAGCGAATCATTAATAAAAGTAATCTGATAATCCAAATCCAGTAACACGGCAGGCTTATCCACGTATTCTAAAGTACGAGCAAACGACTGGGAAGCTTCACTAAGCAACTTGCCAGTTTGACGTAGTTCAATACGCATCGCCAACATACGGCCCAAAAGCCCCATCAGCTCCTCGGTACCACTATCAAATGCACGTCGCGCGGTCATGGAAGCGAAACATAATGCGCCCATTATTTTCCCGTTTACCGACAATGGGGCAGCTAATAACGCTCCAAAATTTTTCTTGATATGCACACAATTGTGGCACGTGACCCCTGATAAATCTGGCCACAAAAGCACTCGTCCGTCCGATACGTCGTACAAACATTCTTCAATAGGAAATGCCATTGTGCGCTCCAACTGCACGTCATTCGACGTTACATACATAATGTGGCTCATCAGCTTTTCTCCTTCTCGCACAAAACGAAGCACAAAGCCAACGTCCGCGTGAAACGTCTTAAGGCCAAACTCTAGAATTTTATCCACTTGTTGCGTCATAGAGAGGCCAGGTTCACTCGTAAGAGCATACAATCGCTTGACTTGCTCTTCATGAGTATGCCCTTGCGAGATGTCTTTGAGCCATAAAATCACTTCCCCGCGGCCCGCAATAGGCGTTACACTTACGTCAAAATAATGTGTAAAATCTTTTAGTTTCCATTCTAGGTCGAAATTCGTCGCCACGTTAATAGACAGCGCTTCTTTGATTGTAAATAAAGCGCGCTGGGCAGCATCTTTCTTCCAATACTGGGACGGCTTTTTATCTAGAAAAATTTGATTGGCCTCTTCCTGCGACAAATATTCTAAATTGGAATAAACTTCCAGCACTTTTCCATTACTATCCGTTTTTAAGTACATTCCAGGAAGTGCGGAACGAACACTTTGCAGTTCTTGGGCCTCTTTAGAGGTGCGAGACCAATCATCTCTTTCAGCGGAAATATCTCGTAGCACAACCAACGCTCCCTCTTGACCTGGCAAATCCAATGCCGTAATGGTAACTTGGGCTTCAAAATGCCGTCCATCTTTGCAAGCAATTGTACCCACAAAGGAAGTAGTATCTTTTTCTGCCAAGGCCTTTTGAGCCTTACTAAGCAAAGTTGTCTTTTTGATGGTCTTGCTATCCGCAAACAAGTCCTTAAATTGCATGCGTGTTAGCTCGTCCTGTGTATAACCCGTTTTTTGAGAAAGATATTGGCTCACATTATCAATAGCTGCAAATTTTCCTTTTGCAAGCAAGATGGAGAACACAACCCCATTTGTAGAAGCAAGCAGCGCGTTAAGCTGGGCAGAACGTTCCTCTAATACTTTCATCAGTTGTAAATGGACCGTTTGATTGCGAAGCACGAACAAATACTGTCCGCTTTCTTCCTTAACGCCCGTTAAACGGATAGAAACCTTTTCTAATCCGCTTGCAGGATTAATAAAATAATCCCTATTGGCAATTGTTCCCTCCTGCGCTAAAAGGCGTAAATCTTCCTCAAATTGAGGGCGAGATTCTTCATCAATGATATGGGTGACAAATTGCCCAATGATTTCTTGCTCGGATAGCTGACACAATTCGCAGAAAAGCGCGTTACAAGAGATCATCTTAAAGTCCGAGGAACATAGCACGTACGGTTCGCTATTAGGCAAAATCAACATTTCCCGTGCGGCTACAGCAGGCCATGCTTGCGTTGTAGGCGGCAACGGTTTGCGTAACAACTTAACGCGGGAACTTTCTAGAGGCAAATTTCTACCATCAGTCGTTATGCTAACAATATAATCAGATGCAATTGTCCCATCTTTAGCATCCCGTCGGTTCATAGGCATAAACATCATATGCAGTGGCAAATCAGGCCGGGTGGCATCCAAACGTCCGGGAAATTTGGGGGCTATTCGTGAAAACTCAAATGTATAATCCATTTGAGCATTTTCTCCCGCACGCAATTTACGACGAACATCCAACGTTAACCCAGGGCGAATGTATACATTTCTGTAAAATGTTTTATCCGTTTCTTCAAACCCAAATAACCGACGACACGACTCATTCATCAAGCTAATGTAACCGTTGCTAAGCAGA
>ONOD01000070.1 GCA_900319325.1 uncultured Elusimicrobium sp. | reverse complement strand
TACACATGGCTGGAATTCGATTTTCGTTATATGATTCCTTCTTGCATTCTGAAATGCTCTTGACCAATTTCCCCAAATCTTGCCCGCGGGTCAAACGGTCGAACATTTGAATTGCCAATTGTTTCTGCGCTTTTTGTGATTCTAAATGGCTCTTTCTGTTAAGCCCAAAGGCAGAAACTGTTGTGCACAAGGCAACAACGCAGGTTACCAATTTCTTCAGTTTCATACGTCTCCTTTCTTGCACGCAAGATGCCTGAGCAAAGCACCCTGACAAATGCACTTAGTATAATTCTTCATTACGAAGGATACTCTTATTGTATTAGTTGTGCGGCAAAATCACCAGGGTCCTAAGACCTAATTAAGTAGAATTTTTGACCTACGTAAAAAAGCCCAAAGGGCCTAAAATTAGAACTGCGAGTGTCGCTTTGGACGATATTGTTTGCCCGCCTCTTACCTAATAACAGGCGTTGAAGATTCCTGATCAAGTTTGCAATGACATTCAATTTTAATTCATATAAAATCTGTCATTCCGTACTCAATACGGAATCTTCCACGCAGGATTTGGATAACTTGGTATAAAAAACCCCCGCATTTAGCGGGGGCTTATGATTAAATTAAATTTATTTTACTGGGCGGGAGCGGGTTGTTCTTCTTGTGTGGGAGGTGGCGCTTGTGGAAAAAGTTCATCGGCCATTTTTTCTACCTTCTCGCGCGCGGTGTTGTATTCCTGAGCCGCTTGCAAAAACTGGGCCGTTGGGCGATTGCTATCTACGTTCTTGGCCATTTCCAACTCCAGCACGGATTTTTTCAGTTCAAACTCATCCAGTGCCAACCACAGCTTAATATGATTGATAATGCGGTCTTTTTCGGCATCTACTACCACCGGGCATGACGCAAGCGCATTGCTCAAGAGTTCCACTTCGCGCGAAACACTTTCCCGGTTCGTGTGTGTAAAAACAGGGTTACTATCGTTTAGCTCCGGGACGGAAACCGAAGCCGCCCGAACGACTGTTTGCTCCGGCAAAAATACATTGCCCACAATCATTCCACCCACAAATAACAAGAGTATTGTTAAAACATAAAGAATGTATTTCATTAGCTATATTGTAGCAAAAAAATATCCCCAAAACTGTTCGTTTTGGGAATAGCAAAACTGGCAGGCAATTACTTGCCGGCGCCGCAGCATTTTTTGTACTTTTTTCCACTGCCACACGGACACGGATCATTACGGCCAATACGCGGCCCCTCGTGCACGACCGTTTCCACTTTGGGTTGTTCGGCAGAACCTTCGGCACGCAGTTCGGCCTCGTGATCTTTCATCCACTTTTTCATCTGGCGAATGCTTTTAAAATTCACGCCGTCAGCTTCCATACGCCGCGCAATATTCATAAAACGCTCTTTAACTGCCGGGTCCTGCAGCTTGGCCTTAAAGACCGCTGGCAACGCGTCCAGTTCCTTTTCCAACTTATCAGCAATAGACGAAGCCTTCTCTTGCCCGGTTGCGTCCATTTGTTCTTTCTTCTTGAATGGGTTCCAAATCATAATAACTCCTACTTAAATTAATCCTTCAACGAAGTTTTTGATAATCTCCGCTTTTTCAAAATAATGTTTTTCGCGCGGAACCACCAAGCGATTGGGGTGTTTTTCCCAAATCTTTAAAATTTTATCGTCAATTTCAAAGGCTTGTTGTAAATTTTCCGTACGCACATTGGTGGCCTGGTAATAGTCTTTTTCCGGTGGTGGAGACAAATGAATGACTGCATCATAGCGAGCCAGTTCCGCCTCTAAAGACGATTCCATATTTTTGAAAAAATCTTCCGGCCCATATGGCCAATATACCGCTCCGTCAATGGTTCCGCGGTCGCATACCATCACATTGGCGTCCGAAGTTTTTTCGGCTAATTCTTCCAACTGTTTGACGGTATAGTAGATGATTTTTTGTGCATGCACAATGTGAATAGGGCTATTATCGGTACGCGGGAAACCGCCACTATAAATGAGCGTGGCCGCTTCTTGCACAAGGGCAATTTTCTTGCCGAATGTTTCTTTCAAAATAGACAATGCAGTTGTTTTCCCGCCGCTAGGTCCACCGGTTAAAACGATTTTTTTCATAAGCTATCCTCTAATAATTTTTTCTACAAAATCTTTAATAATCTCGGCTTTTTCAAAGAAATGTTCTTTGCCTTCCACAATTAAGCGATTAGGGTGTCCTTCCCAAATCTTCATAATTTTTTCATCAATCTTAAATGCTTCATCCAAACTTTCCGTACGCACATGCGTAGATTGATAAAACGCCGGGTTTGTGGGCGGAGACAAATGAAGCACGGCATCGTAGCGTGCCATTTCGGCGGCAAGCGTTGTGTTCATCGTCTTAAAGAAGTCTTCCACGCCCGCCGGCCAATACACAGCAGCATCCACGGTTCCGCGATCACACACAATTAAATCTGCATGTGAATACTCTTCGGCCAAGGCTTCCATTTCCCGCGTAGCCACAAAAATAATTTTTTGGGCGGCTTCAATATGCGCACGGCTGTTATCCGTCCGAGGGAATCCCCCACTAAATACCATGGTAGCCGCTTCGCGCACTACTTCTACCTGCGGGCCAAACGTTTCTTTCAGAATCGTTAGGGCCGTTGTTTTACCGCTATTAGGTCCACCTGTAAGAGCAATCTTTTTAGTGTGCTTCATGGTTATCCTCCGCGGCGGCTTTTTGCTGATCCGCCTGTTTGGCTCCGTTCAACTCCTTTAAGTATAACTCTTTTAACTCATTAAATTCAGCCCGTTTTTCCGCAGGCACATCGCGCACGGCCGAATTACGATTTTTCATTTTTAAGAAATCCAAAAATTTCTCCCGCTCTTTAATGCGAAAATCCAAATGCGGCCCCGTTGCCAACCCGGTGCTGCCCACGTAACCCACCGTGGCGCCTTGTTTGATTTTAGCCCCTACTTTGACATTTTTGCCATAGCTTTTAAGATGGCCGTACATTGTGGTGAAATTATTGGCATGGCGAATTTCCACGAAGTTACCAAATCCGCCTTTCCTTCCTACAAACCGGATCGTTCCGTCCGCTACGGCTTGCACAGGAGTGCCGGTTGGAGCCGCGTAGTCAATCCCTAAGTGCGGACGACGGATTTTTAAGATGGGATGTATACGCGACGGATTAAAACGCGATGAAATGCGGTATCCGCGGAAACTGATTGGTGATTTTAAAAACATCTTTTTGCTGATTTTTCCTGTCTCATCGTAAAAGTCATCTTCAAAATAAAACGCATAGGTGGGCTTGGATTCGTACACGTGTTTATAAGAAGCAGCCAGCAGATCCTGACTCACAATTTCGCCAGACGGAGTAAAGTTCTCTTCCCACAAAGCGGTATATTCATCCCCGTTGCGAGTATCGGTATTAAAATCCACCGTCCACGAAAATGCGTCCGTAAAGTCCAAGATAAGTGGAACTTGCAAGCCATCCTCTACCATTGTTTGAAAGAGCGAATTGTGAATCGTTCCCGCCGCCGTTTTAACACGCGTTTTGATTTCTACCTCGCTCACGCCGGCTATCAAATAATCATCTACGTTTGCCACGTAATAATGTTTAAACCCTTGTTTGAGCAGTAGCAAAATAAAATGCCCGTTCTCTACAGACAAGGAATATTCATCGTGATTTTGCAGGCGGCGCGTATTGACCACACTGGAAAGCTTGCTTACAATCCGCACCACATCTTGCCGTGAAAGCCCCGCTTCCGTAAGTGCATTGTAAATGGGTTTATCCTTAATGGTATATTCTACTACCGGGATTTCACGCTGGCTTTCCAATAAGGATTGTTCCTGCGCGTGCCGCTCTTTCGTTACACGCAAAGCCATCCACGTGCTGCCAACGATAATGGCTAGCACAAGCAGGTAAAATATCACATCGTGATAACGCAAATAATGACGTTGTAAAAAAGCCAAAAATTTTTCTTTCATCGCTTCAAAGGGGCGGGCAAACGCCCGCCCTATTAAAATTAATTATCTTTTAAGAAAGAGCACAATGCAATTGCGTTTAGCTTTACTTTCGGGTCATCCGCGCGGGAAGGCAAGATGACCGGGATCTTCGGCCCCACGAGCACGGCTGCCGCTTCCATATTCGCCCCAAAAAAAGCAAGGGCTTTGTAAAGCGGGTTTGCCGCGTCTAAATCCGGCAACATTAAAATATCCGCATTACCGGCGACTTGTTTGCCCTGGATGCCTTTTTCGGCCGCGCGTTCCGGGCTCATAGAGATATAGAAATCGTATGGGCCTTCTACTACACAGCCCGTGATTTTGCCTTCTTTATTCATCTGCTCCAAAGCGGCAGCCTCCACCGTGCTGGGGATCTTTTCATTTACTTTCTCAACGGGACATACACAAGCCACTTTGGGGGTTTTAAGACCTAATTTGTGCATGGTATTGACCGCGTTTTGTATGATTTTAACTTTTTGTTCTAACGTCGGCGCGATGACCACAGCGGAATCAGTTACCGCAAACGGTTTTTTGTATTTGGGTGTGCTGAAAAGCACGAAGTGAGAAAGGAGGGCGCCTTCGGGTACCAGGTGAGCTTCTTTATTCAAAATGGCTTTCATGTAATATTTGGTATCTACGAGGCCTTTGATTAGAAAGTCGCCTTTGCCGGCCAAAATTTGATCTACCGCCAATTTACACATGGTAGGAACATCTTCGCAATCAATAAATTCAAATTTAGCTTCATTAAGACCTACGTTCTTCACCATTTCTTTCACGGCAGCCAACGGCCCGATCAAAATTCCATGGGAAATAAGACCATTATCATCGGCCATCTTAATAGCGGTAAGCGCTTCCTTGTTGTTGGCACCCGGAACGACGACCCGGTTGGATTTACCTTTCACCTGGTTAATTAAATCTGCAAAGCTACTAAATTTCATACACTTCATCTCCTTAAGTTATAATTAAAATCAGTTGTATTGTTTAACAATCTTGGGATTTTCCAGCGCGCGCTTGGCCGCAGCCCTCAAGGCATCTTTCTCTTCGCTTCCCGGGAATACATACACGGGTGCAATCCACCCCACGTATTGGCTAATTTTTTGCGGGATATATTTGCTGTGCATCAGCCCACCCGTCAGCGCGACAAAGTCCACTTTTCCCTCCAGCACGGCGGCCATCTCTCCAATGGCTTTGGCTAGTTGGTAAATCAAGGCTTCCAAGGCTAGTTTTGCTTCGTCACGCGTGCAGGTAATCAAACTGCCCGGACGTTTCTTCCCGTTGGCAATAAATTCTTCCAATTCTTTTACATCCGACGTACCTGTATAGGCCACCAACCCGCCTTTGCCGCGCATTTTAAGATGGATATCCCGCTCGGTATATTTACCGGAGAAACACATCTGCACCAGCTTAAGCCCCGGCGTACTTCCGCTACGCTGTGGTGTCATGGGGCCATCTCCTTCAAAACCATTGGTTACGTCAATGACGCGGCCCTTACGGTGTGCCCCTACGGATACTCCACCACCTCCGTGGCAGACAATGCAATTTACATCTTCATACAATTTACCCCGTTTGCTGGCGATTAAGCGCGCCACCCGTTTTTGACTAAGGGCATGAAAAATGGAGATACGCGGATTATCCGGCATACCGGATAAGCGCGCCACGGGTTCAAATTCATCTACAATGACCGGATTAGCGATATAGCTAGGGCAACCGGCATATTTGGCAATATCCCGCGCTAAGATCCCCCCTAAATTACTGGCATGATTGCCGTACCTACCGACCGTTAAATCTTGAATCATTTTTTCATTCACGGCATACACTCCACCTTCCAGTGCGTGCAACAGCCCGCCACGGCCGATAACAGCGTCTATCTCTTTGAGCTGAATTTTATGGTCTAGCAGATAATCCAGAATAAGTTTGCGGCGTAGCGGCAGTTGGGCCGTAACATTTTGATTTTCGTAGGGTTCCAGGCAATATCATCCGATGTAGATCCCGGATTAATCACGAGAATATTATGCGCCATGGGAGCCCCTCTTTTCTACTTGTTATATTTTAACAAATTTTAGGCGAACTGTTGGTCAATCTTTTGAAGATAATTTTTCCTCTACAGCCGTTGATTTAACCGGTCCACCAGCGTTTTCAAAAAGAACAACTGCACCATGGAAAGCGGATGACGTGCCAAAGCGTGGCGCAAAAAATTTTTGCGTTGCACAAGGGATAAATCGTTGCGCAAGTCCACCTTCTCACATAATTTCTCAACGGTCTCTAAAAACATTTCGCGCTGTTGATCGGTGGGTTGATCCTTTGGCGCATTTACCTTGCGAAGCGGAGCAAAATCCGTGCGGCGCGATAGTTCGTAACACGTCAAAATGACCGCTTGCGCCAAATTAATGGAAGGTTGCTTAGCCACGGTAGGAATGTTCAAAATGGCATCGCAACGCTCAATATCGTCGTTATTAAGCCCGGTTTTTTCGTTTCCAAACACCAGGGCTACTTTTTGCGTGGGTAATTCCTTAAGACGCTCGTTTAAGTGTGGTAACGTAATCACTTCTTGCACAACTGCCCGGTTGCGCAGCGCGGTAGCCGCCAAAGAAAACGTAACACCTTGAAGTGCCTCATCCAAACTGCTAAGTTGTTGGGCACTTTGCATAATATCCGTTGCACCTACAGCACTGGTGGCCTCGCGCCATACGGGTGGAAAGGGTTCCACCACCCGCAAATCGCTTAGACCAAAATTGGCCATCGCACGCGCACACGCGCCTATATTATTAGGATCACGCGGACGAACTAAGACAACGCAGAAATCACTCATTTGTGCGCCGCCTCAAATATGGATTCTGCCAAGGTAGGATGCGCAAAAATGATTTCTTGCAGTTGCGCCCGCGTAAACCCGGCCTGCAGCGCTACACTTACAATATGGATAAGCTCCGCCGCATTGGCACACACTAGTGTTGCGCCTATCAGTTTATCGGCCTCGTCGGTTAAAAGCTCCACATAACCTTCAGTTTGATCTTGCGCCACCGCGCGACCATTGGCTAACAAAAACGATTTATACGCTTTGACCGCAATCCCTTTTTCTGCAGCCTGGCTGCGGGTTAAACCGACGGCGGCAATTTCAGGCAAAGTATAAATGGCCCGCGGAACGGACTCGTTATGATACACAGCCGGCTGTCCGCACAAATTGCGTGCGGCTACTTCCCCTTGGCGTGTGGCGGCATGTGCCAATTGACACAACCCCGT
>ONOD01000073.1 GCA_900319325.1 uncultured Elusimicrobium sp. | reverse complement strand
CCTGTTGTGGATTGTTTCCAATAGGCTTCGCGGGAGTGTAATATTAGATACTTGGCTTGCGGGTATGCAGCACGCGCCGCGCGAATGCGCGATTCGGAATATTTCCCAGCGAAATCTTCTTTGTAAATCAACTCCAACATTTCGTTTGCAAAACCAAAGGCGGAAATATATTCATCTACATTAAGAGTAGTTAATACATGTCCATCCAGCACTAAATCATAGAAAGAGTAACCGCCGGTTTGAAAAGCTTCTATCAAGTTATTCACAAAATGCGCTTGGGTGGCATAACTAGCTTGCTTGGCGGCGCTGGAGCCGGTATGAAACCCGATGACTTTCCCTTCGCGGATAACCGGAGCCCCACAAAATCCGCGGGAGTTTCCTTCTATATCTATTAAATTTGTGGCAATATAAATAAAAGCGTTTCCCAGGATTGTTCTGTCTACAAGGGTCGGCAAACCGTCCGCATAACCGGGGGAATATACAGGGACATTGGTTTTTGGCAAGATGGTGGAAATTTCCAGCGGTTCTAATAGGGCCTCCGTTTCTTTGTCAAATTTAACTAAGCTGATATCCAACATGCTGCTGGGGGAAATTTGTACCACTTCCGCATTGACGTGTTTGACGGTTCCATCCGCTAAGACAAGTTTGGCTTTAAATTTTTTAGCGATTCCCATCTTGAGTTTTGCTTGTCCCAGATCACTGGGAATAGCGTGCGTAGGAATAACGCCATAAATTTCTTCTGTCCCTTCGTGCTTTGTTTTGATGATAGTCATCGTAAAGGCAGGTTCATTTTCACCGGCTTCCACTAAGTCCACCGCATGGCCTAATATGACATCAGGGACGGCCAGCACGCTACGTCCATAGTTTAAATGAAAGGTTTTTTCTGTTTCGCTTGTTTTTTGAAACGCTTTGGTACCTTCGGTAACGGGGGAATATTGGCCTAAAACAGAATTTGTGCCCGGCTTGGATAATCTGCTTGCTACACCCTCTTGAGATGGGCGGACTTGTGTATGTGGACCCGGTCTGCTTGCGGGGAAAACCTCACGAGCTTTGGGTTTTTGGTGACTTGCTTTTTCAACGGCGCGGCTCACTTGGGATTCTATCTGCCCGGCACCGCCCTTTTTACTACCTTTGCGCGGGGAGTGATTCCCTTTTTGGGCGTTTAAGGTGAGAGAGAAAACGAAACAGATGCAAATAGAAAGAATTTTTTTCATAAATTCCTCAACTTTAGGGGGCTTATTTTAACGGAGTAATAATGATCCGAGGGTTAGAAATGTCGTCAAATACGTATGTTCCTTTGGGTCCTTGTTTCCAAGAAGAATGTCCTAGCGTTAAGCGGATAAAAGCGGCTTGTGGATAGGACGCAAGTTCTTGTTCGGCGTTGGCCAGCGAAAACTTGGCTTGCGTGTCTTCTTTCCAAAGAGTGCGGTAGTGCTCATCCAGCAGTTCTATGCGCGAGAGATATTCATCAACGGCTAACCGGCCGATTTCGCGCCCGGCTAGGCTAAGGGAAAAAGGCTTGGATTGTGCAGGAGCATGATATGCTTGTATTAAATTTTTAATAGCGGAAACAGGGGCGATATATCCTACATTTGTCTTATACGAACTGCCGATATGAATGCCCATTAAGTGAAAGTCGGTTGTAAATACGGGTGAGCCGCACAAACCGGACCGTTGCCCCAATTCGGCTGCTGGCAAGCGCGAAGTTAACGTACCGGTGGAATTTATTCCTACAATGGGAAAGGTTTGCTTGGATAATATATTGCAAGCATACCCTTGCGAATAACCCTGTGTGGGTAATTCAAGATGAAAATCTTCCAACACAATAGGGTCAAACATTGATTCATATTCCGCAGGAAATTTTACCAGCGCTAAATCGCGCATAGTAAAGGGGGAAAATTGAACAATTTTGGCAGGGATGGTATGGGCTACGTTGTTGTGAATATAAACGGCTTGAAATTCCCTCCCAAGAAGCCCATCCAGAAAGGGAACGCTTTGCAGTGTATGAGAGGCAACAACCCCAAAGATTTCTTTTTTTCCCCGATGTGTTACTTGAATCAGTGTGCCGGTAAACGCATTGGCTGGAGAGTTTTTATAAGGAAGCGCACGAAATACCGCCCGGCGTGCCCGGTCAAATAATTGACTTTGGTACTGGCGTTCTTGTAAATTTTGAGCCGCTAATCTGGCATTTTCCCGTTCCAATTCTACGATTCTGGCCAATGCGGATGATAAACGCGAATGAGATGCCAATGAGGACGCGCCTTTGATTGATCTATAGGATTTGCGGATGGCATAAAGCGGGGAAGAATGCCCCAGCAATATTCCCAACATAAATAGTGTAATTATACGTTTCATATCTGTATTGTATCGTTTTTGAGAGGTAGCGCGCTAGGGCCAAAGGGCCTAGATGAATTGGAAAAAAGACCTAGAAAAAATCCCTTCTCGTACGCGCGCGAAATTGCTAAAATATATCTATATGAACGATACTATTTGTGCTGTTTCTACAGGAAATGCCAGCGCCGCTGTGGCCATTGTGCGTATGTCCGGCCCACAAGCCGTAGATATTTTGAACCGGGTTGTTTTGCATGCGCGTGCTTGGCAGCCACGAGTACAAATTTTTTGTTCCCTCTTTGACGGCAAAGATGTGTTAGATAAAGCCTTGGTTACCTATTTTCAAGCGCCCCATTCTTTTACCGGGGAGGACGTGGTGGAACTAGCCATTCATGGTTCTCCTTATATCAAAGGACGTTTGTTGGAACTTCTGTGTGCGTATGGAGCCCGCCCTGCCCGGCGGGGGGAATTTTCCCAGCGGGCATTTTTACACGGTAAAATGGATTTGGTTGAAGCGCAGGCCGTGTGCGATTTGATTGCCTCAGGTAATCAGGCGGCTCACCGTTTAGCGATGAATACCCTGGATGGAAAACTCTCCAACCGTTTGACGCAACTGAAAACTACACTGGCTGAGTTGCTGGCTCAGATAGAAGTGCGCCTGGATGACGTAGACGAGGAAATGGCCCCCTTGGGGGAAGCGTTTATTACGCAACAAATTCAAAGTGTGCTAAGCCATATCAAGGCGTTGGCGCAGACGTTTTCCGTCGGGCGGCTCATCAAAGATGGCCTGAAAGTGGCCTTGGTAGGTGTACCCAATAGCGGTAAATCCAGCTTACTTAATGCCCTTGTGGGATTTGACCGGGCTATCGTGTCCGACCAGAGCGGTACTACGCGCGATACTGTTGAGGAAACCCTTGATGTAAATGGTCAAAAAATTATTCTTACCGATACGGCCGGTATCCGGGATCATGCGGTTGATGTGGCGGAACAAGAAGGAATGCGCCGTACCGTGCGCGCAATGGAAAAAGCCGATGTGATCGTGTGGGTAACGGATGGTTCACTGGGGGTAAGCGCTGCTGAACAGAATTTATGGCAGCAAATTAAAGAGCAGCACAAACGCACCCTCATTGTACGTAACAAAATAGATCAAACTGTCGTCAAACTGGACCTACCCGCCGACGCGCAGGGGATGACTGTTCTGGACGTATCGTGTAAAAGCGGACAAGGGGTGCAAGAGCTCAAAGAGACCCTGGTGAAAGATATGGACGCGGCAGAATCTGTTGACGGAGTTTTAATTTCTAACTTGCGTCATTACGAGGCGCTTTTGCGTGCTCAAACGGATTTGGAAGAAGCCCTTTTACAGGTAAACGCCGGGGGAGAATTTTTGGCGGAACATATCCGCAAAGCTTTGTTCTATTTACAAGATCTACTGGGCGAAGTAACCCCAGATGATGTGCTGGGAATTATATTTTCAAAGTTTTGCATGGGGAAGTAAATGTTTGTTTGTAATGATACTTATGATGTGATTGTGATCGGTGGCGGACATGCCGGTTGTGAAGCCGCCCTGTCTGCGGCCAAACTAGGCGCGCGCACCTTACTACTTACTCAGAATTTAGACACAATTGCTCAGATGTCCTGCAATCCGTCCATCGGCGGAATTGCCAAAGGCCAAATCGTGCGTGAAATTGATGCCCTGGGTGGCGCGATGGGGCGTGTAACCGATGCGTCGTCCCTGCATTATCATATGCTTAATACGGGCAAAGGCCCGGCCGTTCATTCCCCGCGTGTGCAATGTGATAAAAAGATTTATCAATTTACCTTTAAGCATTTCTTAGAAGTACAACCTAACCTGGACTTGATGCAAGACGAAGTTGTCAAAATTGATACGGATGATAAAGGCGTATGCGGGGTACTGACCTTGCGCAATACGTACTATAAAACCCGCAGTGCCATTTTGACAACAGGCACTTTTTTGGCAGGGACGATTCACATCGGAACGGTGATGACGCCGGGCGGTCGCTACAATGATATGCCTTCTAATCAACTATCTAAAAACCTGCGTGAAGAGCTAAAACTTAATATTGCACGGTTCAAAACCGGAACCCCTATGCGCATTAACGCGCGCGGGTTAGACTATGCACAGTTTCGTCCACAACCCAGCGATCATCCGCTCTGGACGATGAGCCATTTTACAGATGTATCCACGTTGGAACATAAAAATTTCGGCCAATGTTACATTACGCATACCACCTTGGAAACAGACAAAATCTTGCGCGATAATTTTATGCGCTCGGCTTTGTATGGCGGGAATATACATAGCCAAGGGCCGCGCTATTGCCCGTCCGTGGAAGATAAAATTAAAAAATTTCCCGAAGTAACTTCCCATCCGCTATTCTTAGAACCGGAAGGTTTCTATACAGAGGAATATTATATCCAAGGTTTTTCTACCAGTATGCCTGAAGATGTACAGCGGGCGCTTATTGCATCGGTTCCCGGAATGGAGAAATGCAGTATTACCCGCCCCGGGTACGCTGTAGAGTATGATTTTTCGGATCCGAAAGATTTGCTTCCCTCCTTGCAGCATAAACATGTGCCCGGCTTATTCTTGGCGGGGCAAATTAACGGAACTACCGGCTACGAAGAAGCCGGTGGGCAAGGGCTGATTGCGGGAATCAACGCGGCCCATTATACGCAACATAAAGAACCGTTTGTGCTCCGGCGGGATGAAGCCTATATCGGCGTGCTAATTGATGACCTGGTGACCAAGGGGGTCAATGAGCCTTACCGCATGTTCACTTCCCGGGCCGAATATCGCATTCTGCTACGTAATGACAATACTGATTTGCGTCTAACGCCATACGGCTTGCAATTGGGCCTGATTGAGCCACAGTATCAAAAACCCTTTGAAAATTACCAGCATCTATGTGAAGAATTATGCGTGGGCAAAATGCCAACGAGCGATTTGGAACTAGGCCCATGGTCCGTAGAAAAAGCACAGCGTTATGCCCAAGTACAACAAAAATATGCAGGTTATTTTGAACGCAATAAAAAAGATGCTGAAAAGTTGGCGGAGATTGATCACATTAAGATTCCCGAAGGGTTTGACCCGGCTTCTGTACGCGGACTTTTGTTTGAAAGCGCCCAAAAATTGCGTTCTGTTCAACCGCAAACGCTAGGGCAAGCCAGCCGTATCCCCGGTGTAACACCGGCTGATATCCAGCTTTTGGCGGTACACATTGAACGATTTAGGAGACTACAACATGCCAAAAAGTCTGCTTGAATTTGCCGCGCAAATCGGGTTGCCTTTAAGCCAAGCACAGGCGGAAAAACTATTGGCTTATGCGCGGTGCGTGTGGGAGAAAAAAGATTTTTTGAATTTAACCAGCGCGCAAACTTTTG
>ONOD01000054.1 GCA_900319325.1 uncultured Elusimicrobium sp. | reverse complement strand
TGCTGTTGCCGGGACGTACGTAGTTTTCCCCGGGGCCGCTGTATACCGGGAAGTCCCTGGTGAACTTGCAGCCCACGTATTTGTCCAGCGCCGTCATCTGAACGCCGTCAGCGTGAGCGGGGAATACCAGGCTCCCCAGCAGGAGAAGCCTGGGGAGTAGAAACTATTAGTCCTTGTAGGGAGGATCTAATTGTCAATGTCTACGGCCAGGGCCTTGTGGACCGCGAGGAAAGCCGTGTGAGGGGTGTCCTGCCGAAGAATGCCTGGAATATCGGCGGCCGGATACAATAGGGCCCAGGGGCCGCGGAGCCGGACGATGCGGTTTAGATACAAATACAGGTTGCGGGTAACTTTCCACCACTACGGCGGGAAGTAAGGCTTCTGTATAAATATCTCCGCGTGGGGTGATTGTGGCGGTACAACCGCCCACTAATCCAGTCAAAGCTAAAAGTGCTACTATTTTTAGTTTCATAGTAATACCCTCCTGCTATAAAACACTCGCTCGTTCTGTTTTATTGCACTATAAGATTCCAGTCCCTTTTTTATATAATATAAGTATGAATTTTAATCTACGAACCACCATAGATAAGATCAAGGATATTATTCATGTATCTTTGAAGAAATATGCCGTATTTTTGTTGCATTTAACTCCGCACCAAAACGTGGCGCAAACGGTTTTGTCCTATACTGTTTTAGGATGGATTGTATTGTCTCTGCCGTTTATGACACGCGGAGGAGTCGGCTTTTTGGATAATTTGTTTACATCGGCTGCGGCTGTTTCTACCGCGGGCTTGCAAACGGTTAATTTTGCCGATTCTTACACATTCTTGGGCAAATTGGTAGTGCTGGTGCTTATCCAAATCGGAGGGGTGGGCTACATGACGTTTTCCTCCTTTGTGTTCTTGTCGTTATCGCAAAAGCATCGTCTACGCAAAAGTCAGGAAAGCGCTCTATCGGCCGAAGTAAAATTACCCAACACTCTCAAATTGTCCGATTTTTTATGGGCGGCTCTCGTATTTACGGCTATTGCTGAGAGTATCGGCACTGTATTTTTGTTTAATTATTTTCGCCATCACGATTATTCTATTTTGCAGGCTACGTGGTACAGTATTTTCCATAGCGTCAGTGCTTTTTGTACGGCGGGATATACGTTGTAGAATAATGGACTCGTTGATTTTACAGACAGTAAAACGATCAACATAGTCACGTCGCTGTTATCCTTGGCGGGTGCTATGGGGTTTATCGTTGTGGCGGACGTGTTTAATTTTATCCGCCGCAAAACGAAAGAAATTTCATTCACTACTAAAATTATTTTGTTAACTACGGTATGTCTGCTGGCGTTTGGTACATTTACCTTATTTGTTACCACGCCTTCACTAAGCTTGGCCGAAGCCTTTTTTCAAACGATGGGCGCTTCCACCACATCCGGGTTTAACACGGCAGATATTAATTCTTTATCTTCGTGCTCAGTATTGATTTTGATTTTGATTATGAGCATTGGCGGATCTCCTTCCGGAACGGCGGGGGGAATTAAAACAACCGTGTTTGCTAGTGTGGTAGCAATCGTATATAGTCATTTACGGTTGAATCCGTTAGTGACATTTTTGTCCCACCGGCTTCCTGTTCAGCGCTTATACGCGGCTACTTCTACCGTCATGCTTTATAGCGTATTTCTGTTTATTAGCGTGTTTTTGCTCACGTGGACGGAAAATTTGCCTTTTTTGAGCTTGCTTTTTGAGTCTACGGCAGCTCTAAGCACTGCGGGTTTTTCAATGGAAATTACCACCCAACTCTCTGTTTTGGGTAAGCTCATTATCATTGGTACGATGCTGGTAGGCCGTATTGGCGTAGTGACGTTTAGTATGGCCTTGTTGTCATCGGACGAAGAAGATGAGAAGCCTAAAGTTGTATCTCAAGAAGATGTGGCGGTGTAAATCATGAAATTTTATGTTATTAGCCTAGGATGCCCTAAAAATTTAACCAATAGTGAGGAGTTTTCGGCACGGTTAATTTCCAAAGGACACAAGATGGTATTTACCCCGCAAGAGGCGGACGAAATCATTGTCAATACCTGTGGGTTTATTGCTTCAGCTATCCAAGAAGCCAAGGAAGAAATCCGCTTTGCTTTAGAATTAAAACAAAAGGGAGTAGTGAAGAAAGTTGCCGTTACGGGATGCTTGGTGGAACGTTTTAAAGAGCAAGTGGCTAAAGAATTTCCGCAAATTGATACGGTTTTCTCTATTGCCGCCCAGGATGCCACGGAAAGGGTGCTAAAGCAAACAGGAACGATTTTGGAGCCATTACCCACGTCACTATATTTGCCCGAATATAAGATGAGCCTCACGGCCCCGCATACCGCTTACTTAAAGGTGGCGGATGGGTGTAATAATCGTTGTGCATATTGTACGATTCCGTTCATCCGCGGACGTTACCGTTCCAAACCAATGGCAGATGTCTTGCGCGAAGCTAAATTGATGATTGAAAATGGAGTACAGGAAATTTCGTTAATTGCACAGGATACTACATCGTATGGGATGGACTTATACGGTAAACCACAACTCCTAGAATTATTGGAGAAACTGTTAAAATTAAAAGGTTTGGGGCGTATCCGCATTATGTACGGTTATCCTCATCGGGTGACTAAAGAAATTGCTCGGCTGATGGCCAGCACCGATAAAATTTTTCACTACATTGATATTCCGCTTCAGCATATTGCCGATCCCGTGTTAAAGCGGATGAACCGTCATTGCGACGGAGCTCAAATCCGCCGTACGTTAGATATGCTCAAGAAAGAAGTGCCGGATATTTCGCTTCGCACCAATTTTATTGTAGGGTTCCCTGGGGAAACAAAGAAAGATTTTAACGAACTAAAAAAATTTGTACGTGAGTATGAATTTGACAATATGGGTGTATTTGAGTATTTCCGCGAAAAAGGTACCACGGCCTACGATATGAAGCAAATTCCTGCCCGCGTAAAGCACGAGCGTGCTGCTGAACTAGTGGAAGTACAAAGCCGCGTCATTGATAAAATCAACAAACGCCTGTTAGGCACTATTCTTGAGGCTATCGCTGACGGTGTGGACTTTGGGCGTACTTATAAAGATGCGCCGGATATTGATGGAAAAGTGACATTTACCAAGCCGGTCAAAGTAGGGACTATTTTCAAAGCGCGCGTGGTAGATGCTGAAGGATATGAGCGCGTGCTAGAGCCGCTAAAATAAAGTTTTGTATAACAAAAAATGTGCCCCACACAATTTTGTGTGGGGCTTACTTATTGAGAGTGAATTACTCGTTAAGTGCTTATTTGGTTTCGGCGGCCGGGGCAGCTGCTTCGGCTTCGTTAGCGCCGTCGGTCGTTTTTTTGAGTTCCTGTAAGCGGGCAGCTTTACCAGAGAGTTTGGTTAAGTAGTTAAGTTTGGCACGGCGTACTTTACCAATTTTGAGTACTTCAATGCTGTCCACGCGGGGGGAGTGAATCGGGAAAATGCGTTCCACACCTACCCCAAAGGAGATTTTGCGTACGGTAAAGGTTTCGCCAATGCCGCTACCTTTGCGGGCGATTACCACGCCGTCAAAAGCCTGCAAGCGTTCGTTATCACCTTCTACTACTTTTACTTTGACGCGAACCGTATCGCCAGCTTTAAAAACCGGGATGTTGGTTTTTAAGTTATGTTTGATTTCATTAATGTTCATAAATTTTACTTCCTCCGAATTACTTTTTTCTTTGTCCGGCCAGTTACCTTGGGTTGAGAGGTTCCTTTGAGCAAATCAGGCCGAAACTGCCTTGTAATTTTTAGAGACTCTGCATGCTTCCATGCTTCAATCTCTTTGTGGTTCCCATTTAAAAGTACTTGTGGAACCCGTTTACCACGCCACACTTCGGGGCGGGTATATTGAGGGGCTTCTAGCAAATTACCTTCAAATGATTCCGACGATGTAACATCGTCTCTTTTGAAAGTTCCCTTTTGAAGACGCGTAATGGTGTCAATCATCACGCACGCGGCCAATTCCCCGCCGGTAAGGATAAAGTCCCCTAAGGATACTTCCAAGTCCACCTCTGGATATATCCGGGCGTCAATTCCTTCATAATGTCCACACACAAAAATGAGGTGTCGTTTTTTAGCCAATTTTTTAGCCAATTCTTGGTTAAACACTTGGCCGCGTGGACTTGTTAAAATCACAAACGATGATTTTTTGCGCAGTTTGTTAATGGCTTGGTAGAGAGGTTCTGCCTTCATTAACATTCCGGGCCCACCACCGTAAGGGCGGTCGTCAATCGTTTTGTGTTTGTCCGCGGTAAATTCGCGCGGACTTAAGGTACCCAGTTTGATTATCCCTGCTTGGCGTGCTCGACCTACAATGCTTTGGTTGAGCGTTTGGTCTACCATATCGCCAAAGGCAGTGATAACGTCAATTTTCATTTATCTTCCAACTTCAAAGTAACTTTTTTGTCTTGGTTGGTGGCTGCGGCGGTAAGTACCGTACGCACAGCTTTAATGATGCAACCATCTTTGCCAATTACTTTGCCTTTGTCAGCTGCGTCCACTTGCGTGGATAGAAAAACCCTATTCTCTTCTACAGTTTCGTTTACAACCACATTATCGGGCGTGGAAGAAAGAGACTTTAAGAGCAAGGTGGCTAATTCTTTCATAGCGCACCTCTAGGTTATTTCGCGCTGGCTTTTTTGATTAAGCTGGCAACTGTTTGAGAGGGTTTTGCACCCACTTTCATCCAGTATTCTACGCGCGGCATATTCAATTTCACTTGCTGATTTGCTTCAGGATTGCAAGGGTTGTATTGGCCGAGCACTTCTTTGGCTTCACTGCCCACGGCGGATTTCTTTTCAATCGCCACGACTCTGTATTGAGGCTGGGCTTTTTTGCCAACTCTTTGTAATCTAATTACTACTGCCATTGTATGTCTCCTTATGTATTTTGTTTTTACCGAAGTAAAAACTATTAAATTTCCGGGTTTGCCTGCCTAATTTGCTTGAGGGCTAGTTCAGGATCCGCGGACGAAAAAATTGCATGGCCGGCCACCAACGCATCCGCTCCTGCTTGGATGGCCAAGGGAGCCGTTTTTGCATTAATGCCGCCGTCTACTTCCAACCAAATCTGTTTACCGGAAGCTTGGATAATTTGGCGTACGGAGCGAATTTGCGCGGGGGAACTTTCTAAGAACGCCTGCCCGCCGAACCCCGGGTACACCGTCATCACTAATACCAAATCAATATAATCCGTTAGAGGTTTTAATACTGCGGGATTTGTATCAGGTTTAATGGATACACCCGTCTTTACACCTAAATCTGCGATTGCTTTTAGCGTTTGGATGGTATCATCTTGTGATTCTGCGTGAATCGTCAGTAAATCTGCGCCGGCCGCAGCAAACGGCTCAATAAAGTTACGCGGATTAGTTACCATCAAGTGTACGTCTAACGGTAAATCTGTATTGGCTTTCAAAGAACGCACTAAGGCCGGGCCAAAACTTAAATTCGGTACAAAATGCCCGTCCATAATATCTACATGCAACCAATCTGCCCCGGCACTAGCCACACGGGCAACATCTTTCCCTAGGTGACATAGGTCCGCAGACAGAATAGATGGCGCAATAGATATTTTACCATTTACGGCAGGCATTTTGGAAGAGTTTTTCATTTTACTTCGCGCTCTCTGACCAGTACGCCGTCTACAAATACGCGTACTGTAGCATAACTGGTAAAGGGAATTTCCAGGTCAATTTTGGACCCGGGTTGCTTGGTTTCGTTCATCACGTCGCTGGTACCGGTTATGTCTTCTACGCTTATGCGTACCAGGCTATCTTTTTTACCTTGTGGTAATTCGTAATGCAAATGATACGATTTTTCATCATCAGCAGTAGCGCGACGGCTAACCACTACTTGTACTGTTGATTTGGGAGAAACCTGGCTGTCGGCCCGAGGACTTTGCTCGGCAATTACGCCGTTAGGGAAGACGGAATAGGGGTCTTCTTTAATAATCAAATTAATATCATGATTGCTGGCCCACAACGTAGCTTGCGCTAGCTTTTTGCTCTTAAAATTAGGTACCAGAACTACGCTAGCTGGTGGGGCTCCATTGGAGGAAATTAAGGTAACGTCCGTACCTTTTTGTACCATGCTATCTGCTTTAGGATTTTGGGAAATGATGACGCCTTTTTCGTAAGTAAGGGAATAGGCGTTTTCTACTTTAGTTACGTTGAGCCCGGCTTGGCGAATAGCCAGCTGACCGTCACGCAGAGTAGCTCCCACGGTATTAGGCACAAAGACCATTTCGTCGCCTTGGCTGATCCATACGCGGATAATACGCCCTTCGCGCACGGTAGAACCCGCAGAGGGAATTTGGCGCAAAACAGACCCTGGGGGAACGTCCTTGGCAAATTCTACGCCGGCTTGTTTGGCGGCTAAGTTTTGTTTGGCGAGTAAATCCAACGCCTGCGAGACAGGTTTATGGATCAAATCCGGGACGGTTACTTCTTTGCGGGTATGTATAAGTGCCCCCAACACCCAGTCAGCCGATACGGCAATAAGCGCCACAAAAAACAAGCAAATAAGCGCTACGATAATCCACTTGGAAAGAGGGGATTTCTTACGATTTAAAAACTCATCAAAATTTTCTGTTTTATTGGACATTTTCTATAAATGCACTATCATTTGATTTAATTCCGCGTCCGTTGGCAAAATCATAGGCGGACATCGGTTTTTTGCCGGCAGGTTGTACCTCTACAAGCCACAACGCGCCCTCTTTACATTTTACTAAAATTCCCTTTTCGCGTTCAATAGATAAGACGGCGCCGGGAGTTGCCTTTGTTTCCGTTTCTTCGGGTTGCGTGCGTAGCACTTGTACCCATTCGGTTTGCCCGTTATGTACAAACGGTACTTTTGGTTTAGGACCGCAAGCTAATCCGCGCATGCGGTTGTGTAATTCTTGTGCAGTTAAATCGGCGGGCCGCAAAAGCGCATCCTCTTTTTGGAGCATAGGTGCCAAAGTTGGTTCTCCTGTTTGCGGAATTTGTACATTTTCACCGTTTTGCAATCGCGCTAATACTTCTTTTAAACCTTCAAGTCCCAGCGGGATCAGTTTTTCAAACAGAGTTTGTGCGTTGTCTTGAAGATCAATATCTATTTCTTTTTGTAAGAATAAAGGGCCATCATCCATCCCGGGGCGTATCCAAAAAACGGAAATTCCGGTGCGGGTATAGCCTTGGATGAGGGCTTGTTGCACGGGAGCCGCGCCGCGCAGTTTAGGCAAAAGTGAAAAGTGCACATTTAAAATT
>ONOD01000025.1 GCA_900319325.1 uncultured Elusimicrobium sp. | reverse complement strand
ACGCCTTCTATAATTTTGTGAAATAAACGACTCCACTAGTCTACAGATATAAACTTGTTTATGCACACAGTATCCTACAGATACGCCAGTTAAGTTCACTTGATTCCCAGGTGGTACCCCCCGGGAAATGCATTTGCACATATATGGGTTCTAGCCGTTTATAGATACGCCGGAGCTCTTTTTAATAGGCGAGACGGAACATTACCTTTTAAACTTTGCTAACCTTTTTGTGCATTTTATGCTATAATACTGTTGTAACAAGCCTGGCAGCTTGTTCAACACCCAAAACAGGGCACTATGCAACTGAGCAGTTGCTTCGTTTAGTAGTTAAACGACCTGTTTTGCAGGTAGCATTCAGATGCAAACACGTACGTATTACAACGCAGCAAGTTGGGAGATCAGCCCTTCTTACATAAGTAAGTATAGCAAGTATTAGTAGCGTTTGTCAAGCAGTTTAAGGGCCTAAAAAGGACCTAGATTTAATCTAACGAGGTATATTATGAATAAATTTGAAAAAGCACTGGCCGCCTGGAATGATGGCTCCCTAAGAGGAGCGCAAGCCAAGTTAGCAAGAGAATTGCGCGTTTCCACCGCCACCGTAGCCTTATGGGCCACCGGTAAACGCAATCCATCCAAGGGATATATAGCCTTGATGGCCAAATTATTTAACATGACTGAAGACAAAGTACTGCGTTTATTTATGTCTGCTTCTTACCCGGAAAATACACCGCGCATTTCTGCTTTTTACGAAACAACCGACGGGGTTTACAACGCTGACAAAGAAGCTGAAATGCTTCTACCACAGAGCAACAGTGTATCTTTACCTTATTTGGCCAATGTCCCCGCTGGATATCCCGAATTCAACGAAGCGGATGTCATTGAATGGTGGACGTTACCCCGCCGATACGCTAAAGGGGCCAAATACTTAGTACGCTGCTGCGGAGACAGCATGCAAGGCAGCGTAGAGTATGATGACTTATGCTTAATTAAACCTGAGACCGATTTCTTAGATGGCAAAGTGATGTTAGTTAAGGTACAAAACGGCTATCTAATCAAACGTATCCGCAAAGAAAACAACAAAATTGTGCTTTATTCCGATAATGATAAGAAGTACAAAGCGTTTGCTCCTCAAATGGTACAACCCGTTGGATTAGTGGTTCGCAAAATCACAGACGTACAATAAAAAGACCCTAGGTCTTGACAAATTGCTTTTTTCGCTTATACTTAGAGTACGCCGGAACAGGCCCAATGTCTTTTGGCCGTAAGGGTGACAAAAGAACTGTCCGTTGTGTTGGCCGCGCTTGCTACGTGGGCGCGGGTAGGGCAAGGGACGGAAGCGTAGACGCATAACGCTTGGGCGTGACGGAGGGTTGAAATACCACTTCACGAGCCTGGTGCCTAGCACCTGCGGGTGTAAGGAGTTCCCCGGGAGATGGAGCCGGCAACCGCCGTCAAACTAAGTAGTTGGTGCGTTTTCCTGCTAAGGCGTTTACTTATGAAAAGAGCGACATAATGCCCTGTGTTGAAGAAACACAGGGCCTTTTTGGGGGCTAATAAATAAATTAAATACCTTTTTTGCGAAAAATCCCCGTTACACGGTCAAAAATTCCGCTGCACCAGGCAATGGTTAGCCCGTAATTGCTAACCGGAACACGCGCTTCCTTGAGTATTTCCAAACGGCGCAAGATTTGCGTACGAGTCGCCATACATCCCCCGCACTGAATGGCCAATTTATACGCAGATAAATCGGCCGGCAAGGGATCCAAGTTACTAACCGTAGTAAAGTTCAGTTTCTTATGTGTAAATTTTTGTAGCCAGTTGGGAATTTTTACACGGCCAATATCGTCGCATTTATTGACACTGTGCGAACAGGATTCCAAGATCAAAATTTTATCTTCATCTTGCAGTTTATTGATAGCGGAAGTTCCCTTCAAAAATGCATCAAAATTCCCTTTTAAGCGCGAGAACAAAATACTGAAACTTGTCAGCGGAATATGCGTAGGAACAACCGAACTAACATAACTAAAGGCTTGAGAATCCGTCACTACCAACCTGGGAGTTGCACTTGCGGCAAAATAAGCCGTCCTTGTGGAGCCGAACTGTCAATGGGCATTACTAAGACAACTTCGTCTCCTGCTTTTACATAATCATCCAAAATCACATCCGGTGCATAAGAGCTCTTTGGTAAATGCGATTCTATCGCCTTGAGCAACAACGATACATTGGGCGTCCGACACGAAAACGGAACAACGTCTATCCCTTTAATTTCTACATTGGTGGTAGCTAAATCAGTCTTATTTTGTACCAAGAAAAACGGCACCTTGCGGACTTTGCATGTTTCCATAAGCGTTTGATCATACCGATCAAATTGGCCCGCAAAAACCAAAATAGCCAAGTCCACTTGATCCAACGCTTCGTTAGTACGGTTGATCCGTTTGGCACCCAACTCGCTTTGATCGTCAATCCCCGCCGTATCAATAAGTTCCACCGGGCCGATTCCCACCAGCTCAATTATTTTTTTGACGGGATCCGTCGTCGTCCCTGGAACTTGATCCACCACGGAAACTTGTTGCCCGGTAAGGGCATTAACGAGGGAGCTTTTGCCCACGTTCATCTTACCAAAAAATCCAATGCGAGGTCTGTTTAATTGTACCATACTCTCATTATACAAAAACGCGGTTATAACGCGCAGAATTAAGTATAATACAATATATACCTAAAAAGAGGATTTTATGACTAATTTCGAGATTTACCAAAAAGAACGGGCCAAGCTCATAGAAAAAAATTTGACTAAATATATTTCAAAAATTAAGAACTCCCCCAAGATTTTGACAGATTCCATGAACTATTCGCTCCAGGCCGGCGGCAAGCGCGTGCGCCCAATCTTACTGATGGCCACCGCGGAGGCTTTTGGCAAAAAAGCGACTGATGTGCTTCCAGCAGCGTGTGCGGTTGAGATGCTGCACACTTACTCGTTGATTCACGATGACTTACCCTGTATGGACAACGATGATTTGCGCCGCGGAAAGCCCACCAATCACAAAGTGTTTGGCGAAGATTTAGCCCTGCTGGCCGGAGATGCTTTACTTACCTACGTATTTGAAGTATTTTCCCAAAACGCAAGCATAAAATCCATCGGGGCCGAAAACACGCTCAAGGCTTTACAAAATTTTGCCAACTGTGCTGGAGCTTCCGGCATGGTCGGCGGGCAAACAGCCGATGTGTATGCAGAAGGCATGGGAACCCAAGATGCAAAAAGTGTGCGTGCGGAAAAGCTGAAAAAGGTTTCTAAAACACTTGCTGACAAATCGTTGCGCTATTTTATGCTCCCCCCCACCACCGCTGAAACCACCCCCGAAACCATTTTACGCTATATCCACGCCAATAAGACGGGTGCTTTGATCCGCGGCAGCGTGGAAACCGGGGCGCTCCTCGCCGGGGCAAAAGGGGCTGATTTAAAGCACATTAAGACATACGCCAACTGCATCGGCCTTGTATTTCAAATTGTAGATGATATTTTAGATGTTACAGCTTCCGCTAAGCAATTAGGCAAATCCAACAGTGACAAAGAAAATGGAAAACTTACCTTCGTCAGCTTATTTGGGTTGGAAGGTAGCCGCAAACATGCCCAACTCCTGATTGCCAATGCTCAAAAAGCCTTAGGCAAGCTCAAAAACGTTAAGCAGAAACAGCTTCGGCCGTTATATGAAATGGCAGAGTTTTTTAAAACCCGCACGTATTAAGGAGTTGATATGAAAGTGCTTCCCAGCATTAACAGCCCGCAAGATTTACGTTTAATCAAAAAAGAATTACTACCCACTTTGTGTGAAGAATTGCGTCATACAATCATTGAAACGGCCAGTAAAAACGGCGGACATTTAGGGTCCAGCTTGGGCGCGGTAGAAATTATCACAGCACTTCACTATGTTTACAACACGCCCGAAGATAAAATTGTATTTGATACAGGACACCAAGCCTACGCGCATAAACTTTTAACGGGACGACAAAAAGAGTTTAAAACTATCCGCACCAAAGGAGGCTTAAGCGGATTTCCTAAACGTAGCGAAAGCGAATATGATGTATTCGGTGCCGGGCACGCTTCTACGGCCGTATCCGCTGCTTTGGGTTTAGCGATTGCTCGTGATCAACAGCACCAGGGGCATCGCGTGATCGCCGTCGTAGGAGATGGCTGTTTGACCGGCGGTATGGCTTACGAAAACGAGTAGGCGCATTAGGAACAGCACTTACTAAACTGCTCACTAAAAAATATGTGCAACTAGCTGAAGAAAAAGCAACCAATTTCTTGAAGCGTTTTGATGAGTTAGGCAACAATGCCGCTAAATTAGCTAAGCGCGCCCGTTCTATTCTATTTCCGGGCACTTTGTTTGAAGAAATGGGATTTCGTTATTTCGGCCCAGTAGACGGAAATGATATTAACGCACTACTAGAAGTATTAGAAACGCTCAAAACCGTCAAGGGTCCTGTAATGCTGCACGTAGTTACCAAAAAGGGAAAAGGATATGAACCCGCCGAAAAGAACCCAACCAAGTTTCACGGAGTAGGTATTTTTGACGTAGATACTGGCGATTCGCTGGGCAAATCCGGTGCGGTTACATTCACCAAAGCATTTTCACAGGCCCTGGTAAAATTAGCCGAAGAAGACGACAAGATTTGCGCCATTACCGCTGCCATGCCTGAAGGTACCGGGCTAGATGCTTTCCGCGACAAATTTCCGTCACGCTATTTTGATGTAGGCATTGCCGAGGAACACGCAGCCACCTTTGCGGCCGGCTTGGCAGCAGGCGGCCAAAAACCACTGGTAGCGCTCTATTCCACGTTTGCACAACGCTGCTATGACCAGATTCTACACGACATTTGTTTACAGAAACTCCCCGTTGTATTCGCGCTGGACAGAGCCGGGCTTGTAGGAGAAGATGGCCCTACGCACCACGGAGTATTTGATATCAGTTTCCTGCGCAGCATTCCCAACTTAACCATTGCCGCCCCTGCGGATGAAAATGAACTTCAGCACATGCTTAAAACCGCTTTTTCCGCCAATACACCCTTCGTGTTGCGTTACCCGCGCGGGGCTGGTTTTGATGTGTCATTAGACAAAGAATTAAAGCCGCTAGATATAGGCAAAGGTACCTGGCTAACCAAGGGAAAGGATGTAACTATCTTAGCCATTGGCAACCGCGTTCACCCGGCTTTAAAAGCCGCTGAAACGCTACGCGATAAGGGCGTAGATGCCGGCGTTATCAACATGCGTTTTGTAAAGCCGTTAGATACAAAAATTATTGAGGAAGCGCTCAAACGCTCTAGCAAATTAGTCACTGTGGAAGATAATATGTTGGCCGGTGGATTTGGGTCCGCCGTCGCCGAGTATTTGGCCGACCACAACAAGGCTGCCTATCTTTTACGCTTAGGTATAGGGGATGAGTTTACCCCCCACGCTAAATTAGCTTTGTTATACGATCAAGTAGGTATTAGTGAAAACGCTATCGTTAAACATATTTTACAATGGAAAATTAAGTGAGGAAATTATGAACAAAACGATGAAAAAAGCCAAAATTCCCTTCAACTCTTATACAAAAGCATATGAAGACATTGAACTACTAAAACATGCGGATATGCGCCCGGTTCGTATGGAATTGGAAACGCTTAAGCCGGAAATTTATTTGCGTAAATTAGATGTAAAGGAAACTATTGTTTGCTTCGGTAGTGCACGTATTAAACCTGCTAAAGAAGCCCAAAAAGCTATCAAATTACTGCAGGCGGAAGTAAAAAAACATCCTTCCAACAAACAACTTAAAAATAAATTATTGGAAGCTCAAAACGTGGCCAAACTGAGCAAATACTATGACATCGCACGTGAATTTGGACGGATTGTAGTTCAAAAAGCCGGGCATCGTTTTGCCATCGTTACCGGTGGCGGCCCCGGCATGATGGAAGCGGCCAACCGTGGGGCTTATGAAGCGGGCGGACGCAGCATTGGCATGAATATCACTTTGCCTCACGAACAAGAACCCAATCCGTATATTACAAAGAATTTATCGTTCTTATTTCATTATTTTGCCATCCGCAAACTACATCTTGTAATGCGCTCTAAGGCGTGCGTAGTGTTCCCCGGCGGATTTGGTACGTTTGACGAATTATTTGAATTCTTGACCCTCGTCAAAACCGGCAAGAAAGAAGATGTGCCTGTCATTCTAGTCGGCAAAAAATTCTGGAATGATGTAATGAATTTGCAAGCGCTGGCTGATTACGGCGTCATTTCCCCAGACGAAGACACTACGATCCGCGTAGACACCGCTCAAGAAGCATGGGAAGCCATCGCCAAGTTTTACAAACTAAAGAAATAAGATATTTTCTTTCGTAAAAACACCCCGGTTTCCCCGGGGTATTTTTAATCAAAAAACTTCGGGGACAAACTTAGTTAACAGAAAACCTGTTTTTATTAGTTGTTGTAGCCTTTGCTCGTAAAGATTAATGGGGATCTCCCACATTTTTCGTTTGATTGTTTCTTCAGCAACAACAAGCGTTGAAGATTCCCGATTACAAATTTCGGGAATGACGTTTTATGATTCTATTTGCTAGTAAGGCAAGAACTGAATTAAAAAAGTTATTGACAATTAAACAAAAAGTCGTATACTATGAGGAGTAGTATATAGCTTTTTATTATTTTATTAGGAAAGGGGACAACTAATGAAAACAGGTTTCACGTTAATTGAGTTACTGGTAGTGGTGCTTATCATCGGTATTTTGGCGGCGATTGCCTTGCCGCAATATCAAAAAGCAGTAGAACGCTCGCGCATGGCGGAAGCCTTTCAAGCATTGGAAAATTTTGCTTCTGCGCAAAGTATTTATTATATGCAACATGGCGTCTGGGCAAACACTACAAACGATACAGATCTCTCAATTCCAATACCGGGGGATGCTTTTAGGTACGATGGGCCTAATCAGGCATTTGAAGGTGGGATATCTTTAATAGCCACCCGTGCGTCGGGCATGTACCAAGGTGGAAGGCTTGCAATAGCGACAGAACCAAATGGAACCATTCATAAAGCATGCCAAAACCCTGAGGGAAAAACAGGTTTTTGCACGCTGGCTGAATCGGCTGGCTATCAAATAGACGATATTAGCGGCGATAATGACGGTGGAATTCCCGGACCTGTGATTATAACTCAGTGTCCTAGCGGGTCGTATCCTTGCGGAAAGGGACAATGTTGTACAGCATATAGATGATTTTAAGCCACGCACATACAGTATCTTAATCAAAAATACTTTACCATGAATAAGGTGGAGTGTTTTTCATAAGATTGAGCTATTACGTATAACTCTCTAGATATGTATGCAATCTCTCAGCCTTGGCTTGTTTGACGCCCGCCTCATACAACGCTTCAGCCTCGTCCGTACGGCCAAGCGAATACAACACTTGTGCCAAAGACAGTTTGGTCAAAATCTGCCCGCGTTTTTCGTCCGAGTTATCAAACAAGGTACGCGCTTCCTGCAAATCTTTAAGTGCCAGTTCTAATTTGTTTTTACGTTTAAGAACGTCGGCACGGCCCCATTTTACAAATCCCAAATCCACCTTATCGCCAATGGACGAGTAGAGCTTGTCAGCCAAGTTGTAGTGACGCAATGCCTCGTCGTACTTGCCTTGCTGGCGCAATCCGTTAGCCATTCCACAATGCGTGTAGGCTTTGCCAAAAACATCTTCGCTTTTTTTGAAAATCTTATCGGCCAATTTATAATTTCTGACGCAATCATCAATTTTCCCACAAATGCGGCTAATACCGGCTAGCCCGCAATAACCGTACGCCTCGTTGATTTTGTCGCCGATCTTTTTAGCCAACATAATGGATTTTTTGAACTGAGCAATTCCTTCTTCAAACTGGCCTTGTAGGCGGAAAATCCCTCCTTTAGCCCAGTGAATAAAACTTTGCCCGGCATAATCTTTAAGCTGCACATAAGCCGCCAATACGGCGTCTAATAACTCAAGTGCGTCCTCTAACTTACCCCACGCCCGCAAGGACATGCCCATCTCCTGCATAGCGCGGATTTCGTAATCGTCAAATTCTAATTCTTTGGCCATCTCCAGTGTTTCCAGCGCCAGTTCATACGCTAAGGCGGCGTGCCCCAAAGTGCGGTAACAGGCAGACATCGCCAGTAAAATATCCATACGAACTTCCACCAAATCAGCCATAGCTAATCCCTTAGCATAGGTTTTTAATGCCTGTTCAAAAGAACCCAACTGTCTGTGAGCTTCCCCTTCCAGAAACAAATCTTGTGCTGTTTTTTTACGCACTGTTTTAAGTAACGCCAATACGCGGGTTGGTTCGTTCATTTCTAACAATTCATAAATTTCATCTGCATTCACCATAAACCCTCCTAAATTTTTAAGATTTTTTTAATTTCAGCTAGCGTTTCTGGCAAATTGTATGGTTTGGGAATAAAGTGATCTGCACCAGCTTCTTTGGCACGCTCGCGCGATTCTGCATCCGTTAACGTGGACATAATCACTATCGGAATACGCCAAGTAATATTGTCCGTTTTGAGTAATTTACACACTTCAAAACCGCTCAGTTTAGGCAACATTAAATCAAGCAAAATCAAATCCGGCTTTTGTTGTTTGGCAAGGGTTACCCCCATTACCCCATTTTGCGCCCAATAAGTTTCTATTCCTTCTACTTTGAGGGCTCCTACCAGGGCCGTCCCTAACACTTTAGAATCTTCAATTAAAACAATCTTTTTCATAGTTCTTGTATTTTATTTTGATATATTGAAATAGCCTTCGCGTATTCACGGGCATTTTGCAAAATTCCGTTTACTTCCTCTTCTTCCAGTTGACGAACTACTTTACCAGGAACCCCCATTACCAAGGAACCGGGTGGAATGCTTTTACCGGCGGGAACTACTGCGCCGGCACCAATGATACAATTGGCACCGATTTCTGTTTCCATTACAACCGCATTCATTCCAACGATGACGTTGTCCCCTATCTTACTGCCATGTATCACAGCCCCGTGTCCCACGCTTACACCCGAACCGATTTGGCACGGCATACCATAATTAACATGCAAGCAAGCATTATCTTGAATATTAGATCCTTCTCCTACCGTGATAGCAGCAATATCCCCCCGCAACACGGCCGACGGAAACACCGATACATTTTCCCCTAACGTTACTTGTCCAATAATAGTAGCCGTTTTGTGCACAAAACAACTGGCAGGAACAACCGGCGTTAACTGGTCTAACTTCTCAATCATGCTCTTCCTCTTCTACGTTTACGGGTGGGTTCATTTTCCGGGGTGGAAAGCTGTAACCCCCAATAAATAAAAATACTGATAATTCCCGGGATCACGTAATATACAACACGATAAATTAAAGTGGCCATCAAAGCCGCATCCCAATCAATCCCCATCTGATTAAATACGGCGGTCATCGCAAATTCCATGGCCCCTAAACCACTTGGCAAAATAGGGATGAGCGTCGTTACCATACCGACGGCAAAACCGGCCACTAGTACCCCGGCAGAGACGTATACTCCTACTGCGCGGAACGCAAAATATAGAACCATAATGGTAAAAAACCAATCAGCGCAGACGTAAATAATCGTGCTGGTGAGTTTGCGTTTTTTCTTGTGAATAAGGTCAATACCTTCATCGAGTTGTGCCGCAAAATCGGTATAGCGATCTTTGGGAATAAGCGCCCGAAACACGTGAAACGAAATTTTATTTAATAACCGAAACGCCTTACGCAGCCACTTGGAACGCCATTCGTCATTAAACAAAAATGCAGTAATCAGCACACATACCACACACATTCCCAAAATAAGGGCAAAATTTTCTGCTAGTTGCATCGTCGTAGTAGAAGAATTAAATAGCATTAAAATAGAACCTTGCAAAATAATGACAGCAAGCACAAAATAGAGCAGGACCGTAATTACAATACTGGCAGTGACGCACATCCCAAAAGGAATACGTCGCCGATTTAGCAAATGAGCGCGCAAAGCAAACCCGCTTGCGCCCAACGATGAAATCAAATAATTAACAGTGGTAGAAACGAGCGCAATCCCGATAGCGGCACTTTTACTAATGCGCCGCCCCATAATACGCAACATTTCATACAGGCTCATGCCCATAGCAATGTAGATGAGCGCAGAAGACAACAACGATAAAAATAGATATTTTGTCCGTACGCCTTGCCAAATTTTAACAAAGCTGTCCTTAGCATGATAAATCATCACAGCTAAGATCCCTACCGACAGCACCATTCCGACGGCGTAAAGGAGATATTTAAGCGGTTTTCTCACACGCAAGCTCCTATCAGGTTTGATATATAAAAATTATATAATATATTTAAGACAATGGGGCTCAAATCCCACACCAGAGGTGATGTATGAAATCCATCAAGGTCATTGGGGCCAAAGGGCACAATTTAAAAAATATTTCCGTAGAAATTCCAAAAGACAAAATGGTAGTCGTTACCGGACTATCCGGCTCAGGCAAGAGTTCTCTTGCTTTTGACACCATCTATGCGGAAGGCCAACGCCGCTATGTAGAAAGCATGTCCGCCTATGCGCGTCAATTTTTGGAACTCATGGAAAAACCTGATGTAGAACATATTGAAGGACTTTCCCCCGCTATTTCCATTGAACAACGTAACCCTTCCAAAAATCCACGTTCTACCGTAGCTACCGTGACGGAAATTTATGACTATTTGCGTTTATTATTTGCGCGTATTGGACAACGTTATTGCCCTCAGTGCGGACGCAAAGTAGAAACTTGGAGTGTGCAAGGCATTGCACAAGACATTCTCACCAAATTTAACGAAAAAACCGTGTATATTTTAGCTCCCGTCATCCGCGGGCGTCAAGGTACGTACGAAGAGTTATTCAAAAAATTCAAGAAAGAAGGGTATGTAAAAGCTCGTGTAAATGGAACGTTAATCACGTTAGATAACATCCCTGTTTTAGATCGCTATAAAAAACACACCATTGAACTGGTTGCCGATGAAATTTTTGTAGAAGAATTTGATCGGGAGCGCCTTGTGGAAAGCTTGGAAAATGCCTTACGTTATGCCAAGGGGCTCGTACACATTGTTGAAACAGAAGGAAAAAATCCGCAAGAATTTACATATAGCGAATCAAATGCGTGCGCGCATTGTGGTATTGGTTTTAGCGAGTTGGAACCGCGCTTATTTTCCTTTAACTCACCTTATGGAGCGTGCCCGGAATGCAACGGATTAGGCGTCAAAATTGAAGTAGATGAAGCCTTGGTGGTGCCAAACCCCACTTTGGCGATCAACGAAGGAGCCATTGATGCCTGGGAAAACCCCGTCACCACCCGCACACACCGCTGGAAAAGCTCTTGGAGTGGGTATTATTACGACATTCTGAAGCAAGTCTGCCGGCAAAACCACATCAGCATGACCACTCCCTGGAATAAACTGCCTAAGGCACAGCGCGATTTGTTACTTTACGGAACAGGCGGAGCCTCTTATACTTCCATTATTTCCGGCGGAGAACAAGAGTTTGAAGGCGTTATTACCAACTTAAAACGCCGTGTAGCCGAGTCGGAAAGTGACTTTGTAAAAGAGGAAGTTACACAGCGCTTTATGCGTGAAGTAGAGTGCCCCATTTGCCAAGGCAAACGCCTCAAGCCCGAAGCCTTAGCCGTTAAAATAAACGGAAAAAACATCCACGAAATTTCCGCCATGCAGGTTTCGGCCGCACAAGATTTTTTTACTCATTTGCAATTAACCAATAAGGAAAAAATCATCGCTAAAGATGTGCTTAAAGAAATTAATGCTCGCTTAAATTTTTTAAACAGTGTCGGCCTTTCATACTTAACACTAAACCGCAAGAGCCAAACACTCTCTGGCGGAGAGGCGCAACGTATTCATTTGGCCACACAAATCGGATCCGGTTTAACCGGGGTGCTGTACGTACTGGACGAACCCACCATCGGGCTTCATCCACGCGATAACGACCGCTTAATAGAAACGCTTAAAAACTTACGTGATTTAGATAACACACTTATCATTGTAGAGCACGACAAAGATACAATTTTGGCCTCAGACTATGTGGTAGAACTAGGCCCGGCCGCTGGAGAAAACGGCGGGCAAATTGTGGCTAGCGAACCTACAAAAGATTTTTTGAAGAATAAGCGCTCGCTTACGGCCTCGTATCTCAATGGACGGAGAATCATCCTGCCTCGCGCCGAACTGCGCCAAGGAAACGGAAAATTTCTAACCATTCACGGTGCCCGTCAATTTAATCTAAAAAATATTACTGTTAAAATCCCGTTAGGAAAGTTCGTTTGCGTAACAGGCGTATCCGGCTCCGGTAAGAGCACCCTTATTCACAATATCTTGTATAAGGCCTTGGCTCGCAAGTTCTATGGTGCTAAAGACGTCCCCGGGGAACACGAAATTATCAAAGGGCTAGACAACATTGATAAAGTGATTATCGTTGATCAAAGTCCCATCGGAAAAACCCCACGCAGTAATCCGGCCACATACACGGGCGTATTTTCGCATATTCGTGATTTATTTGCACAAATGCCAGAAGCAAAACGCCGTGGTTATAAACCGGGACGGTTCTCTTTTAACGTAAAAGGCGGGCGTTGTGAAAAGTGTCAGGGCGACGGTATTTTGAAAATTCAAATGCAGTTTTTGCCTGATATTTACGTTAAGTGTGAAGAGTGCAACGGCAACCGATTCAATGAAGATACGCTGGAAGTAAAATTCAAAGGTAAAAACATTGCCGAAGTGTTGGATTTAAGCGTATCCCAAGCATTGGAATTTTTTGACGCTATTCCTAAAATTAAACGCTATTTGCAAACGCTCAATGACGTGGGCCTGGGATATATTAAACTCGGTCAAGCCGCTACCACCCTGTCGGGGGGCGAAGCACAGCGCGTCAAGCTGGCGGATGAACTTTCCCGCAAGGGTACCGGTAACACGCTCTATATTTTGGATGAGCCTACCACCGGCTTACACTTTGCTGATATTGATAAACTTTTGCATGTACTTCACGGCCTAGCGGATAAAGGCAATACCGTTCTGATTATTGAGCACAATTTAGATGTAATTAAGACGGCTGATTGGCTGATTGACCTCGGCCCCGAAGGGGGAGACAAGGGCGGACAAATTGTTTGCGAAGGAACTCCTCAGCAAGTAGCTGCTTGCAAACGCTCTTATACCGGGAGATACTTAAAGCCGGAACTGGATGCCGTGGAAGCGTATATCAAAGCACATCCAGATGAAAACCTTCATAAATCAGCGGAAAAAGTTAAAAATCCAACCACCGTTAAAAAGAAAAAATGAACGAGACCTCATTAATATTTACTGAAGACGAACTCCCAACTTCCAGCTTTTCTTGCGGGCCTGGGCAAGGTTTACCATCCGTACGAACAGCTCCCTTATATAAAACATTCTTTGAGCGCAGCCATCGTGCGGCTGATATGACATATAACGGACTTTATAAAGAATGTACCGAAAACCTACGCACGCTTTTAAAAATTCCGGCGGATTATACGCTCTTTTTCTTCCCAGGTGGCGCTACAGCTGCCATGGATGCGGTGGTATGGAGTTTATCTTTAGACACTATTTCAGGTGTGGATATCGGCGCATTTAGCCATTTATTATGTGAAGGAGTGGCCGGCCGATTGCATAATGTTTCAAGACACTTTATCCCCGCAGACAACAACTTACTGCCGCAAGGTCTGCCCGATTCTTCCGCCAGTTTGGTATTACTTACCCCCAATGAAACATCCACCGGGGTGCAACTACCCGACGACTATTTGTTACATGTTTGGAACAATCGGAGCGCAGATACGCTAGTAGCGTGGGATACCACTTCTTGTGCAGGCGGACGCCAACTGCCACCAGGGGCATATGACATTCAAATCTTCGGCTTACAAAAATGTTTGGGAGCCGGCGGCGGCACATGCGCCATAGTGCTAAGCCCGCGCGCCGTACAGCGCGCCCAACAACAAATGCGCCACATCCCGTTTTTCCTTGATTTGCGCAACGCGCTGTGTTTTACGGATAAATATCAAACGCTCAACACGCCTTCTACTATTAATATTTGGATGACAAATGAAGGTGCCAAATGGATGCTGGCACACGGCGGCATAGAGGCCATGGAAACTTTGTGCAAGCAACACGCAAATCACCTAATCAACTGGGCTCAAAACTCCCCCTATTTCAAACCACTAATTTCAGAAGAAAAATACCGTTCATTCACCACACTTACGCTAGCCATAACCCACCCGCAAATCACGGGTGAAAAAATTGCCGAAATTTTGCGTAGTACCGGCAAGCAAAACCTGATGGATGGGCTCAAAAAATACCGCACGGTAGCACAAGAAAGTTTGCGCATTGGATGTTTTCCATTTGTAGATACCGACGGCGTGGAACAATACAAAAAATTAACCGCTATGCTTGATAAAATCGCACAGCGGTTAGTAAAATAGATGCGTAACTTTGCCTCTACATCTGTACATCTTTCTGGATATATCCAAACTGCTCCAATAAATCCGTATCGTTGCGCCAGTTGGGTGATACAACTACATTTAATTCCACGCGATATTTACGCCCTAAAAATTCTTCAATGCGTTTTTGGCTGCGTTCGCGCAATTTTTTAATCATACTACCGCCTTTGCCGATAATAATGGGCTTTTGGCTCTCACGTTCCACGTGAATGTTAGCGCGGATAAAGTTCTTATCTCCCAAATCTTCGGTAAATTTTTCCACTTCTACGTAGGTGCTGTAGGGAATTTCTTGCTGATAGAGTTGGAAAATCTGTTCACGGATAAATTCTGCCGCGTAAAAGCGTTCCCATCGGTCGGTCCACTGCCCCGCAGGGAAATACGCCGGGCTGTTTGGCAATTCATCTACTACGGCCTGTTTAAGCGGCTCTATACCCGTGCTCTTGGCCGCAGAAATGTGAAAAACTTGTTTAATGGGCAATTCTTTTTTAACTTGCTTTTCCAAGTTAGCCAGCACTGTTTTATCTTTAACTAAATCAATTTTATTAAGAACGAACAGAATTGGGCAAAACACTTTTTTAAGTTTAGCCACCAGCGGAGCATTTTGCGTGTAATCCGCCGTTGCGTCCACCATAAAAAGCACCACGTCTGCTTCTTCCTGCACGGCACGGTCCACACAATCAGCCATTGTTTGCTGCAATTTGTATTGCGGCTTCAAAAACCCAGGCGTATCAACGAACACAATTTGATAATTTTCCCCCTCGCTAATGGCCAAAATATTTTGGCGCGTTGTTTGAGGTTTGTGTGTTACAGCAGAGAGAAGCCCCCCCGCTAAATTATTAAGCAATGTAGACTTACCCGCATTGGGCAGCCCGGTCAGCACGGCAAAACCGCTTTTAAACTGTTTTTCGTCCATATATGTATTATACTTAAAAACTGTTATAATAAGCATATGAAACGTTGTTTTTGGATTCTGTTTTTAGTGCTGCCTTTATCTGCCGGGCCGTTGGAAGACGCCAACCTCGTTGACGTACAAACCTCGGGTTTGCCTGTGTTTGTCAGTTTACGCTATGCTGGAGCGGATAATTTCACTAAAAAACGCATTTATTCTTCGGACAAGTGCTATCTTCACAAAGATGCACTGGCTGGCCTTGCAAAAGCAGTAGAATTAGCCACGCAAGAGAAAGAGCCTTTTACCTTTTGCCTATGGGATTGCTACCGTCCCCAAGATGAACACAAAAAATTATGGCAGACATTCCCTAATCCCAGTTATGTGGCTATGCCCAAGAAAGGATCGCGCCATAGCCGCGGGATGGCCCTTGATTTAACTCCGTGCGATTTTAATGGAAACCCGCTGCCGATGCCAACAGATTTTGATAATTTTACTTCGCGTGCGCACATGGATTTTTATAACCTACCTGCTGATATACTATCCCGTAGAGAAACGCTTAAAAAAATTATGACCGCTGCCGGCTTTACCCACACGCGTACCGAGTGGTGGCACTTTGATAAAAGGGGATGGAAGAATAAACCGTTACTAAATATTGCCCTACCCCAATAGAAAAGCCCCCAAATAATTGGGGGCTTTTTTAGATACTGCACAAACTTACATCTTAATTCTTCGGGTGACGGTTTCCTTTTTGATACATTCAATGAGGTCGCCTTCCTGCACGCCTTTGAATCCTTCAATCAAGATACCGCACTCATAGCCTTTTTCCACTTCTTTAACGTCATCTTTGAAGCGTTTAAGACCGCCAATTTTTCCGCGACCTACTTCCGCACCGCCGCGTTTAATGTGCACTTCATAGTTGCGCACCATCGTGCCAGAATCCACCATAGAGCCTGAGATCAAGCCGGAGCTTAACTTCATTACTTTCTTGATAGTGGCCGTACCTACAACGGTTTCCACTACATCGGGCTCTAACAAGCCTTCCATAGCGGCCTTGATATCTTCCAAAAGTTCAAAGATAATCGTGTAGTTGCGGATTTCAATACCTTCACGTTCCGCTTCGGCCTGGGCTTTATGCTCCGTAGAGACGTGGAACCCGATAACTACCGCGTTACTGGCCTTGGCCAAGAGAATATCACTTTCGTTAATATTCCCCGGAGCCGAAAGCACAATATCCAATTCCACTTCATCGGATGGAATACGCAACAGCGCATCTTTAATGGCTTCAATGGAACCTTGCACGTCGGCTTTTAAAATTAAACTTAATTTCTTAACTTTATTGCCTTCCTCGTCTTTTTTCCCTAATGCCATCAAAGACATCTGCTTGCGCGTAGCCTGAGAATCTTCCTTTTGCGCGAGCTTGCGTTTTTCGGCAGCGTAGCGGGCTTCTTTTTCGCTCTCCATAATATAGAGCGTATCACCCACTTGCGGAGGTTCCCCGTTAATACCTAAAATTTCTGCGGGAACACTGGGACCGATTTTTTGATAACGTTGGGAATTTTCATCAATAAGTGCGCGGATGCGCCCGTAGTTCGTTCCGACCAGGAACGGATCTCCCACTTTCATCGTACCTTTTTGCACGAGTACAGTGGCCACTACGCCGCGCTTATTATCGCGCTTACTTTCTAAAATTACACCTACGCCCAAACGATCCGGGTTGGCTTTAAGCTCCATCATTTCCGCTTGCAAAGCAATCATTTCCAACAATTTATCAATATTGATATGTTTCTTGGCGGAAATTTCCACATAAATAGTGTTACCTTGCCATTCTTCGGGTACTAATCCACGGGCAGATAGATCTTGTTTTACGCGGTCCGGGTTCGCACCGGGCAAGTCAATTTTGTTAATTGCCACGATGATGGGAGCGCCCGCCGCTTTGGCGTGTTCCATTGCTTCAATGGTCTGCGGCATGATCCCATCGGTGGCGGACACAACCAACACCACAATATCAGTTGCTTGCGCACCGCGCGCACGCATGGCGGTAAATGCTTCGTGACCGGGGGTATCCAAAAACGTCAGCACACCGCGCGGCGTTTTCACGCGGTACGCACCGATGTGTTGTGTAATGGCCCCGGCTTCGCCCGCTACTACGTTAGACTTACGAATAGCGTCTAATAAGCTAGTCTTACCGTGGTCTACGTGGCCCATAATGGTAATTACGGGACTACGCGGTTTTAAGCTGGCAGGATCGTCCTCAATTTCCATTACAGCCGCAGCTTCTTTTAAATCTTCTTCTACCATTTCAGCCACAAAACCACACTCATCCACAATGAGTTCAATCATGTCTTTTTCTAAGCGTTGGTTAATGGTGGCGAAAATGCCCATCGTCATCAACTTTTTAATAAAATCGTTGATTTTAAAATTCATCTTTTCTGCCAAATCTTT
>ONOD01000071.1 GCA_900319325.1 uncultured Elusimicrobium sp. | reverse complement strand
CTACACGATGGAACGTATCTATGACAGCAACCAAGTTAAGACTACAAAAGATGCTGTGTATAACGTCCGTGGTAATGAAGAAAAAGCCGCCCCAGAGTTGGTAGGTAATATTGAATGGGTAGCCAAACGCGGAACGCAAGTGATTAGAAGAGTCTGTCCGCTTAACTTGTCTGGAGACGGATATACGGTAATTGTCGATCCGAAACCGTGCCCTAAAGGTCCGCAGACTAATGAGAAATGTTGTTTGGAAGCCGCTGCCAACGACCCTGATAATACCTATGAGTGGAAAGGTGGCAGGTGTGTCATCACGCCGAAAGATCCGTGTCCGAACGGACCGGATACCAACGAGGAATGCTGTGCAAAGGCAAACGGTCGCTGGGATGCTCAAACCAAAAAGTGTATCCCTGGTGATCACTTCGTAGACCCCGTGCGGCGTATACCAGACTCTGAGCAATACACTATCTTTGCCCCTGGTATCCGCTGTGTACCGAATGGAGTAACCGATCGTAAGGCACGTCCGGATGGGGCAATGACAGATGAACAACTCTGTACCCTGTTTGGCAGTCCCTTAGTTGGAAATTATAATACGGATGGCCAATCTTGTAAAGAATTGTGGGGCTTTAAGATGGATTCTAAAAAAGCAACCGAATTCGTACAAAAGGTAAAGGTAGCCTATAACGCTAAATATCCGAATTTGCCGATTAAGTTTGACAAAACTTATCCGCAAGATAGTGAGTTTATTGATGCGCTTAACGTGGCCCAAACGGTGGGTATTACCACGGTATCCAAAGCGGCTGTGTGTGAACTGGGACGTGACTTCGTCCGTATGTCCAAAGATAAACACGCCGGAGATCGTGAAATTCGCCATGGCGGTACCGGTACGAAAGGTGAACCGCTTATCTACCGCAATGAATTAGGTGCCTTTTTGACCTATATTCATGATACGTCCATCTTGTATCCGGATGCTAAGATCCGTTATCAGGGCGATACGGCTTGTGACTGGCGCTTCCAACCGTACGGTTTGGAAGACGGTGGATGCAGCCCGAAGGGTGGCCCCAAAATGGGTAAAGGTTATGCGCATAACAACTATAACAGTGGTGGCCAAACGAATAAATATGACACTTTTATGGGCTCCCTTACCTCCATTATGAAGGAAACGCCGTTAGGCGCACTGGTAAGTGGGAAACAGGACTTGTTCCACCAATGCGGAGAATGTAAGAAACCCAACAATAATACGGTTGCACAGTATAACTCGTATAAGGGATTTGCGGGGTTATTACATGAAGAGACTTCCTCTCTTAATGGTCAAGGGGTGGCATGCGAAGCCTTCTTGGCTGGCGCAAAGGACGAGGAAATGAGCGTGGAAGCTGCCCTCAAGTATATTAAAGGTGTCTGTACGGCCGGGTTGGACTATAAGCCTAAAGGAATTGGAAACGCGGCATACGTACAAGGCCAGCATCCTACGAAAAAGGCCGGAAAGAGCGGAGGAAATGAAATTACCGGTCGTTCAATGTAACCTGTATTAATTGATAATATAAAAACAAGAGCAGGGAAAAACCTGCTCTTGTTTTTAGGTTTTGACACTAGGGGCAAACAGAAATGTTTGCCCCGTTTTTGCTATTATATAGCTATGTACGGAGTTCGTTTCCTCATTATTTTTGTCTTTTTAAGTGTGACAGCTGCGCCCGCACGGGCCGGGTTCCCATTTTCGTTTCGCAAACAAACTATCAAGACGGACTACTCCCAAACCGTGTGGGACCGTCTGATGGCAGAGCAATCCTTCCTGGAAATGCGCCGTGGTATGGGGGAAATGGCCGCCGCTAATTACAAAGAAGCCTCCAATAGTTTTGCCCGGGCTGTCATCAAAAATTCAAAAGACCCGCTGCCATACCTTTTGTTGGGCGCTTCCCTGTATTGGGAGGGCAAAGTGGATGATGCCATTAGTGAATACAAAGAAGCCTTGCGCTTAGATCCTAAAAATGCCATGGCGTATCAGCTCTTGGGCATTGCCGCCGGTTGGAAAGGGAATGTGCAAGACGCGCAAGATTATTTCTTAAAAGCCAACGAGTTAGACCCTAACAAAGCCGATACTCACATGAACTTAGGCTCCACCTATGCTGTAGCGCAAAATTGGGATAAGGCGCTGGAACACTTCCGCCGGTCGGTTGATTTGGCTCCACGCGAGCCTCTGTATCACTACCAGTTGGGTACTCTTTATGAAGCGTTGGGCCGGGATGTATTGGCGGAAGAATCTTTTAAAAAAGCGTTACACTTTTTTAACAATTATGAAGACGCCATGCTGAGTTTGGGCGCTCTTTACGAAAAATTAAACCGTCCGCAAGAAGCACTGAAATACTACAAAAAAGCCGTTAAGACGAAACCGGGTGACTTTGTGGCGCGGCTTCGCTATGGTTTTTTGCTTATGCAACAAGGACAGGTGGAAACGGCCCGCGCTGTGATTGAGCAAGCCTTTGCTATTACCCGTTTTAAAAACGATGGGCTTGCGCTCAACGCCGTGTATCGTGCCAGTGGAAAAACGGCTCAAGCCTTTGAACAGCAAATTCAGGCTTTCCAAGAAAATTTGGAACGTGTGCCTGCCGGCAAGGCTATTAACATTGAAGTCACTCTGGAATTTGAGCCTGCTATCCCGCCGCAAAAACAAGCTTCTTCGCGCGGTAACACGTTTGAGCAGGCCTATGAACGCTTGCGCGGGGATAATTCGCTTTTGGAAAATTCTCCCACTCCGGAGGCCCAAACTTTCAAGAGGATGTTTACTTTCAATGCAGCCAGTGAAGAAGACCGTCATGCGCAAATTCATAATTTTATTGAAGGGTTACGCGTGGCTGTGGCGCAAGCAGATGGCAAATATAACGTAAATCTATCGCTGCAAGGCCGCACGTTGGACTATAAATCGCCTTCGGCTTTAACACAAAACCGTACGACAACGCCTAAAGCGGTATATGATCCGCGTATCGTGGGTAATGACATGGGTTTGTGGGTAACGGGACGTACGTGGCTCTTATTTGTGGATGAGGCCGCAGAAGATTTACAGGAATACAAGAAATGTCCATCGGATAATACGTGCGAGTTATTGCAAGGGTTAGCTGCGTTGGCGCGCGGTAACGGTAGCGACGCAGCCCACGCTTTTACGCGTGCGGCTGAGCGTTTGCCTAAGGATGCTCTTTCCCAGCTGGGGTTGGGAACCGCTGCCATTATCAATGCCGATGACGAGAGAGCGGTTTCATACTATAAGCGTGCACTTGAGTTAGATCCTAAAAATAAAGTTGCCGCAAAAAATTTGAAAGTATTGGCGGATGATAAATGAGTGGGCGGAATATTCAAAAATATGGACAGCATTTTTTAATTTCTCCCCGCGTTATTAACGAAATTGTGGACGCGGCCGAAGTGTTGCGCGCGGAAAATTTAGTGGAAATTGGCCCCGGACAAGGAGCGTTAACAAACGAATTTATACAACGGGGACATACAGCTTTTACGTTAGTGGAAATTGACCCTGACATGGTTGCGTTTCTACGAAAAAATTTACCGACAAATGCGAATATTCAAATCATACAGACCGATTTTTTAAGTTTTAATTTATCAGCTTTGCCTGCTGTTTCCACTCAATTTGTTAGTAATTTACCGTACATTGATGCCGCCGCCATTTTAGATAAAGTGCTTTCTTGGAAATGTTTTCATACCGCAGTATTTATGTTTCAAAAAGAACAAGCTCAAAAAATTACCGCAAAACCCGGGGAAAAGGGATATGGCACTTTGTCTGTGTTAAGTCAGCTGCGCGCGCAAATTAGTCTAATCTGTAACGTTGGAAAAGGTTGTTTTAACCCACCGCCCAAGGTAGATTCGCGCGTGTTGGCTTTTCAGCACAAAACTCCTCCGGCTAATTGGAAGCCGGTTAAACACTTGGTAGAGACAGCATTCTTACATCGGAGAAAAACATTCGTAAATGCATTGCTGCTGGGGGGATATGAGCGTGAACAAATTATTACTGTGCTGGAGCAGTTGAAACTACCACTAACCGTGCGCCCGGAAGAACTCACCGCGCAGCAGTTTGTAGATTTTGTGCAAAAATATCATTAAGCCAACAAAGCTTTTTCCAAGATTCGTTCGTTTGCCACAAACGGGCGAATTTTACCAAGTAGCAAATTTTCTACAGCAGCTTGAATTAAAACTGATTCATCCGTTGCATTTGATGCGTAAAATTTACCGGCCTGCAGGAGAGCTTCTTGCGGAACGAGACCGATTAGCTCGCCAGCGGTTATGTGGAGCCCCCATGAAGAGGCTTCATTCTTGCATGCTTCAAATACATCCTGCAGGTTGCTTTTGTGAAAATCGGTTATGTTGCACGAAACTTGTGCGCACTCGTAATTGGGCATATACCATCCAAGGGCTTTTACACCGGCAAGCCCTCCGTTTTTTTCACGCAATTTGAAGGCTATTTGTTTGGCAATGGCAACGTCTCGCGTATCCAGGGACATATTAAACGCAATTAAAAAATTGCGTGCGCCAATTACGCTTGCGCCACTTTGTGCCACGAGTGAAGTGTATTGATCGGTCCCGTAATCCGGGGGCAGAGAGGCAAGCTTAGTAGGCAAGCTTTCATATCCACCACGACGAAGAAAGGAAAGGTTTTTGCGTGCGGGCGCGGAAGCATTACTTTCATATAAGTATATAGGAATGTCTAATTCTTGCGCAACACGCCACGCGAGGGCATCTGCCCAGGGGACCGTTTCAGCCAACGTAATATTTTGAACGGGAACAAGCGGACATACATCTACTGCTCCCAAACGTGGATGTGCCCCTTCATGAAAACGCATGTCAATATGTTTGGTACACGTGTGAAACAGCATAAAGCAAGCGCGTACTACTTGTTCGGGTGAACCGGCCAGCGTGAGTACGGTTCGGTTTGCATCTGCATTGCTGTCCACGTGTAACAAGCGTGCCGCACCTATGGATGCACGCAAGTCCCCTAGAATGCGAGCTAAATTTTCAACATCTCTTGCTTCCGAAATATTCGGCACGGCTTCTATAATCTGCATATCTTTATTATACTTTAAAAAAATACTTGCAAATTTTTTTTGCATTTATAGTATAATAATTGTAGGTACTTATTAAGTTTAAGTACTTGATATAATTAATAAAAGGAAGTATGAGTAAATGCCTAAAGGAAAAGTAAAATGGTTTAACGACCAAAAAGGTTACGGTTTCGTGACCCCCGAAGATGGTTCTAAAGATCTCTTTGTTCACTATCAAGAAATTCAGGGTGACGGTTTTAAAACCTTAGCCGAAGGCCAAGAAGTAGAATTCGAAGTAGTTGAATCCGAAAAAGGCCCGAAAGCCGTAAAAGTTGTCAAACTGTAATTTTTGGTAACTTTCAAAGGGCCCCGCAAGGGGCTCTTTTTTTATGTTGCAAGATGACTGAAAAACAATCTATTCATACCTCGCTAGGGGAACTTTGGTTTTTGTCCTACCCGCTAATTGTAACGATGGCCGCGCAAGTGGTTATGCAGTTTGTGGATCGGATGTTTCTGGCGTGGTATTCTCCGGAAGCGTTGGGCGCTTGTGTACCCGGGGGAATGCTGGCTATGACGTTTGGCGCTATGTTTATGGGGCTAGCCAGTTATACCAGTGTATTTGTTTCTCAATTTCATGCTAAAAATAAACGGGCCTCGGTCACTCTCTCTTTGTGGCAAGGGGTCTTCTTGGCTATTTTGTCTTCCCTGATCCTGGCGGCACTTACACCGGTTGGAAAAATAATTATTAATACGTTCGGACACGCTGCTCCTGTGCGTGTGTTGGAGCTTGAATATTTTGGCTTACTCAACTTATTTGGTGGATTGGCAGTGATTAACAATGCACTTGCCAGTTTTTTTAGCGGACGCGGCAAGACAAAGATCCCC
>ONOD01000068.1 GCA_900319325.1 uncultured Elusimicrobium sp. | reverse complement strand
AAATAGAAACTACCGACAGTTTGCGGTCAATTTGATAATTGCGCGATACAGAAAAATCTACCAATGGGGGCAACTCGGGCGATAGGGCCTTGTTGTATTTGCGCTTGGCTTGCGGGCGCGATTTAAGCCAAGCCAAAAATTCTTGCTTTTGGATACCTACATTTTGAGGTTCTTTAGCAGTTGCCCGGCGATAATACAGTTTTTCAGCGTTACGTACGTCTAATTTAATCAGTGCAAAATCATCTTTAGCTAAGGTGGAGGCCTTATACCCCGGATGGATAAATACCGCGCGGTGTTGCGGGCTATGCGTAGTTTGTGCCAATACGGATACGGGCGTGTCCATCAAGTCCATGCGCAACGTACAACTCTTCTCACAAAGATCTTTCACGCAATGTGCAGCCGTAGCAAACCACCGTGGGGCAATCCGCGTAGCTTGGCATTTGGCTTGGGTGGCCCCCATAATGTAATATTCATATGTATGATAGAAATCCGTCGTACTTTGATGCTTATTTTCATCGGTAACGGATAATACACTTACCTCCGCCCAAAGCAGAGAAAAAGTTGCCACACATAAACAGAACAAAAGTATTTTTTTTATCATATTTATTGCCATCTCGTCGTATTATATTGTAACAAGAATGGGCGCGAAAGACAAATAAAACAAACACCTTATCAGTCGTTAACTACCTCTCATTGTTATTCCGGCAGACGTTAAAAACCCCGCTCATAAAGAGCGGGGTTTTCATTTGCAAAAGAGATTTACTACTTGTTTGTTACGTATACACCGGGCCCCATGGTAGAGCTTACAGAAATGCTCTGCACATACACCCCTTTAGAGGTGCTGGGTTTTACACGGAGGATAGTTTCTAACACTGCTTTTGCGTTTTCAGTAAGTTTGGCAGCATCAAAAGATGCTTTACCAATGATGGCGTGTACGATACCGTAAGCATCGGCTTTAAATTCAATACGACCGGCTTTGAGGGCTTTGATCGTGTTGGCTAAGTCAAACGTTACAGTGCCGGATTTCGGGTTCGGCATGAGACCGCGCGGCCCCAAGATTTTAGCAGCTTTGGCTAAATCTTTCATGGTATCCGGCGTGGCAACGAGCACGTCAAAGTCAATTTTGCCTTTGAGCACTTCGTCTACAATGTCTTCGCAACCTACTTTATCAGCACCGGCTTTTTGCGCTTCCTGAGCGTGTTCACCTTTGGCGATAACAGCGATGCGTTTGGTTTTACCCGTACCGTGCGGCAAAGCTACCGTGGAGCGGACTTGTTGGTCAGCTTTTTTGGTATCAATGCCAAGTTTCACGTGAAGTTCTACCGTTTCATCAAATTTGGCCTTAGCGTTATCTTTAACAATTTTAAGACCTTCTTCTACGGTATAGACTTTGTTTTTATCGTACGCTTTAGCAGCGGCTTCTAGTCTTTTTCCCATCTAAATACTCCTTAGGTTCAAGCGGGCTTGCGGCCCTCCCTCAGTTTAAATTATTTAACTACGTCTACGCCCATGCTGCGGCAGGTACCTTTTACCATTTCCGCGGCTTGTTTAATGTCTTTTGTGTTCAAATCGGGCAATTTTTGTGCCGCGATTTTTTCACATTGGGCTTGCGTAATCTTGCCGACTTTATCTTTGTGCGGAGCGCCAGAACCTTTTGCAAGTTTGAGCTCTTTGATAATCAGCGTGGCCATAGGCGGCATCTTGGTAATAAAGGTGAAAGAGCGGTCTTCATAAACGGTGATGATGACCGGGATCTTAATCCCTTTTTCCATTTTAGCGGTCTTGGCGTTGAATTGTTTGCAGAATTCCATAATGTTAACACCGTGCTGACCTAAAGCCGGGCCCACAGGCGGGGCCGGGTTGGCAGCGCCGGCAGGAATTTGCAATTTAATGTATCCTTTTATTTTTTTCTCTTTTGCCATTTGTTACTCCATAATTTTTACTGCATACTGCGGTAAAATTAGTTCTTTTCTACTTGGAGGAAGTCCACTTCAACCGGGGTGGCACGGTCAAACACCGTTACCATCACTTTAAGTTTATTCTTCTGTTCATTGACTTCTTCCACTACCCCAATAAAATGTTTAAACGGACCTTCAGTAATGCGAACACTTTCGCCCCGTTTAAATTCAACCAAGTATTTCGGTTTGCCGCCGGGGTTATTAATGCGGTCTAAGATTTCGGTAATGTCTTCTTCCGGCAGCGGTACGGGGGTAGGATCACCCAAAAAACCGGTTACGCCGGTAATATTGCGAATAAACCAATAGGCTTCACTGGTCATTTTCATTTCCACAAGCACATAGCCCGGGAAAAATTTGCGCTGGTGGCGGATTTCTTTATTCTGCTTTACTTCGCGGACTTCTTCGGTAGGAACGAGTGCTTGGAAAATGCGATCCCCAAATTGATGGGTTTCCACATCAAGCAAGATTTTCTTTCTTACTTTTTCTTCGTGTCCGGTTTGCGTGTGTACGACGTACCAAGCAGTAGCGATTTCTTCACTCATTAGTTGCCTCCTACTATAGCACCCAGAATACGGGTCAGGCCAAAATCAATCAGCCCTACGTAGGCAGACACCAAGACGACTACAATCCCTACCAAAATAGTGGATTGGATAACCTCTTGACGGGAAAGCCACGTGGATTTTTTGAGTTCCGCCACAGAATCCTTTACAAATTGGACTGCTTTTTTCATAGAATGGTATCCTTGGTATAATCTGGCAGGAGCGGAAGGACTCGAACCTTCAGTCCCGGTTTTGGAGACCGGTGGTTTACCAGTTAACCGACGCTCCCCCGAAAATCTTACGAGGCTTTGCCTTCTTTATGTACGGTTTGTTTGCCGCACGCTTTGCAGAACTTGTTGAGTTCTAACTTATATTCTTTCTTTTTGCCGCGCACTTTATAATAGTTTTTATTTTTGCATTCGGTGCAAATCAGCGCGATCGTCATTCTTTCAGTTGCCATCTGTCAATTCCTTATACAACGGATTTTTTGCCGTCTGTTCACCTCCGCGAGGGCGGGAGATTTTCCCGCCCCGCGGTAGAGAACTAAACATGCATTTACTTCAATTACTCAATAATTTTGGTTACTACACCAGCACCTACGGTGTGGCCGCCTTCGCGGATAGCGAAGCGCAAACCTTCTTCCATAGCTACCGGGGTAATCAATTTTACTTCAATTTCGGCGTTATCACCAGGCATAATCATGTCTTGGTCAAAAGACAATTCACCGGTTACGTCCGTGGTGCGGAGGTAAAATTGCGGTTTGTAACCCTTGGCGAGCGGCGTGTGGCGGCCGCCTTCTTCTTTCTTCAAAATGTAAACTTGACCTTTGAAGTGTTTGTGAGGGGTTACGGTTTTAGGAGCAGCCAATACTTGGCCGCGTTCTACTTGGTTCTTGTCAATACCGCGTAACAAAATACCTACGTTATCGCCGGCAATACCTTCGTCCAAGAGTTTGCGGAACATTTCAATACCGGTGGCTACGGTGTTGAGGGTGTCGCGGAAACCGATGATTTCCAACGGATCGCCCACGTGCACCTTACCGCGTTCAATACGACCGGTAGCTACCGTACCACGACCGGTAATAGAGAATACGTCTTCTACGGCCATCAAGAACGGTTTATCGGTTTCGCGTTTGGGTTCAGGGATCCAAGAATCTAAAGCGTCCATCAAGCGGTGAATGCAGGGTTCGCCCAGTTCGCTTTGATCGCCTTCAATGGCTTTCAAAGCAGAACCGCGGATGATCGGGGTGTTGTCGCGATCAAATTCATATTTGCCCAGCAAGTCGCGGATTTCTTCTTCTACTAAGTCTAATAAATCTTTATCATCAACCAAGTCTACTTTGTTGAGGAACACGACCAATTTCGGTACGTTTACCTGTTTGGCGAGTAATACGTGTTCGCGGGTTTGAGGCATCGGACCGTCTACGGCGGATACTACCAAGATAGCACCGTCCATTTGAGCGGCACCGGTGATCATGTTCTTAATGTAGTCAGCGTGGCCGGGGCAGTCAATGTGTGCATAGTGGCGTTTGTCAGTTTCGTATTCTACGTGAGATACGGCTACCGTTACGATTTTGGAAGCATCACGAACTACGCCGCCTTTGGCGATGTCGGTATAAGCCATGGCTTTGGCTTTACCTTCTTTAGCTAATACTTTGGTAATAGCGGTGGTGAGCGTGGTCTTACCGTGGTCTACGTGACCAATGGTACCGACGTTCACGTGCGGTTTGCTGCGAGAGAATTTCTCTTTAGCCATTTGTTCAGTTCTCCTTAATTTATTTCTTTAATTTAAGCTGGGAGTGGGAATCGAACCCACGACCTTCTCCTTACCATGGAGATGCTCTACCTACTGAGCTACCCCAGCATTATCTACTTCAAATTTTCAGCTGGGAGTGGGAATCGAACCCACGACCTTTTCCTTACCATGGAAATGCTCTACCTACTGAGCTACCCCAGCAACTAATTATAAGCGGGCGAAGGGAATCGAACCCTCGTCACAAGCTTGGAAGGCTAGTGTTCTACCATTGAACCACGCCCGCAAATTACTACCTATACATTATACAAAAATTTAGTGTACCTTCAAAGCTTTTTACACGCGGGCACCGATAAAAACGACCCCCGGAGGGGTCATCTATATTTTTATTATAACAAATTGGATTTTTTTGCGCAACTAGTTTATTCAAAAAGAAACCCCGGCGCCCATAACGCCGAAGTTTCAAATAAAGGCGGGAGGCCGTCCCCTACAAGAGGTATACCCTAAAAATGGGCCTATGTGGCGCTCCCTTACCCATAGTATAAGTATAAATGAATATTTGTCAAGGCCCAATTTAAGGATATTTTCTTATCGTCGTAAGATTGCTTGTAGGACCCATTTTTGCTATAATAATTTTACAATTTAAGCTGTTTGATGGTGCGGTGGCCAAGTGGTAAGGCGAGAGTCTGCAAAACTCTTATTCGTGGGTTCGATTCCCACCCGCACCTTATTTGTTGGAATGGAAACTCCCGTAAGGGGGTTTTTATTTTAACAAATTAGGTCGTTGGAGCAACACCAACTGCTTGGTGTTGCGTCGGGAATCGAAAGGCGCAGACATATCCGAGTTTGAGCGTAAGCGAAAGGCGAGGATGGCGAGCCGGGGCCGCGAGCGTCGCACGTCAGTAAGGCGACTTGTGGCCGATTCCCACCCGCACCTAATTTTTTGCCAAAAAAGCTATAATATGGTAAGTTTTCCAGGAGCGGGGTATGTCCCATAATCAAACGCTATATAATATGCTGGATGACAATGAAGAAATTCTTTGGTCCGGCAAACCCAACTTAAAATGTTTCATTTTGGAATCTATTTTTAATCCACTTTTACCATTTGCGATTATTTGGGCGCTTTTCGATGCGTTTTTTATCGGCGCGCTTTTTCACAAAGGTGTCCCAACCACACAGACGCCTGTTTTGCCGATCTTTTTTATTGGATTTTTCGCTTTACACTTAATGCCGGTATGGATTTATTTAGGCGGCGTGTTATTCTCTTTTTTAAAATATAAACACACCGAATTTTTGGTGACAGAAAAAGGAGTCTATGTTTCCGGCGGTTTTTTTTCGCGCACGTACCAACATAAATCTTTTGCGGAGCTAGCCCCTGCTTCTATACACCAAGGAATGATTGACCAATTTTTAGGGGTAGGAGATGTCTTTTTCCCTACTCATCAGAACGACACCCCATTTCCTAACCGCAGAAATTCCAGACCTTCGGGAATTACCATTTGTGATATTCCAGATTATCAAGAAGTATATAATCTAGTCAAAGAGCTGCAACAAAAACACTCCATTTGATTTTCCCATAAAATGAAAATGGAAATCGGCCCGGGGGGAACCCTGGGCCGAAATGGTATAGAGGACATACCATGAAGAAATGGGGACTTAGAAGTAAAAACGAGCGGCCAACGCTCCCCCAAGACCGGAACGATCGGATAAAACATCTCCTTCTTTCTTTATTTTTGCGCCAATGTTATACCTTACATCTAAGCCTAAGGCAAATAATTGACAGAAACGATATTCTGCCCCAATCATCACATGCGGGAACATTTTGGTTTTGGAATACTTTTCATCAGAATATCCCGTCATTTCAATTTCTACTTCACTGTGCATAATGGTTACGCCAGCACCTGCCATCCAAGACAGGTTTTTAATGCCATTATCTCGTTTGTAGTAAACG
>ONOD01000037.1 GCA_900319325.1 uncultured Elusimicrobium sp. | reverse complement strand
GGTTGGATAATTGCGGATGAGTGTAGAGTAGGTGTTGACAGCATCACCAAGCAAGCCGGCATTGACCTGGGCATTGCCACGGGGGTATTTGCCACCTTCTTGGGGAGCGACCCGATTAACGTGGGCGGAACGCCGGAACAGAAAGCCAAATGGTTCCAAAAAATCGCGCACGAAAATAAACTGGTGGCGTACGGTGCGACCGAAGCCGATGCCGGGTCGGACCTTGTTTCCTTGCGCACTCGTGCCGAGCATGTTGTTAAAGACGGCAAAGTAGTGGGCTACAAAATTACCGGCAGCAAGATGTGGATCTCCAACGGTGGTGTGGCCGATATTTACACAGTGCTTGCGTTGGCGCCCGGTGGTCCTTCTTGGTTTATTGTAGAAAAAGGTACCCCTGGTTTCACGCAAGATGCGCACGAAGACAAACACGGGATCCGTCTTTCCAACACGGCGGGGCTGGCGTTTGATGAAGTATACGTGCCGGCCGAAAATTTGATTGGGCTGAAAGAAGGCCAGGGCTTCCTGCAAGCGCAAGCCGTATTCGGGTATACGCGTTTAATGGTAGCGGCGTTTGGGTTAGGCGGCGGCGAAGAAGCCGTTGAAACCGCGCTGGAATACGCCCAGCAACGTATCCAGGCTGGCGGTCCGCTCGCCCAGAAACAAGGGTTTATGTTGAAACTCATCACCCCGCACTACATTCGCTTTGAAGCCGTGCGCGCGTATATTGACTGGACGGCCAAGCAGTTGGAAGTCAACAATCACGGCCTAGCGACCGAAGGCGCTATCGCCAAACTGTACGCCACGGAATCAGGCAATAAAGCTGCCGAAGACGCCATTCAAGCCATGGGCGGTTTTGGCTACACGAAAGAATTTGCCGTAGAAAAAATTAAACGCGATGTCAAAATCACTTGTATTTATGAAGGCACCAGCGAAGTTTTGGAGATGACAATTTTCCGCGGACGCTGGCAGGAACATCTTAAATCGCGCGGGCAGTATTACTTGACCCAAGCCGCCGAATTTGATGCCATCCACGCCCAAAACCCCCAGGTCGGTGCAGACAGTGTGGCACTCGGGTTTAGAGCGCTCGCCCGCGTGCTGGAAGATTGCCGCGTGAACAAACTTACACGTCATCAATACGTAACCTTTATGTTGGGCGATTTAATCAGCGAAATGGAAGTGGCCGCGGTATTTACCCGGGAATGTGCCAACAAACGCATTACCGAAGGCAGCCGCTTTGATATTGACTCGCTATGCACCATGGCCCGCGTCAATGCCCGCCAGAGTGCGTTCAAAGTAGCCAGCGAAGGCTTGCGCCTGATCCTGGGTACTTGCCCCGGCATCAATACGGCGGAACTTGCCCAGGCGGTTAACCTGGTCGGTATTGAAGACAAGATGCGCGGCCTCATCAACGATATGGACGCGGTCTCTGCCAAGCTGCGGGAAATTTTCAAAAAATAGGACGAACGTATGAACATAATTGTATGTATTAAACAAGTGCCCGATTCTAGTCAAGTAAAAGTGGACCCCAAGACCGGAACGCTCATCCGCGCCGGGGTGCCCAGCATTTTAAATCCGTACGATCACTTTGCGTTGGAAAAAGCGCTGGAGATCAAAGCCAAAACCGGGGCGAAAGTAACCGTGCTTTCCATGGGCCCCAATCAAGCCATTGCGATTTTGCGCCTGGCCTTGGCGCTGGGGGCGGATGAAGGAATTTTGCTTTCCGACCGCGCATTTGCCGGATCCGATACCTGGGCCACGTCCTATGCGTTGGCCACAGCTATCCGCAAGATTGGTCAATATGATTTAATTCTCTGCGGGCAAATGGCTATTGATGGCGATACCGCCCAAACCGGCCCGGGAATTGCCAAGCAACTTAACATCCCGCAAATTACTTTCTGCACGCATGTGGATGCCAGCGGCAATCAAGTTGTTGCCAAGAAACTTATTGAAGGCGGCAAACAAGTATTGCAAGCCGATATGCCGGTGCTGATTACCATGACCATGCCCGCTGATTACGCGCCCAAGTATCCGTCCTTCTTGGCGGCACACAAAGCGCAAGATAAACAAACCTATACGTGGACCGCGGCCGACATCGGGGCCGATCCCGGCAAGCTGGGGCTAAACGGTTCGCCCACGCGCGTGGACCGTATCTTCCCGCCGCCGGCGCGTGCCAAAGGCGAAATGCTGACCGGCACTCCGGTAGATTTGGCCAATAAACTGGTGGAAATTTTGAAAAAGGAGAGTTTTGTAAAATGATTCAAATTGCTCAAAGCTGCGTAGGATGCGGCAAATGTGTATCAACTTGTCCGTTTGGGGCGCTCTCCATTGTTAACCGCAAAGCGGTAGCTTCAGCTGCGTGCACTATGTGTGGCGCGTGTGTGAGCGTCTGCCCGATGAAGGCCTTGTCTTTGCCGGCCGCGGGCGCTGCTAAAAAAGATTTATCCGCCTACAAAGGAGTGTGGGTATTTATTGAAATAGCTGACGACGGCCGTACGCAAAAAGTACGCCCGGTCGGGTTTGAACTTCTTTCCAAAGGGCGCGAACTGGCCGACCAACTGGGCGAAGAACTCTGCGCGGTAGTCATTGGCGATAACGTACAAAATTACGCGGCGGAACTTTCCCAGTACGGCACGGATAAAATTTACGCCGTTAGCGCACCGGAGTATCATACTTATAATACTTTAGCTTATGCGAATGCAATGATTACGCTAATCAAAAAGTATAATCCCAGTGTGGTGCTCTTTCCGTCCACGTACATCGGGCGCGATTTGTCCCCGCGGATTTCTTCGGAACTGTTTGTGGGGCTTACGGCCGATTGCACGGGCTTATCCATTAAAGAGGGGAACTTGATTCAAACCCGTCCGGCATTTGGCGGCAATATCATGGCCGATATCAAATGCCCGGATTATCGCCCGCAAATGGCCACGGTGCGCCCCAACGTATTTAAGAAAGTGATTTCTTCCGCGGGCCGCCTGGCGCAACTGGTGAATGAAGTTATTCCCGTTCCGGTAGAGGCCGGCAAAGTGCGTGTGTTGCAAACGCAAATGGACCCGGTTGCCAGTGAACAACCGCTTGATGAATCCCCGGTAGTAATTGCCGGCGGACGCGGCATGAAAGATCAGGAAGGATTTGCCCTGCTGGAAAAATTGGCCGCTACGTTGGGCGGTGCAGTGGGTGCTTCGCGCGCGGCGATTGATATGGGCTTGCTTCCCAAAGAAAAACAGATTGGTCAATCCGGCGTGACGGTTGCCAGCAAGCTCTACATCGCGTGTGGTATTTCCGGTGCGGTGCAACACACCGTAGGTATGGAACACAGCGAAGTAATTATCGGCATCAACAAAGATGCCAACGCACCCATCTTCAACGTATGCAAATACGGCATTGTGGGCGATGCTAAACAAGTGCTGGCTAAAGCGCTGGAGCAATTAAAGAAATAAATCTAATAACAGATAAATTCCCCGGTTATGTGCCGGGGAGTTTTTTGCAAAAGATGCACGGACGTGCGTGAAATTTGCTATGATACTACTATGGACTACACAGAACTGGATAGCGCAAGCGAATATTTTAAAAACCTCGGAAAATTAGCAAAGGAAATAGACCGCGAAGAAATGGCGCGGTTATGGAAACGTGTAAAGCGTGGAGATCGGGAAGCAAAACAGCGGGTTATGGAAATGCACCTGCGGCTTGTTATTCCTACGGCCAAACGCTTTTTGCGCCCCGGCATAGAACTGATGGACCTGGTGGAAGAAGGAAACTTGGGCCTGATGCAAGCGATTGAACGCTTTGACGTGCAAAAGGGGTATCGCTTTTCTACCTACGCTATTTACTGGATTGAGCAGTACATCCGCCGCTATATTGAAGAGCAATCCGGTTCTATTAAAATCCCGTCGCACGCGTGGGGAAAACTTAAAAAATGGTTCCGCGCATGGAACGAACTCAAAGAAGCCAATGGCCGGGATCCGTCGTTACGGGAAATGGCCGAAGAATTAGATTTGACTGCACGCCAAGTAAAGACTATCGTGGATACGTTGGACGCGGCACAAGGAGTAGATTCCCTCACTGCCCTGGTGCGTGAAGAAGATGAAATGACCCTGGAAGAAATGATCAGCGACGATGGCAAGGGCAATCCGCATGATGCTTTTGTAAACAACGAAAACCAAGCAAATCTGCGGGAAAATTTGGACAACTTGGACGAACGGGACCGCACGGTGATTGTGCTGCGCTACGGGTTGGATGATAACACACCTAAAACGTTGGGTGAAGTAGCGCAGACGATGGGCCTTTCGCGTGAGCGGGTGCGCCAAATTGAAGAACGTGCCATCCGTACCCTGCGCCAAGCCGCCCTCAAAGCGGGTATCTTTGAAATGAACGAGAATGATTACCGCACGACAAAATTTCACGTTTCATTACATGATAAAGTAAAAACAAATATCTTGGGTGAAGAAGTGGAAAGCCCTCTTGCTAAATTTATTCGCCATAAAGTAGAACAAGCCAAAAAACACATAGCGCAAAAAAAGAACGCCCAAGCGCGCGAAACGAAACCTGCTAAAAAATCAGCGGGGAAATCCGCCAAGAAATCAGTAATAAAAACGGCGAAGAAATCTACCCCCAAAGCTGCCCCTAAAAAAGGGGCGGCCAAAAAGACGGCGGCTAAACCGGGGAAATCTCCCGCGCGCAAGTCGGTCCGCAAGGCAACATCCGGTGCGTCTAAAAAGAAGGTAGCCACAAAAAGCGCACACAAAGCCGGCGCCGCGCGCAAGCCCGCTAAAAAAACTTCTAAGAAACGCTAATCTTATTTACGCCCCCGTAGCTCAATTGGATAGAGCGATTCCGTCCTAAGGAAGAGGTTGCGAGTTCAACTCCCGCCGGGGGTATTTCTTCGTAAAATGCCCTACTTCGGTAAAGGTCTTTGCAAGCATGAAAGAACCCCCAGCCTAATGGCCGGGGGTTTTAGTGTTATGGGCGAAACTCTCTCTCTACTGCCAGGCGGAATTTTTCTATTGGCACATATTCTTCTTCTTTTTCTTCTGCTACTTCTACCTCATCTTCGCTATAGCTCCTTCTTTGACGGCTTTCTCTAGAGATTTGATATCATCGGATTTTTTCTCCTTGGCATCCTTTTTATCTCTATCTCCAAAGTCCGGATACCAGCCGCCGATCATCAGGGCCCGTGGATACCCCGCTTGTTCCGCCATTGCGCAGAACTCAAGACTTCCGCGGCACTCCTTGTTGATGTTTCCATTGGGTTGTACCGCTAAGCGCAAGGTGCCTCCTTCATACATGCCGCCTTGGCGAGTCATCGTCTGGACGCCGTCATCCCCGCTTCGCAATACCGCTAATTCCCAGGTAGCACCGGAAGGATCCGGAACAGTAATATCCCCACGGGCGTTCAGATCTGGTAAGGTTTCGGCGAACTCGTTGTGCATCATATAGAAGATGCTTTGGGCAGTGCCCAAGTCGCCCAACACTTGCACAGCCTCCGCCATGCGAGAGCGTTCCACCGCGCGGGTATATTGGGGTAATGCAATAGAAGCCAAGATACCGATGATGAGTACAACTACTAACAATTCAATTAATGTGAAACCTTTATTCATAAGAATACCTCCTTCACAGCGAGTAAAAACCGGAGGACACACTCCTCCTACTTTAAGTTTAAGGATTTTCTTTGATTTTTCAAGACCTTTTATAAATTTGGGTCTTGAAAATTTTACGTCATTTCTTTTCGCGTAAAACTTGTGCGCATGCGGATGCAAAGCCCACATTCTAATTAATTTTTGTAGGTTGACGGCGGAAATGAAAATTTCTATCCTACGAATACATCAGCACAAGGGGGGAAAAATTATGAAACAAGATTTTTTGAATCTCATCAAGCAACGCCGCACCCGGTACGATTTAACCAGTAAAAGCACTCTGCCTAAAGAAGAGATTGTGCGCCTGGTGCAACAATGTGTGCTTCACGCGCCCAGCCCTTTTAATAGCCAAAGTACGCGGGTGCTACTGCTGTGCGGGCCGCGTCATCAGCAATTTTGGCAGCTGGTTAAGCACGAATTGCAAAGCGTTGTCCCGCCGGAAAATTTTGCCCCCACCGATGAAAAATTAGCATCTTTTGCCGCCGCCCACGGCACGCTGCTCTTTTTTGAAGACTGGAGTGTGGTGGAAGGGTTGCAGGCACAATTCCCGACGTACAAGGATCACTTCCCTCAATGGGCCTATCAGGCCAATGCCCTGGCGGAATTTGCCATTTGGACGGCGCTTGCGGAAAACGGGATGGGGGCCAGCTTGCAACATTATAATCCGCTGATTGATTTGGAAGTACACCGGCAGTTTCACGTGCCGCTGGATTGGAAGCTGATTGCGCAAATGCCCTTTGGGGTGCCGATTCATGCCTCCGCACCGGATAAAACATTCCTACCGATAGAGGACCGGGTAAAAGTGGCGTGCCCGTAACTTGGGAAAAGAGCCCGCTTGCTTTTAGATAAAATAAAACCCCCACGTAGTGTGGGGGTTTGTATGGTTTCCGGACTAGGACTCGAACCTAGAATGACTGGACCAAAACCAGTAGTGATACCATTTCACCATCCGGAATTAAATGGGTTATTCTTCTACCAGAGGAAGATTAGCCGCAACGGGACGTCCTTGCTTTTTTAATTCGGCTCTGTAAGCGTGCAACACATTTTCTTCCAAGTAGTGGCGAAAATCCTGCGTGATAGGATGTGCTAAATCTTTGTGACTTTCGTCTGCCGCTTTGCGTGAAGGCATGCACAACATCAGCCCGTTTTGTCCTTCAATCACTTTCATATTGCGTACGGCAAAGCAATTATCAAATGTTACACTTACAAACGCTTTTAAGCGTTCTTCATCCATGAGATGAACTTTTATCTCCGTAATTTGCATCAGCTGGCCCTCTATAAAAAGAAACTGGAAATACAAGTCTCTTTGTATGTTGCATTTTTTCTGCAAGTTCTTGCACATGTTGCTTAGTGCCAACTAATGTAAACACGGTAGAACCAGAGCCGGACATTCTGCCAATTCCTTTGTTCGCTTGTGTAAGGGCGCTGAGCGCTTCTTGCACGCAAGGAACATACGGGAGAACATATTCTTCTAATCTATTAAAGAGCAACTTCCCCCATTCGTTGGCGGGGAGGCCATTTCTAACGGCATCTATTAGTTTATCTAATTTGGCGGTGTTTGTCAACACATCCTCTGCGGGCGGTACGTGCATCCGTCCAAAAACTTGCTGGGTGGAAACCGCCGTGCACGGATAAATCAGTAGCAAGTGCGGCAAGTTTTCCGCCGCCTGCAACGGGGTTAATTTTTCGCCGATGCCTTCGCCTTTTAAGAAAGTTTGCGGATACAAAAACAGCGGTACATCCGCGCCTAACGTGGCGGACAGTTCCAATAATTCCATCGGGTCTTTATGGAAAATTTCACACAATGAAAGTAACACGCCGGCCGCGTCGGAAGAACCGCCACCCAGCCCTGCTCCGGTGGGGACGTGCTTATCCAGTTTAATGTGGATGCGCGCCTGCAAGCAGTAATGATCCAAAAACGCTTGTGCGGCTTTGCACACTAAATTGTGCGAGTTTGCCGGAATGCGCGTCCGTTGCGGCCCGGTAATTTGTAATGTGATGGATGTTTTTTTAGCAAGTGCGGCGTCCACGGTTAGCCGGTCGCCCAAATCAATTTTGGCGAACAACGTGGATAATTCGTGATATCCGTTAGGGCGTTTGCCGGTAACTTCTAAAAACAAATTTACTTTGGCGGGGCAAAAACGCGTGCATTTCATAGTTTGTCAAACTCCGAATTATGCACCACATTTCCCCAGTGAAATTCGTCGCTGGTGACCAGGTTGCCTTGTTCATCGTAAGAGGAACGTTGTCCGTCCAATAATCCTTCGGAATAAAATTCGCGCAGGCGTGGTTTTTGGTTGATATAATATTCGGTGCGTTCGCCATCCAGGCGGCCGTTACGATAATTCTCTTTGTACCAGGTTTGTCCGGAAGGGAAGAACAACGTGCGGGGGCCTTGCAATTTGCCGTCGGCCCACATTTCCTGCGTTTCAGGGGTCCCTGTTGGATAGAATGTGGCGCGCGCGCCGTTGAGGCGGCCTTTGGCATAGAGGGCTTTTTCGCGCACGGTACCGTCTTTTTGTGTGACGGTGGTTTCCCCGTCCAACACGGAATTTTTATAATTGCAACGTCGGCAAAGCACGTTATTTTTTGTGTAGGAATAATATTCTGCGGGCCCTTTAAGAAGCCCGTTTTCATACGTTTCCTTATATAAGACTTGTCCATCATCCGTGTAGCGGGTAAGTACACCGTTTAGTTTATTGTCTTGATAGGTGGCTTCGGTCTTTAATTTGCCTGTTTCGGTAAATTCTTTTACTTCGCCGTTGGGAATATCCCCCAGCAGTTCCAGCGTGGCCCCGTTGGAGGACAAGGTTTCCTGGGCAATTTGCTTGCCGTCCACATAAAAAGCGCGCATATCGTCGGTCGTTTTCATCACAGTACCGGGATAGATGGGCATTGTCTTGTCAGCGGAATCGGTTGCAGTGGGAATAATGGGGGCAATGTTAGGTTCGGTTACGTGTACCAATTTGCCGTGCTCGTACTCTTCGCTAAATGTGATGGCCTGGTTTGCCAGGTTGATAATTTCCAGTTTGCCATGTAATTTACCATCTTGAAAGTTTTTGGTCGTTATGGAGGAAACCGAAAATTCCGCCACGGTTCCGTCCGGGATTTGTCCCGTCTTATTAATTACATTTTTATCTTTATCTAAAAATTCTTTAGCAATGGGCGTTGCCTTATAATAGACGCGGGCTTCCGGGGTAACGATGCAAAACACCTTCTCTTTCATATAAATATCCTCTTTGTTTATTGTACAATACTTTGCACGGAAAAATTCAATAAAATAATTTGGGGCAACGCATTGACAAAAACAGATTTGTAACCTATACTATAAAAGAGTAGCTTTTATCATACAAAAGGAGCCTTCATGAAAAAGAAAGCATTTACTTTAACCGAATTACTGGTAGTGGTGGTAATTATCGGTACGTTGGCAGCCGTCGTGTTGCCGAAGTTTACGCAAGTGTTAGAAAGCCGCCGCACGACGGAAGCTGAAAACATTATGCGTGCGGTACGCAGCGAGCAGGAAGCGCGCTGTACGTTGGATAAGAACTATACGGCGCAGCCGGGTGAATTGGCGTCATTCCCCGCTCATGGAGGGAGCAATTATACCTATGTGCTGAATGATAGGGGTATTTCTGCCGTGAGCA
>ONOD01000067.1 GCA_900319325.1 uncultured Elusimicrobium sp. | reverse complement strand
TGGTTGTAGTTTTCCTAGCACTGTGCTAATTTTCCAAATAGGCAGTAAGGATGTCGCCGCTTTTTTATGCTTGCATCGGTTTTGATATAATGAAGATATGAAAGCTAAATGGCTTATCGGTTTGTTTTTGTTTAGTGCGTTGACCGCCCAAGGAACTGCGTTTACGGTGCAGGATGCTTTGTCTGCGGATGAGCCGCCCCAAACAAACTTCACGCTGGACTCGTTTGTCCGGCAGTATTTACGCAAATCTCCCAAGGTGGCATCCCAAAAGAACACGCTTTTGAATGCCCGTGCAATTTATCAAAATGCGTTTACAGAAGCGTTCCTGCCGTCGTTTTCTGTGTCGGCTACGGCTGATAAAACTTACACACGCCCGGACAATATCCACTCGTGGAGTGAACTACGCCATTTTGATTCCAATGCAAATGCTTCCGGCACGTGGAATTTGCTTAACAGTGGCAAGGATAGACTGGCCTATCAAAACGCTTCTTTATCGTATGAGATAGCTCAAATAGCGTTTGAAGCGTTTGTGCAGGAAACCGTGTTGTCGGCTGTAAAAATGTATTACGAGTTGTTGTTAAATCAGAAGTTAGTAGAAGTGTATCAAGCCGATTTGGAAATTAACCGCAAACAGTACGAACAGGACAAAGTGCTCTACGATAATGGACTTAAAACCCGTTCGGATTTGTTATCCAGCGAAACAAACTACCGCTCCAGCCAGTTGTCTTTGTTTTCCGCTCAGAATGATTATGCAAATTCCCTTACCGCCTTTAACATTGCATTAAACCAACCCACGGAAACGGAAATTACCTTGGATGAAACTTTAAATAAAACAATCACGCCGCTGCCGTCATTGGATGCCGATTTAACAAATGCCTTAGCCCACCGTCACGATGTACGGGAACGTCGTTTGCAGTTAAAGCAAGAGGATATTGCTTTCAAGCAAGGCAAACTAAATACGTTGCCGTCCTTGTTTGTGGATTTGTTTGGCTCCACCGGACGCGGCCTTAATGGGCACGAACTGTGGAACTATAATTACGGAGTGGCTGCCGGAGTTAGGTTTGATTTAGGGTTTTTCTATGTAGATAAATACCGTACCCGGCAGAATTTGGCTCGCAGCCACGAAAACGCCCAACTAGACTTTGAGCAATTTTTGCGTTCCATGCGTGATGACGTCGTGCAGACCCGCAATGCCTTCGCTCTTAAAATGCAAAGTATGGAAATATCGGACTTACGTTTACAAGCGGCTACTCAAAAGTTTGAAGCTACGCAAACAAAGTATAAGAACGGGCTCATGAGTGCCACAGATTTGACGGTAGCCCAGCAAGCTATGGTATCGGCACAGATTGAACACGCCCGTTTACTAACAGATTTGGAAATTACAAAGTTGCGCTATCAGTACGCGGTCGGTCAAAACATTTTTGAATATACGTTGGAGGATTTATAATGAAACGCTTTTGGAAGAGGCACTGGAAGAAATTTGTATTTGTGGCGGTACTGGCCGGGGTATTGACCGCCGTGTGGTTTTATGGAGCCAAGCCGCTTATTGCAAAGATTAAAGGCCAAGTCATTAACCCCGATGATATTGTAACGGTTAAAAAAGACAAAGTGGAAGTGCTGTTTACAGGTTCCGGCACGGTCACAGCCAAGCAAGATGTAAAGGTCACTTCCAAACCCAGCGGTATTTTGAAAGCCGTCTATGTAAAGGAAGGCGACTTTGTGAAGAAAGGGCAACAAGTGGGGCTTATCAAGCCGGGCCGTAATGAATTTGAAGATTACAAACCAATGCCTATTTATACTGAAGCATCCGGAACTGTTATCAAGTGTGTCGGCAGTAATGATTACAATAAAAGTTTAGCGGATAAAGATTTGTCATTACCACGTTTGGGTACTTTCTTACAAGGCAGCTACGATAACGCTGAAAATGCCACTTGCTTTTTACGGGTAGTCAACATGGATTCGCTTTTAATTTCCACGTATGTGACCGAAGCACAAGTGATGAAGCTAAAACCGGGGATGCCCGTAGATGTAACTATTCGAGCTCTTGGCGATAATGCCCCAAAACTGAAAGGTAAAATATCGCACGTATCTTCCCAAAGCGAAGCTACCGGGCGTTGGGGAGATAGTTCAGGGTTTTTGGTCATTACGGAGCTAGCGAACCCGGACAAACAGATTTTACTGGGTGTGAGTGCAGAAATGAGCGTGGCAATTGATAAAAAAGAGGACGTGCTCACGATTCCTGCTAATGCCCTGTTTGAAAAGGACGGAAAGAATTACGCCTTCAAAGTAACAGGTAAGAACAAAGCCGAGAAGGTGGAAATTGAAATCGGTCTTACTAGTGATAAAAATGTGGAAGTAACCAAGGGCCTAGCCGAGAACGACCAAGTTTTAACTACGCTACCCTACGGAGAATCATGGTAATAGCACAGTGTAAACAGCTCATCAAAATTTATCCCGGTGCACACGATTTTCGGGCACTGGATGAGGTGTCGTTGTCTATTCAGCAAGGCGAATTTGTATCTATTATGGGTCCTAGCGGGTGCGGAAAGAGCACGCTGCTTAACATTTTAGGACTGTTAGATGAGCCCACAGGCGGGGAGTATTTATTAAACAATGTGCCCACAGCTAAATTAAACGATGCCCGTCGTACTGAACTGCGCCGTAATCAAATTGGGTTTATCTTTCAATCTTTTAATCTGATGCCGCGTTTGTCGGTACTGGAAAACATCGCCCTCCCCATGCGTTATAGTGATATGCCGCGGGCCGATATTCTACCGCGTGCACGTGAACTGGCCGTACGGGTCGGACTGGAAAAGAAGTTATACAGCACGCCTTTGCAGCTCTCCGGCGGACAATGCCAACGTGTGGCGTGTGCGCGTTCCCTAGCTAATAATCCGTCTATCATTTTGGCCGATGAACCTACCGGGAATTTGGACTCCAAAGCTAGTGCCGATATCTTGGACTTACTGCAAGAGTTAAACAAAAACGGGATGACGATTATCATGGTAACCCACGACCCTAAAATTGCCGCAGGAACCCACCGCACGATTCACATGAAGGACGGTAAAATTCTATGAGATTACCCGATTTAATGGCTACCGGTTGGGCGGAGATTTGGGCGCACAAGATGCGGAGCTTTTTAAGTTTCTTTGCTATTGCCATAGGGATTGCCACGTTCTTTTATACGCTTAGTGTATTAAGCCAAAGTTACCGTCGGATTGGACGTACGGCCGAAGTTGCCGGGAAAGGGCGGGTGGAAACTCGCACCAATCATCCGCTGACCGTGGTACAGTACAAAGATTTGAAAGAGAGATTGCCCGCAGGAAGTTCTCTTGCCTTTACAAGCGATGATTACAATGTGCAGGAAGGTTGGTGGAACTCATTGTACCATAAGGGAAACCAATTGGTAGGAGCTACCGTATACGGAATTTTGCCTTCATTTAAGGAATCGGACTTTGTATATCGTTTGGAAGGCCGCTTTATCAATTGGCAGGATGTGGAAAACAAACATCGCGTGATTGTGCTTACAGTATTTCCTCGTGAAGTGAAGAAATCCAAAAGACGTTTTTGGTGGGATGATGTAGACGAGCATATTCAAAAAGTCAAAGAGTATTCAGAGCATCATCACTTATTACACCAACAAGTAGTGCTTAATAATCAAACGTTTACCGTGGTGGGAATTTTGCACCTGCCTACGGAAAATGAGGACGTTCGCTTGTCACGCAATCGTGAATGGCGGCCCACATTATATATACCGTATACCACTTGGTATGACTTATATCCGGATGAAAATGATAAACGTCCGGTTGACATTCGGGTGGTGACAGGAAAAGAATCTACCGCTCACACCGCTGGTGGTACGCTTACTAGTTATTTACGCTCTCAATTCGGCCCCAATGAGAAACCGGAGATAGAGTTCTTCCATGAGAAAATAGAAGAACGTCTCAAAGAAGCACGTAAATCCTTAAATAATATGCTATTTATGGGTATTATAGCGATGATTGCGGGCGGGATTGGTATCATGAACGTAACCATGGCAGTTATCTTCTCACGTACGAAAGAAATCGGTATCCGCCGGGCATTGGGGGCCTCCCGCAAAGATATCCTGTTTCAATTTGTAGTAGAAGCTATGCTCCTTGGGTTGTGCGGAGCCATAGCGGGGATGATTTTAGGTTACCTTGCTGTACTGCATTTAGCTGAAGATACCAGTCAGATGACTTTCTCTTGGTGGGTCGTGGCAGGTTCTATTTTAATTGCACTAGTAACCAGTTTCTTATTTGCTTTGTATCCGGCATGGCAAGCAGCTAAACTCAAACCCGTAGAAGCCCTTAAAAATGAGTAATAATTTTCCCATATATAACTGATTTATCTCACGATAGTAAGCGCTGATGCGTAGATATTTATAAGTATGTGTGCGACTTTCTACCCAGCAAGGTCAGCATAAAACTAAAAAATCTGCGGAATTTTACCTAAACCCGCCAAATTCCCCATGCTATCAGTCGTTTATAAAAAAATCCCCGTCGGGCGCGTTGCCTAACGGGGATATATGCTAATAATCAAAAACTAAAATACGGTGGGTGTAGTTTGGGTAGCAAGATGCTGATTGACATCGATGGTCAAATCCTTGAAATCTTTACTGGTTAATGTTATACTGAGGTTGTACGGGGAAGTGTTATGAAAAAATTATTACCTTTATTACTTATTGGTTGTGCCGTATTGTCTTTTGCAAAAAAACAAATACCAGTAATGCAAAAAGCGTCTGTTCGTAATGGAGCAACTACAGAGCAAACGCAACAACAGGAGTATCAACCACTATTGGCTACTGTGTCAAATTCTCAGGCTGCCCAAAATGATATACTCGCAAATACTTACCAGCTCCGTGTAGTAACTAAACATATGCCTGACGGGAGTGTAGAAATGGGAACGGCAACCGCCTTTCGTTTGCATAAAAATTGGTTCCTTACGTGTGCGCACGGCCCGTTTCAACAAATGAATACCAAAAATAAACCTGTTCTAGCACTAGGGGTTTCTGTAAAAGAACGGTCGGACGCTCCCGGTAATTCGGCTCCCTTTTCATTGGTAGTAGATATGACGGTTACAGGCAAAGACGCAAATGGAAAGGTATTCCTATTTAACCCTACGTTAAAACTAGATAGCACAAATACTGGTCGTGGCGAGGATTTGGCTTTAATTTATGTACCAAGTGCGGACCCATCTAAGCCAGCTTTTGAAAAGGTTAATCAACAATTTCAACAAATAGAAGCACAGTTAGATCCGTTAAAAAATGTAATCCCTGGGGAAATGTTAGCCGGAGCAAAAAGCAACTTGTTGTCGGCACAAAAGAAAGAGTCTTCATTGTGGAAACGATTTATCAATCATCCTATAAAGCATTTTCACTTGTTTATTTTGTCGGAACAAACACTTATACCTGAACTCGGCTTTCCGGGGACAACTTCTTATTCTTTTCCTTTAACTACTTATTACATCCACGAAGCCAATAAGGGCGTTGTAACTTTCAGTTTTGTACCTCAAGGCACACATAAAGGTACAAACGCTATTTTTTATGAACGTGTAACGGGTTTGATACCCGGAACATCCGGCTCTCCAATGACGTATGGGAACTACGTTATAAGCGTGGACTCTGCTAGAAACTGTTCTCCAATGTTTACGGACAAGTTTTATAACTGGCTTAAAAAGACGATGGGTAAAGATTACGTAAAAGGAATGTGTGTTACAACAAATCCACCCCCCGAAAATGCAGTAATAACACCTGTTCATAGTCGTACTACGAGTGATTGGAACCAAGGGTAAAATGTGAATAGTAAAAAGTTGTTCTCATCTATACAGAGATTAGCAAGGGCAAGTCTCTATTAAATAAATCTTTAGTGAACGCCTTCCTACCTAGCCTAGTCAGCATAAAATTCAATAAATTTTTATAAAAGCAAAAATATGCTCAGAAATACTATGCTATCGGTCGTTTATAAAAAAATCCCCGTCGGGCAAAGTGCCAAACGGGGATTTATGCTAATAAATCAAAAACTAAAATACGGAGCCGACACGTTCGGTCACAAGTCGCCTTACTGACGTGCGGCGCTCGCGACCCCGCCTCCCCATGCTCGCCTTTTGTGCCGTCGGCACTCAAACTCGCATAAGGGTCCGGCTTTCGAATCTCGACGCAATACCAAGCAGTTGGTATTGCTCGATA
>ONOD01000063.1 GCA_900319325.1 uncultured Elusimicrobium sp. | reverse complement strand
CGGATAACCGCCCGGCGGTAGCGGCCCCACATCAACCGCAGGCCGCACCTGCCCCCCAATCTACGAAGTCCGCCAAAGGGAAAAAAGGCCGCTCTAAAACCAAAGGGAAAAAAGACTCGTCTCAAAAACGCGCCGCAAAAGCCCCGCCAAGTCAGCCGGCTTTGCTAAGTGACCGGGTAACCCAGCAGGTAGACCAGCAATCTGCCCAGCAAGAGATTGAAGCCAAAACCAAACTGCTGGAACAATGGGTCCGCGCCCAACGCAGTCAAAGTGGGGAAAAACAGTTCGCGCGTTAATGGGGAATTTTATGAAACGTGTACTATTTATTATTTTATGTTTGCTGGGGACGGCACTTTGGAGCCAGGCCAAGGCGCCGTGGTCCCAGGACGAATATGTTGTGAGCGCGTGGGAGGAAGGAAGTACCGTCAACATCTCGGACGTTACGCTACTGCCGCTTATCGTGGAGGGAAAACCGATCCGGGTGCGTTTGCAACTGGATAACGAGCCTACCCCGCAAGCCACCCAATACCTGCAAGAGTGGGTAACACGGGCCTATAACGAGTGGTTTTTGCGCACCGCGCAGGCTATTACCCAGCGGGGCCGCCGGGAAGAATTTAAGGACGTGTTGCCTATTTTAGAGCGGGGCGTTACATTGCAATTTGTGCAAGATCCCGGGGTGCGCGAGGATTTACGCCTCACGTGGAAGGACGATTTGGAACTTCTCAAACAAGTGTGCGATTGCGATTGCTTGGGGTGTATGTATGGTGCCACGCCGGAGGAACCCATGGAAGTAATTGTGGCGGACGGAGGCAACTTTTCTACGCTGCTGCACGAAATCGGCCACACGTTGGGGATGGACGAAGCCTATAAAGATAAGCAAACCTTTCAAGCCCACTCGCACCGCTCCCTGGAACTGGTAGATTATTCCGTAATGGATGATGACGATCAGCCCATTTCCATGGATGATGCGGACGGACTCATTAACTTGATTGACTTTTATCAGTTGCAACGCATCAAACGGACGTATCCGTCCGCCTGGTGCAAACACCTCAGTTCGCGCGTGCGCGAAGGGTGGGATAGTTTGTTTATGGTGGGCGAGAAACCGCTGGACCGCTACCGCATGGGCACGAGCGAAAAAATTTTGCCGGATGAAATGAAATGCCCGCCGCAACCCCCGGTGAAACGCCCTAAAGTAAAACGAAATATTAGGCCGCCCGTACGTGCGGCCGCACACTAAAACCCGATACCGTTTTTTTGAAGGGCAAGAAAAGGGGACCTTGTATTTTGGGTCAAAAGTCTTATATTATAATTGTATCTTGTAGGGGGCAGCGTTGACAATCTGCCCAAGGAGGAATAATGAAACGTTTTTTGTTGATTGCTTTGCTGGGTGTGTTTGGCGCGGTAGCTGTACAAGCCGAGTACCCGAAAATGGAAAAACCGGAGTATCCGGAATATCCTACAGCAGAATATCCGGAATATCCCAAGGCAGAAAAACCGGAGTATCCGGAATATCCTACAGCAGAATATCCCAAAGCGGAAAAACCGGAGTATCCGGGATATCCTACAGCAGAATACCCGGAATATCCCAAAGCGGAAAAACCCGAATATCCCGGGGTTAAAAAGGCGGATCACAAAGGGTCCGCGCCCGTTGCTAAAGCGCAAGACGCACGGAACAAGCCACACGCCGGTAAGGCTAAACCTTCCAAAGCACCGGCTAAAAAACATAAGCGCAAGGGGATTGAAAAACACAAGTTACAAGAGGTTGTGTCTGCTGCTGAGCAACCGTACGCTAGCGAGGCCTCAAAGCCACAGGTGGAGCCCGAATATCCGGAAAAACCGGAATATCCCAAGGCGGAAAAACCAAAGTATCCCAAAGAGGAGAAGCCGCAATATCCGCAGGACGAGTACCCGCAGCTTCCCGCCTTCTAGTTCTTATACCTGTAAAAAACCCCCGGTTTTTGCCGGGGGCTTTTTACGCTTGTACAGATTAACCTTCTTGATAATCTTTCAGCATTTTCGTGCGGCTGGGATGGCGCAATTTGCGGATGGCCTTGGCTTCAATTTGGCGTACACGCTCACGCGTTACGTTGAACATCTTGCCCACTTCTTCCAGCGTGCGGGGGTAGCCCGAATCAATCCCAAAGCGCAAGCTGATGATTTTGGCTTCGCGCTCGGAAAGCGTAGCCAGCACATCGGCCACTTCTTGCTTGCGCAGAAAGTCCACCGCGGCGGTTGTGGGGTTAGGTCCGCTCTTATCTTCAATAAAATCTTCCAGGTTGGAATCTTCATCCTCGCCGATAGGCGTGGAGAGAGAGATCGGGTCCTGCATGATTTTTAGCACGCTTTTTACTTTTTCTACCGATAAATGCAATGCCTTGGCGTAATCTTCAATGGTCGGTTCGCACCCGTGTTCTTGGCGGAACTTGTTGGTTACTTTGGTCAGTTTGGAAACCAACTCTTTCATGTGTACCGGAATACGAATCGTATTAGCTTGGTCGGCGATAGCGCGGTTAATACTTTGGCGGATCCACCACGTAGCATAGGTGGAAAACTTGAACCCGCGTTTGTATTCAAATTTTTCTACGGCTTTCATCAGCCCCAAGCCGCCCTCTTGAATCAAGTCCGAAAGTTCCAAATTAGAGTTGACGTGTTTTTTAGCAATAGACACTACAAGGCGCAAGTTGGCTTTGATGAGTTTTAATTTGTCTTGCAGAATCATATCTTCAAAGAACACAATGCGGTCATTGAAAGCTAAAAATTCTTTTTCGCTCATGGGCAGCATTTCCACCATTTGATCATGGCGGCGGCGAATCCCGTCAATATTGGTTAGCGCGCGTTCCAGTTCTTCCAGCGAAAATTTAGTTGCTTTCTTGAATGCGCGCTCGGTGATTTTTTTCGTTTTGAAGTCGTGTACTAATTTTTTTACTTGGGCGTAAGGGCCAAAGTAATCGTCAAAGCGTTTGAGGTCGTTGGAAGTTTCGCGCAGGCGGTCGGCCAAATTTTTAATCTTGTTAGTTAAGCGTTTAATTTTGTTTTGGTTGAGGTTGAGTTTGTTAATACGCGTAACTACTTCTTTTTGTTTGGCTTCCAGCATATCAATGCAGCGGTTGCGGCGTTTTTCGCTGATGTTGGTGGCGCGGATTTCTTTCATGAGCTTGGTGATTTCTTGCTCGCGCTTGCCGATGAACTGGGCGGCGTCTTTGAGCTTGCGGCGCATGTTGTTAAGCTCGCGCGTGGTGCGTTTACCGCGGGGCATAAGCTCTTTGGTGGTCATTTCTTCTTGGTCAACCAGCTCTTCCCAGTTGCAAATTTCGCGCATGGTGATGGGGGATTCCAAGACTAGTTTGCGCAATTCTTTTTCGCGTTCGCGGATGTTGCGGGCCAGGGTAACTTCTTCGTCGCGCGAGAGTAGCGGCACGCGGCCCATTTCGGACAGGTACATCCGGATGGAGTTGGATACATCCAGCCCGGTGGCCGAGGTGAGTGTGTTCCAATCTTCGCTGATAGCTTCTTTTTCGGTCTCTTTAAATTTTTTCTGATCTACTACTTGGATGCCTAAGTCGTCCAGCGTACCCATTACGCCTTCTACATCTTCGGCGCTCATATCGGCCGCGGCAAAGGAACGGTTCAAATCATCAATGGATAAAAACCCGCTCTCTTTTCCTTCTTCTACTAAATCTTTTAACGCTTTGTTTCCAGATGCCATATACTCCTCAACCTCTGTATTTTTTTAATTTTTGCTGCAACTGCATGTATGTTTGAAAGACGTCCGGCGGCACATTTCCGGTGCCATAAGATTTCATTTGCTGGGTCAGTTTTTGTAACTGACGTTGCAAGCCGGCTTGTTCCAACTTGGCCGCGCAGGCGGCAATGTCGCGCGCGGGGTCAAAATCGTCGGGGGTGGGCAGCAAGGCCAACTTGACGATTTCATTCTTTTGCGTGGGCAGTGCCTGGGCGGTCTGTTCGATTAAGTTATCCGCCTGCGGGTACTGCATGTGTGTTTTTACAATGGCCTGAAAAATTTCCCACAAGGCCGGGGATGAAAAATCCTGTGCGCTTAGTTGCGAACATAATACCGTGTATTGCGGGTTTTTTAGAATCCAGGCTAATAAATCTTCTTCGGCAGAAGGGACGTTTGTCGCTTGATCTGCGCGGATGATACCGGGTTTGCGGGCCGGCGAAAAGCGGGCGCTCGGGGTGGCGGTGCGCAAAGTTTGCGTCAGGCGCTGTTGCACTAGGGGCTCGTCCACGTTTAACATTTCGGCCACGTATTTGACCCATTCGCGCCGCACAATTGCGTCGGGCTGCTTGGCAATAATTTGCGTGAGCTCGGTCACCATTTGTGTTTTGGCTTGCGCACTTAGCGGGGCCGGATGCAAAGCCAGTTGCCGCTGGGCAGCGAAGGCCATTAAATCTTGCGCGTGGTTCAAAATATCTTCAAAACTTTCTTTGCCGTACTGGGCGATATATTCATCGGGATCCAGACCATCGGGCAAGCTGGCTACTTTGACAAACAAACCCGCTTCGGTTAAAATAAGCGCGGCACGCAAAGCGGCTTTGAGGCCGGCTTCATCCGGGTCAAAAAGCACGATGACGTTTTGGGTGTAGCGTTTTAATAGTTTGGCATGGTCTTCGCCAAAGCTGGTTCCCAGCGGGGCTACCGTGTACGCTACGCCTGCTTGATGGCAGCCGATTACGTCCATGTATCCTTCCAAGAGAACCGCGCGGTCCGCCTTGCGGATCACGGGCCCAGCAAAGTTGAGCCCGTAAAGTACGTGCGACTTGTTAAACAAAATTGTTTCCGGCGAGTTGAGATACTTCGGTTCCCCTTCGCCCAAAATGCGTCCGCCGAAACCGACGGTTTCGCCGCGTTGATTCCAGATGGGGAACATGAGGCGGTTGCGGAAATACTCGCGCAGGCCGCGTTCGGTTTGCACGCATAACCCGGCATCTTTCAAATTGTCCTGTGTGTAGCCGGCTTTTTGGGCGGCTTCAACCAGCACGCCCGCGTTGGGGGAAAGCCCTAACTCAAACTGTTCGCACGTTTCTTTGGTAAGGTTGCGGCTTTTCACGTACGTGCGTGCGCCCTCGCCCGCGCGCGATAGTAAATTCTTGTGATAGTACGAGCGGGCAAAGTCCAGCAGTTTGCGGGCCGTGGCGCGGCGTTGTTCCTCGGCGGTGAGGAGCTTGGCGGGTTCCAGCTCTACGCCTGCCATATCAGCCAGTTTTTCAAGTGCCTCGCGGAAAGACAGGTTTTCCATCTTCATCACAAAGTTGAAAATGTTGCCGCCCTCTTGGCAGCCAAAACAATAGTAGAGTCCCTTCTCGCTACTGCAGGTAAACGAGGGGGTTTTTTCGTGATGAAAAGGGCAACACGCTTTGTAGAGTTTTCCGGCGCGCTTTAAGTTGGGCACGTATTGGCGGACTAACTCTACAATATCAATCTTGTCCTTAATTTGTTCAATGGCGTCTGTCTGCACAAGAGCCCCTGTAAATTAAAAGGCAAATAAGGCAATAGCCCTATGTTACAAGGACTATTGCCTGGGGTACAGAAAAATTAGAAGCGGCGGCGTTTCGTGCGGCGTGCACGGCGCTGAGCTTCCTCGGATTTGAGTTTGCGTTTTACGCTTGGCGGAGTGTAGGTTTCGCGGCGTTTGATTTCGCGCAAAATACCGTTCTTCTCGCATTCGCGTTTGAAGCGTTTGATTGCTTCTTCGAGGTGTTCAGCATCTCTTACTTTTACAAAAACCATTTACGTTCTCACCACCTTCTACGGTCAATAGGTAAAAATTACTACCCGTATATTATAGATTATTTGAACGCGAAAGACAAGGGTTTTAACGGTTGTTACAATGTTGCACCCTAAAAGGAAACGTCATCCCCGAGTGTTTTTATCGGGGATCTCCTCCTTAGTGCTTACAAGAGCGGGGGAGCTTCCCGGTAATGGCCCGCGGGAATGACAAATTGTTTCTATCCGGCAGGCCACAAGAAACGGCGCCCGGCCATCATGTGAAAGTGCAAATGGTCTACACTCTGCCCGGCTCCTTTGCCGTTATTGGTCACTAGGCGGAAGTCTTTTAGGTCAAATTGCTGGGCCAGTTTTTTGGCCACTAAAAGAATATGCCCTAAGAGCGCGGCATCCTGTTCGTCCGCTTCGGACAAGCGCGCAATGTGCTTGCGCGGGATAATTAACAAGTGCGTGGGCGCTTGGGGGTTTAAGTCTTTAAACGCTACCACTTGGTCGTCTTCGTAAATCAGTTGGCTCTTTACCGAGCCGTCGGCAATGCCACAAAATATACAGTTCATACGTTTATTATACAAAACTAGAGCGGGATTGTAATTGCTTCCCAATTTGCGTCGCAACTTTGTTACACGCTTGCTCAAATACCTCCGCCCTAAAGGGCGGTCTATGCAAGTATTCTTCGCAAGTGCAAGCCGCGTTGCGCCACAAATTTCGTTGCAATTACCGCGCTATAGAGCAGGGGGTGATATTCTATTTTGTAGTACGGGCACCTGGGTCTAAAATAGGTCCTTTTAGTGCTTGACATTACTTACATACTTTACTAACATAGTGTTACAGTACCCGGGGCAGTTCTTGCCCTGGCGTTTCTCTACAATTTGCCACTGTAACACCCAAAGAGTGCGAGCCCCTACCTCTCACACTATAAACCATCT
>ONOD01000060.1 GCA_900319325.1 uncultured Elusimicrobium sp. | reverse complement strand
ATCATTTACTTCTCTTAAATTATTCTCCATAAAATAAACCTCCAAATTATAAAATAAAGATCCAAATACTTCCAAAAATTGTTTATAAAAAATTGGGGAAAAATTGGGGATCAATTTTTCAAAAACACCCCAATTTTAACCAAATTAGACATTAAACAAAAACCTTTGAAAGCATTGATAACACTAATGTACAATGTAATTCAATATTTATCTAAAAAGATGTTATGTAACCATCATAACCCGAAGGTCTAGAAAAAAATCCAAACCACAAAACCATTGATATAAATAAAAATATATGATATAAATAAAAATATATGATATAAATAAAACAAAGGATGTGGAAAAATGGGAATACTAGATATATTTGAACAGTTTAGAGATACAATATTTTTAAAAGAAGATTCATATTTACAAAAAAGAGTAGGTGAGTTAGAAAACTTATTAGCAAAAGATCCAAAAAATGAACGATTACAACAAGAGTTATATACAGCTAAAAAGGGATTAAAAGGTGAGAATGAAATAGCCTATCAACTAAAAAAAGCAAACATTGGGATGTATGTACTACGTGATATAAATATAGAATATGAAGATTTAAAGGCACAAATAGATTTTATAATTATAACTCCGTGGTGCTGTTATTTTATAGAATGTAAAAACCTAATGGGAAATATTACTTTAGATGAAAGAGGAAATTTTATAAGAGAATATACTTATAACGGACATACTACAAAAAAAGGAATTGAATCACCATATAGACAAGTATGTGCACAAAGGGAAGTTTATAAAAAAATTTGGATGAAAAAACAAGGCAAGCTTAAAACATTTTTATTTGAAAAAAGTTTTGAGGAAATGCACAGAGTATTGGTAGTTGCAGCAAATGGCGAAAACATTCTAGATACGAAAAATGCTCCTAAAGATATAAAATATGAAGTAATAAAAGCAGATGCACTTATTAGAAAATTAGAATATGATGGAAATCATAGTGATAAATCTTTATGGGAAAATAGAAAAGAAATGGAAAGTTGGGCAAATCACTTTTTGCTATTAAATGTTAATAATGAGAATAAAGATTTATTAAATGAAGAACCTAAAGATGTTGTATTAAATACAGAAATCATGGATTTGAAAAATATACAAATTAATAATAAGGCTGATTTTGAAAAAATTGTTAATACACTAAAATTTAGATATGCAAAAACATATTCAAATTATGCACCTCATGAATATGTATTTGAAAAGGAAGAAGGAGAAAAATTAGAAGTTATAAGACAATTAAACAGATTTATACAAGAAAACTATGATGAAATAGAAATATTTGCTAAAAAGGAATACAAGGTTTTATTTGTAGGAAAGTATAAATATTGGGCTGTAAATAGTTGGAAGGTAGCTAATATTTTAAACAGAAATTGGGATTTCAAAAACGAAGATGGAACAACAAATACCAGTATTACACAAAGTTATATGAGAAAATATTAGTCAAGATGATAATATATATCAGTCGCAAGAAATTTTAGATTTAACTCAAAAAATGTTAAAGAATTAAAAGCTTTATATGAATAAAGTGCAATTCCACTATTTTAAAGTGCAAAAATTGCACTTTAAAATAAGATGTAGTTCTATTAAGGAAATAATTATAAAATGAATGATATATGGAATCCTTGGCATGGATGCAAAAAATATAGCGAAGGATGTGAAAATTGCTATATGTATTTTTTGGATAGCCAAAGGGATAAAGATGGAAGTAAGATTTATAAAGTAAAAACAAATTTTAATTTACCACTTAAAAAAAGTAGAAATGGAGAGTACAAAATTCCAAGTGGAGCAACAATCAGAGTTTGTATGACAAGCGATTTCTTTTTAGAAGAAGCAGATGAGTGGCGAAAAGAAGTATGGGAAATGATTAGAACTCGTAAAATCCGGTACGAATCCTTCTTTAGTTAAATGAAAGAAATAAGTTTCTGTAACAGAAGAACCGTAAAATAATTCCGTAAGTTGGTTGTTTTTAAAGTGCCCCAACCACAAAGGGAGCTTGGCATTGTTAAATACAATGTATTCGGTTATTTGATGTTGCGGATCCACTAAAATTTGGTGATACTCAAACGGGAAACCCGGTTTGTGCCACAAATGTATGCACAAATGCGCTTTTTCATCGGGAGACAGATATTGTTTGCAGCGGTCATTTTCTGGGAAAATCTGTTGGCAGACGGAATCACAATCTTGTGCCGGACGTTGCCACTCGACACGGTTCGCAACGACATGTACCTTCGGGGCAGGCAATTGCATAGGCATTGGTTTTGTACGGGCTAGGGGTTTTGGTTCCTCCAAATTTTTAGGGACCATAATCTCTGCGGGAATTTTTGATGAAGTATGAATAGCTGCGCGCGGGGTAGAAGTGCCCGTTTTAGCACGACGTGCTAAAATGTGTTTTGCTTGAAGCAATAAATAAGGGCAGATTGCCAAACATAAAACAGTAATAAATACAAGAAGATTTTGCTTGAAGTAAGACGGCTTATCTGCGGGCTTATCCGGTATAGCCGGGATGAGAGCCAAAGCTAATTCTAATAGCGGAACAAGAATCCCAACCATGGGTGCACTGCCTGAGGCCACAAAAAGAAATGCCAACCAAGTGGGCCACCCTATATGGCGTAACCGACGTGCTGCTGCGCATACTTGGATCGCCAGCATGGGTATGCCCAGTACACAAACAGCAACAAATTCTTGGGAGACAGTGCGTTCAATCTGTTGAAGATCGGTTATAAATAAAAATAAGAAAAATAATCCGCCGCCTATCACCCAGGATATTAGCCAAAATCCCAAAAATTCACAACGGTTAGCCAACCCGTTCCAACTAAACATGCGTTTGATATAGTTCATCCTATGACCTCCTAATAAAAATTATACGGGTCGGCTGATATTTGGACAGTTAGCTTTTTGGCGGGTTCAAAACTATCCAACTGCGCCAGCAGATCCAAATACCGCGTTTCGTCCGTCTTAAATACGATATATTGTTTTTTAAGCTTGTCCGTCTTTTTTGCGCACCATACCGGGCCCAATACTTCCAGCGCGCGCCCCGTACCTAGCTGTTTAATACGCGCGGTTTCAGCTTGTAACAGGTCTAATTCTTTGGTCTTTAGCGTTACGCGGATGAGGTGAGTAAAGGGGGGATAGCCAAACGCTTCACGCAAGGAAAGCTCGTTTTCGGCCGCAGCCTGATAATTGCCGCTGAGCAGGGGGGCATAATCGTACGCATTTTGATCAGCTGTTTGAATAAGCAAGCGCCCGTTGGATACACGTGTTAGATGCCCACGTAGTTCAAACAATAATTGGCCAAATTTTTCACTAGCGCGAAAATCCGGCCCGTCCAGTTCTAACTCGGCATCTAAAATGGCGGCCAAACTCACGCGCGAGCCGCGCAGCGCACCCGATGCTAGGCGCGTGCCTACAATGATGTCTGCCTGCCCTGTTTTAAGTGCGTTTAATGCTTCAAAACCTTGGCCGTCTTTTGTCTTTAGTGAGTCGGAATCCAACCGTAACAATTTGGCCTGCGGGAAGAATTTGACAAGCTCTGTGACAATTTTTTGCGTGCCGCCACCGCGCGATTTGAATACCAGGTTGTGGCAGTGTGGGCACGTTTGTTGCATGTCTTCCACTGCACCGCATTTTTTACAATGCAAACGCTCAGTACCGTCATCTGATTTTTCATGCGTTAAAATAGTGCCGCATTTTTTACACTTGGCGTAGGCTCCGCAATTTAAGCAATAGTATGAATTAGCATATCCCCGACGGTTCAAAATGAGTAAAACCGGTTCTTTTTTAGCTAGGTTTTCGGCCAGTTGATCCAGTAAAATTTGCGAGAAATAGCGCGATTTTTCGCTTTTCTTTTCGGTAAGTTTAATTTGAGGAGCATAGGATCGCCCCACGGGTTGAGTGAAAGAAAGCGTGTCCACCTTTCCCGCTTGTGCCCATGCGGACATTTCCGCACTGGGGGTGGCCGATACATAAGCCAAAACTGCCCCATGCATTTTGGCGCGAGTAACAAGTACATCGCGTGCGTGGTAGTAGGGTTTGTTTTCTTCCTGCTTATAATTTTCGTCTTGTTCGTCAAACATTGCACAAAAGCGTAGATTCTTAAACGGTAAGAGTACGCCTGATCGCGTAGCTAATACCACACACGGCACGCCATTAGAAATATTAGAAAAATACGCTTTCTTTTTGCTTAGTAACATACGGCTATGCCAGCAATAGACGTGAGCGTTGCCAAAGCGATTTTCTACTTCGGCAATAAACTGGCGAGCCGCTACCAAATCCGGCACGGTAATTAATACTTGCCCGTAATTGGAAAGCGCTTTTTCTGATGCCTGTAAAATTACTTCGGTTTTGCCGGTTCCTTCCGGGCCTTGCAAGAGAAAGGGCTTAAATTGATAGGCAGGCACTTGCGTAAGCGTATCCAAGGCATGTTGCTGTTGGGCAGATAGCGCAAAATCCGGGCGTTGAATTTTAGGGGCTGCTAACGCTGGCGGAGTATCTAATTTAAAATACGGTTGTGGTGGAATGAGCGCAAATAAAATCTGACCAATGGGGCACCCCCAATGATTTTTTAAATAGCGCGCTAACGGGAATAAATCTGAACCAAAAAGAGGCTTTTTATCAACGACAGAAGTGATAGATTTCAAAGTGACATTGCTAGGCACACTGGTAATTTCGCTCACGGCGATGACAAGCCCGCCAGTTAGCACGCGCCCAAAAGGGGCGGTTACCCGTACTCCGGGCACTACTTGTCCTTCTAACTCGGGGGGGATTAAGTAGTCAAAATCGCGGTCCAGCGGAACATCAAAAACTACTTTGCAAAACATATTATTTGCGTGCGCCTTTAAGTCCCAATTTATCCATGACCATTTGCAAATCAACCCACGCGTCCTTTTTCCAATTCGGGTTGCGAAGAAGTGCGGCCGGGTGGAAGGTAGCAATAATTTGTACCGGTTTTGGCAGTTCAACAGAATCCAAATGCAATGTGTGAAACTTACCGCGCAGAGCTCCTAAACTATTTGCATCACTAATCAATGCCTTTGCTGCCACTCCGCCCAAGGCTACCACGTATTTCGGGCAAACGATGGCAATTTGCTGCTCAATATATTTGCGGCAGCAAGCGATTTCTTGCGCGTTGGGGGCACGGTCGTTGCCGTGCTTTTCGGGATGCAAGGGATCTGTCATCGGGTGGCATTTTGCAATATTGGCAATAAATACTTTTTCACGGGTAAGCCCCATCGCTAAAATCATTTTATCTAGAAGTTGCCCCGCGCGGCCGACAAATGGGCGGCCTTGGCGGTCTTCATCAAAGCCGGGGCCCTCTCCTACAAACATTACATCCGCATTGACGTTTCCTTCTCCCGGAACGGCATTGAGGCGGGTAGCCCCCAGCGGACAGCGGGTACAGGATTTGATTGCTTCAGAAAGTTCTTCTAAAGCACGGACTTTATCGGCTTTGTTCATAGTGGGGGCCTCTGGAGTGGGGGTGGTATTATTTTGATGGACAAATGTTACATCTAACGTGCTGTTGGATGCCATCGGCGGCAACGTTCCGGCTGACGAAATGATAGAAGATGACGTAACTTTAGTAGGCGCAGAAACGGCTGCACGCAAAGGTGCAACCGTCGTTAAGAATTCATCTTCCTCTTGAGCGGCTAAGAAACGTTTAAATTCCCCGGCTAGCCCACGCACAGAATCAGCCATATTACAGTTTCATGGGTTCTTTGGCTTTGCGTTCGGCTTCCAAGCGGGCTTCTTCGGCAGCTTTTTGTTCAGCCGCATAGTTAGAAGTGCTCAGGTTTAAAATATCTTCTTTGCTTACGCGTTTGGTCAAAATAGCGTCCAACGCTTCTTTGATAACGGCAGAGGTCGGTTTATTTTTGAATTCCGATTTCTTTTTGAGCTCTTTTGCATACATAGAGGCGAGCACGACGATATCGTAGCGGTCCCCATCGAAGTCAGTTAGTTTTGCGGCTAATTCTTGGTCATTTTTTACGGACATAGTTACTCCTGTGTGCTATTTTAAAATCTTTAATTTTTTATCCTGCCGACTTACGCGGCATTGTTCGGCAGTAATAATTCCCGTCATTATGCCGATAGCTTCTTTCAAATCATCATTAAGTAGCGCGTAATCATACTTGTCAATTTCTTTCATTTCCTTCTTGGCGGTTTCTAGACGGATTTCAATATCCTGCGTATTATCGTTACGCCCTAAAATACGCTTTTTAAGCTCTTTAAGCGAAGGGGGAACGATGAATACTGTCGCGGCTTGCGGATATTGCGCTTTAACCGTACGCGCACCCTGTACATCAATTACCAAAATGGGACAAATTCCTTTTTTTAAGAGGTCATCCACCGATTTTTTAGGGATGCCGTAATAGTGTGTATGCACTTGGGCCCATTCTAGCATTTGGTGTTTTTTGATGGCTTGCTCAAATTGTTTAATCGTCCAAAAATGATAATCTTTACCATTTTTTTCGCCCTTGCGCGGCGCACGGGTAGTGGCGGTAACTACACGCGAAACGGTTTTATTTTTCTTCAAAACCGCATCCACAATGGTGGTTTTACCTGCACCCGATGGCGACGAAACAATAATGGGAAAAGCCTTCATAGTGATATTTTAGTAAATACCAAGGGCCCTTCGCAAGTTGAATTTGTAGATACAAGTGCCAGTGAAAGAAGTGGTGAAAGTAAAACGGTTTGGTTCCTTCGTGCTACTCTTTTCCGTATTGTTCCCACAACAGACGAATTCGGTCCACAAATGCACTCTTTCCGGCAGGATATTGGGACATCAGCCGTTTATCTGT
>ONOD01000078.1 GCA_900319325.1 uncultured Elusimicrobium sp. | reverse complement strand
GCAAGGTTTCGGTAGCGGGTAACATATAGCGCCCGCGGATATAGCCAATCATTTTATCCCCGTCCCATACGGATAAATCACCCCGGGCAGCGGTGCGGTTGTCTTGATAGAGGGCTTCCAGCGTGGAGTTAATAAGCACCGGGCCGGAATAAGCGCGGATGATGAGAAAGTTATCCTGCGGCTCGTTAGCGTGCAACGGGAGCGCTCCTAACCAGTTAGTTAAGAGCCACATCCCCAGCAAAATAGCAAGCCTACATCGGCGCAGCACAAGAGTCCCCTTCTGTTGCGTTACAGAGTTACTTCGGTTTTAGTGAATACTTTGTCTTTCTGTACTTGGTTTTCATCCGTTTCCGTGAATAGTACGCAAGGTTTCGGTAGCGGGTAACATATAGCGCCCGCGGATATAGCCAATCATTTTATCCCCGTCCCATACGGATAAATCACCCCGGGCAGCGGTGCGGTGATCTTGTTTTTGGCGGTGCATGACTACCACCAAAGCGGCGCGGCCGTCTTTTTCTTCTACTCCTTGGGTGGTGAGTGTAACGGGCGCATTTTCTTTGGTTTTATAACGTACAAATATCGGGATAGAAAAAGAAGGAATCGGCGTAATTTTAACGCTAAACGTGCCCGGTTTGAGGGTTTCTTTGGTGGCGGCTTTTTCTAACAGCACTTCCGTAAAAGTAATATACCCCACATATTCGCCGGGTTCTAATCCTTCCGGAATGCGTTTAAGCACGCGGATGGTTTGGCTTTGAGACGGTTTTAACAGTACCGAACGCGGACTGTAGCGCAGTAATTTGGTAGCACTGTCTGCGGGAACGTCTTCGGTGGCTACTTCGGTATAGGAGCCATCCGGGTTTTGTTTTTTATAAGAAATAGTAACCCGGTAATTGGAACTTTCCAACGCGCTAGAGTTAATAAGTGTAACCTCGGCCGATTTAGTTTTATCATCTAAAAATAAAAATTTAGGATAAATCATAATGCCGGCCGTGGCAGAAACGGCAAGACTACATAAGGCAACTAACAGCACTGCTTTTTTCATACAACCTCCCGCTTTTACCCCCCAAGGTGTAAAAGAATTTTATAAAACCTCATATTACAGTATAGCACATTATACGCGTAGGGGGAAGAGGTACGCGCGTGAAGATTAAAACGTCAAGCAAATAGGGGTTAATAGGTGATAGAAAGTTCGTAATGTCCTATATATTCCCCGGACGGGGAAGAACCGGGAACGGTAATCGTTCCGCCTACGGTAACCGTGTCGTGCGTGGATGAGAGCGTGCACTGTGTACAGGAAGGCGTTAAATTGGAAACGGTTAACGTATTGCTCCCGTTTGTGAGGGTGGTGGAACTGTCCATCTCTATGTTATATTGAAAGCCGGAGACTCCCACTACGTCAAACTCGTCAGCGGATATATCTGCGGAAACCGGGCAACGTACACTGCTGGAGGTAACAGTTCCGTTGGGGGATAAGGTAAGAGTTTGTTGGGAGGAAGACCTGCAAAATGTACCAAAATTCAGGGAACTCCCGTCGTGATGAGCCACTTTGGCAACGGGTACAATCGTGGCGGTATATGTTAAATTTAACGCAGTGGTGGTGGAACCTGAACCTACCTTAAAAGAAAGAATCCCGGAAACAGTATCGGTAACGGTACAAGGGGTCGCGCTGTTAAATGAATTTACGGTTAAATCGGCTCCTACATTAAAATAAGTTCCGGAGAAAATATCGATCCCGGCTGTGGCTGTTTCGTTCCCGTTTTCGGTTGTGGTGTTTGAAAGCGTTACACTACCGCCACAGGCATTTTTGGTTCTTGTTTCGGCTTTTTTGGTATAAAAAGTGGAAGATGATAAAAATTCAAACCAACCTTTATGAATCTGCGTTTGCCCGGCCGCGCCGCCTTCTTGCTTGGTAATTCCGCCGCCGGAACCTTTTGTGGTAGCGGTTCCCGTGTCCGACATAGCTACTGTTTGGGCACCGCTGCCGTCCGGACAATAATAAATAGTGCCAAAGTCAATAGTGGGAACATCTGCCGTGGCGGCGTGGCTAAACGTGGCAGTGGCTAATACGCAACAAAGTAGCAGTATTTTCCTTATTTCCATATACTAAATTATAGCAAAATAACGCCGATGCGTATATGGGAAATTAGTAGATAACAGATACCGGGTATGAGCCAGTGTAGTCACCAATATCTGCACTGCCCGGCACGGTGAGGGTGCCGCCAACGTTGAAAACATAGGAGGTATCCGGTAATGTACATTGGGAAGATTCTGGACAGGAAGAGGTTAAATTGCTGAAGGTTAAGGGATAGTTGCTGTTGTTAAATTGAACGTAATAAAAACGAAAACCCCCAGCGAGTGCCGGGGGTTTTAGTGGGAGTAAACTTTAGTAGGCTTTTCCGACGAAAGATTAAATAATTATTTCTTGTCTATATCTACTAACGTGTATTCGCCGCTACCCATGCCAAGTTCCTTCATGTATGGGATTTGGCGTAATCCTTCGCGCGATTCTATGCGTTCTTTTAAGTCATGCAGTTCTTCTTCAGGAAGTGCATATACCATGTCCAAAGATGCTTGGTCTACCGCTACAATATTGGTAGAGGCCAAAATACCGATATCGCGTGCTTTGGGCTCGGCTGCGGAAGTGCCCGCGCAGTCACAATCCACCGACATGCGGCGCAGTACATTAATAAACACAATCTTATCGCCAAAATGGTCTACAGTGGCTTTGGCAGATTCGGCCATATTCTCTTGGAAACGGGCCCCGGTATAACCCCATTGTTCATCGCCTTTTTGATGTATCATTTTTTTGCCGATTTTACCATCTGCCATGCCAATAGCAATATTTTTCATGCTGCCACCGTATCCTCCCATGGCATGTCCTTTAAAATGGGTGAGCACAACTAGAGAATCATAATTGAGTACATGGGAGCCCATGGACATTTCTTTAAAGTGTTTTCCGCCTTTTATAGGGAGCATGACGGTCCCATCTTCGTCTAAAATGTCCACTTTGCTAAACGTCCAGCCGTTAGTTTTTAATACTTCGCGATGACCTTCGGTCGTTTGGCGGGGGGAAGTATAAAATACGTTGGTTTCTACAAGAGTACTATTAGGAATGTGTTCCCATAATGCCTTTACCATAGGGACAGGCAGAATGTTAGGCCCGTGCGGCTCGCCCGTGTGGAATTTAATAGCCACTTTACCGTCAATGTTTTTGGAAATCTTGTCATAGATTTTGACAAGGCCTTCCGGGCTGATATCCCGGGTGAAATACACTACGTCTTTGGCTTGTTGTACAGGCTCTTTTTTAGGGGATTGAGAGCCGCTTTGGCACGCGGCCAAAAGTAGAGCTCCTACGAATACAGCTACTAGTTTTTTCATTCATTTTCTCCTTGTATAAAATGAGTAAAAGTAATCGGTTCATACTCAGGCCTTTCAATGCCGTTTCGTTTGCCCAGTTCAATGCATTTAAGTAGCCAGGCCATATTTTTACCTAGCGTACGCATCGTTTGTAGTCCTTCTTTATCTTTGCGGACATCATCCGGAGTAAATCCGTGGACCATATTCCAATATTGCGACCCAACTACTTGCATATTTACAATGGTGAAATACTTGTTCAGGCGGTCAAAAGAAGAGGTTGCTCCTCCCCTGCGGCAAGATACAACGGCCGCCGCCAGTTTCCCTGCCATCTTATGTGAATTGGAAAAAAACAAGCGGTCACAAAACGAACACATTTGCCCGCTTGGCCCTGCATAATAAACGGGGGATCCTAACACAATTGCATCAAATTCGTCCAGGCGTGCACCTAATTTGTTGACATCGTCATCAAATATGCATTTCCCCGTTTCGCGACATTTTCCGCAAGCGATACACCCAGGAATCGGTTTTACCCCTATGTGAAAAATTTCAGCTTCAATGTGCTCCTGTTTGAGCGTGTTGGCTATTTCATTCAGCGCAGTAAACGTACAACCTTCTTTGTGCGGACTACCGTTAATAAGTAATGCTTTCATTTTTTCTCCTTTGTATTATATTATAGTATCTGGAGTGAGGTCCAAGTCAAGTTAAATTCCCGCTTAAAAACTTGACTTAAAGTGGACTCTAACTGTTATAATAAAAATATAATTTTCAAATAGGAGTGTGCTATGTTAGGAAATTTTACATACGTCAATGCAACGAAACTTTACTTCGGGGATGAATCTTTACAATACTTAAATCAAGAATTGCCTAAGTATGGCAAAACCGTCCAGTTAATTTATAGAGGCGGTTCTATAAAAAAGAATGGCATTTATGACCAAGTGGTAGCCATCTTGAAAGCTAACGGTAAAACAATTGTGGAAGATGGCGGAGTGATGCCTAACCCTACCGTTGAAAAATTAAAAGAAGGGGTACAAATTGCCCGTCAAAACAAAGTGGATTTGCTGCTTGCTGTGGGGGGCGGTTCTTGTTGCGATTATGCCAAGGCTGTGTCTGTTTCTGTGAATTGTGAAGAAGACCCCTGGGAAAAATACTTCATCCGTTTTGAAGAGCCCTCTTGCCCCATTGTGCCCGTAGCATGTGTGCTTACAATGGTAGGAACGGGGTCCGAAATGAATGGCGGTTCCGTCATTACCAATCACGAAAAGCACCTCAAAATCGGCCATGTGTTTGGGGAAGAAGTTATGCCGAAATTTTCTATTTTAAACCCTAAGTTTACGCTTACACTACCGCATAAACAAATGGTGGCAGGCATTTACGACATTTTCAATCATATTTGTGAGCAGTACTTTTCCGGTACGGACGATAATACAAGTGACTATTTGGCGGAAGGGCTTATGCGCTCGGTCATTCACAGCTCACTGATTGCAATTAAAAATCCGCAAGATTACGAGGCTCGCTCCAACATTATGTGGTGTGCAACCTGGGCATTAAATACGCTTATTGCCAAGGGAAAAAGTACGGATTGGATGGTTCACATGTTGGGGCAAGCTGTAGGGGCTTATACCGACGCTACACACGGGATGACCTTGGCGGCGGTATCACTTCCGTATTACCGGCATATTTTGCCATATGGACTGGCTAAATTCAAACGCTTTGCAATAAATGTATGGGGAATTGATGCTGAAGGGAAAACGGATGAACAAGTAGCGCAGGAAGGGTTAAAAGCATTGGAAAATTGGATGAAAGCCCTGGGCGTTACACTTCACATCAGCGAACTGGGAGCAACGCCGGAAATGATTCCGGGTATCGCCGGTGCCACCATCATTTTGAAGGGTGGTTATAAAGAACTTACGCACGATGAAGTTATGAAAATTCTACAGGAAAGCTTATAATGAAAAAACAACTACTATTAATAGGATGTTTGCTGGCATTGGCGGGAACATTGGCTTATGCGGCTTCTAAAACTCAGGAGAAAAACACTATGACCAAGAAGATTATACAAACTGCCGGCAGAGACCAGTTAGGCAATTTTGCCCCGGAATTTGCCCATTATAATGATGATGTGCTGTTTGGGGAAAACTGGAATAATACCGACTTAGACCTAAAAACACGCTCCCTAATTACGGTAATTGCATTGATGTCGCAAGGGATGACGGATTCGTCTCTTACATATCATTTGCAAAACGCTAAAAATAACGGCGTGAGCCGAGAAGAAATTGCCGCAGCTATCACGCACACCGCTTTTTATGCCGGCTGGCCCAAAGCGTGGGCTACGTTTCGCTTGGCTAAAGAAGTATGGACGGATAAAACCCCTGCTTTAACAGATAAGGAAAAATATCAAAAAACCATATTCTTCCCAATCGGCAAACCCAATGACGCTTTTGCTAAATATTTTGTGGGGCAAAGTTATCTGGCTCCTATTTCTACGGAACAAATAACATTTTTTAACGTTACGTTTGAACCGGG
>ONOD01000055.1 GCA_900319325.1 uncultured Elusimicrobium sp. | reverse complement strand
GCAGAAAGTAATTCTGCCATATCTTGGCAACATATCTTTTTTCTACTAAAATTTCTTCTGCCATTCTACATACTTTTGGACACTATATCCGCGTGGTTTTTCCGGTTGCTAGGATGCGATTTCTTGCGCTTTTATTATGCCTTGTGCGCTTTTTGGTCACAGTAGTTCTGTAAATATTTTATAATGAAAGTATGAAAAACATACCAGACCCCAACAAAGCGTTTCCAAACGAAAAGCTCCCCGACCTTTGCTATATTAAAAATGTAGTGAAGAACCCCAATATCATTATCGGCGATTATACCTATTATTACGGCGACGACGCCGACCAATTTGAGAAACATGTAACCCACCATTATCCGTTTATCGGGGATAAACTGATTATTGGCAAATTCTGCGCGATTGCCAAAGGCGTGGAGTTTGTGATGAACGGCGCGAATCACCGAATGAACTGCGCAACTACTTATCCGTTCTATATCATGGGCGGAGATTGGGGAAATGCACTAGCTCCCATAACAAAAGAACTTCCCTTAAAGGGCGATACCGTCGTTGGCAATGATGTCTGGATTGGGCAGAACGTTACGATACTCCCCGGCGTGCATATTGGTGACGGTGCGATTATCGGCCTAAACAGCGTGGTAACCAAAGATGTGCCGCCTTACACCATTGTAGCCGGAAACCCTGCTAAAATCGTCCGCAAGCGCTTTGATGTTGAACTCATTGACCTACTACTCAAACTCAAATGGTGGGATAAGAGCGCAGAAGAAATAAATGCGCTTATTCCGCTCCTATCTTGTAGTGATTTAACCAAAGTCAAGCAAGAAATTAAAGCCCTACTGCATTAAGGCCATGTGCGCTTTTTGGTCACAGTAGAAGAATAAAGCCGCCCCTATGGCTAGGAGCGGCTATCTAATGGTGGTTATTCCTTACTTTAAATTGCTCTTGTAGAACTTTTCAATCTTGTCAAACGGAATTACATCCGTCTTGTAGTATAAGTCCGTGTGATTTGCGCCTGGAATAATTAAAAGCTCTTTATTGTTCCCTTTTAATTTCTTAAACGCATCCTCTCCAAAATAGCGGCTATGTGCTTTCTCGCCATGGACAACCAGCACCGCATTTTGAATTTCCGCACTACGTTGTAAAATGGGCATATTGATAAGCGATAGAGCAGAAGTAGTATTCCAGTTCCCATTGGAGTTAATAGAGCGTTTGTGGAAACCGAGCGGAGTTTTGTAATAGTTAAAATAATCCTGTACAAATTGCGGTTCCTGTCCGGTTAGTTTTTCCGGCAATCCAGGGGCTTTGGCATAGGTTCCACTTTTGTAATCTTGTGTACGTTGGGCATTTAAGTCCTGCAACATTTTATAGCGTGCTTTGTCATCCACACTATCGTTATACCCATTTGCGGAAACTCTCGTCATATCATACATAGTAGAAACTACCGTAGCTTTAATGCGTGTATCCATGGCGGCCGCGTTTAGAGCAAAGCCCCCAAATCCGCAAATGCCTAAAATACCGATTTTATCCGCATCCACTTGCGGATGATTGGATAAATAATCTACTGCCGCACTAAAATCTTCCGTGTTAATATCCGGGGAGGCCACGTTGCGTGGCTCGCCGGAAGATTCCCCTGTATAAGATGGGTCAAAGGCCAGCGTAATAAACCCACGCTCGGCTAGGGTTTGTGCGTAGAGGCCTGAAGCTTGTTCTTTTACTGCGCCAAACGGGCCACTAATAGCGAGGGCAGCTAGTTTAGTGCCTTTGCTCGTATTTTGGGGCATATACAAATCTCCGGCAAGCGTAATGCCATAGCGGTTTTTGAAGTGTACTTTTTGTACGGTAACTTTATTACTTTGCTTAAAAACTTTATCCCAATTTTGTGTCATAGTAGTATCCTTTGTGTGGTGTAGGCCGCATGCGCACAGACAAGCGCAAGAGGCACAAACAGTCATTAGTTTAGTGAGTTTCATATGTCCTCCTGTAAATATATTGTAGCAGTTAAAGTTAACTCCAAGTCAAGGGAAAATCGGCTTTATTTTCTTCCAGTTTTATTTTGGGGTTAGGATTTTGCACGGATTGATGTTTATGGTGGTATGTGTTTAATTTATAATTCAAAGGATGATTTGTTGGGAAAGCGTTTTTGTAAATAAGCACTATGTGCCTCAAGATCGGCATTTGTCAGAGAGGGGGCATCATTTAAGCAAAACATACAAGGATTTTCAGTTTTCAATGCAGTCATGTTTTTCATAATCAATTTGCCTGCAACCCCGCATTTACCGGGGATATTCAGAGCGCTTTTGATGACATTTTTCCCTTTTAGGTTATCCGGTATAACGAAAATTCCGCGGGTTATATCTTTTGCATCTCTGAATTTAGAATACGTGGTGCGTGTAATATGGTCTCCTAGTATGCGAAGATTATCTAGAAAATCACTCTTGCGGTAGGCAGTTATAGTATGTGTGCCTGAATAAGTGGGTGCTTTTTCAAAATCAATCTTATATACATTTTTTAATATGTCCATTGAAAATTGGTAGTTGGCTTTAGGAATTTCGTTTCCCGGGAAATTAAGCAGTTGTTCCAATTCTTTTGTAATACGCACATCATCATAGTGAATTGGTAAGCCCTCCTTGGTAAAAAAGAAATCCCAGGTTAGTGGTTTATTGACAAAAACATCGTCATTTGTATAGAGAAAATGTTCGGCTAAACCCGGAATAAAAGGAACCCGCGTCTCTATAGCAGAGGAGTTAAAAACAGGCAAGGCATCTTTCGGAAAGATGTCTGTATGATCAATAATACGTATTTTGGGGTGGTTGACGTTCAACCATTTAGGAATTTGGTGGTCTGTTACAATAAATATTGTTCGTACCCACGGCAAATATTTTTCTGTAGAACGTAGGCTGTATTTTAATTCATTTCTATCTCTATAACGAGATGGTCCTGCCACATATTCATTATAAATGCCGTATTTCTTTTGCCAATAGGTTTTCTTGGCTAACCAACTTGGATCTTCTCCGTCTACCCATAAGTAAACTAAATCAATGGGAAAAGGAGTAGTGCGCTTATATAAGGTGTGTACTACAAGGCTTCCCAGTAACAAGATAAAGAGACATATAAGAAGCCGCAGTACACACGGGGATAATAATTTTTTTTTACCCATATCTTACTGGGCGTAAAGTGTTCCGCTGAATGCGCCACCTAAGTCTGCACTTGCGGAAAGGGGGCTAATATTTGAGAAACCGTAATCTCCGCATAAATTGCCGGTACAAAATAAGGCACCACGATTGGTGAGACCTACAATCAAGCTAGAAGAGGAGGTGCCAGTGTGCGAACCGGTGCCGGATCCAGGGGTTGGCTCGTCTTCGGGAAATCCACCAGGAGAAACAAGAGCCGCTAGTGGGGCAGAAATATGGGAGAAGGAGCCTAAGAAAGAGAGGGTATCTTCAAAAGAATAATTGGAGATAGCATATAAGTTGCCCAGAATATTTTTGACTATATGTGAGGTGCGTTGAATATTTGCTATTGTGTTGTTGGTTTGGTGTAATGCATTTTGGGCAAGCTGGGTGGTGTGATTTAGCCAATTTTTTCCAAAAGCGGTAGAAACTTCCGAGCAGGTGGCTACATATTGTGCATTTGAGCCTGCGGGTAAAATCTGAAAGGAATATTCACAAATAACGCCTTTTAAATCGGCTGTATGGGTGGGTATAGTAATATCCAAATCATCCAAATCTACGCTTTGCAACCCACTAGAAGATCCTGCTAGAGAGTGCGTCATTGCATAAGCCTCCCCGGAATGCATAATCGTCTTTAATGTGCTGACAACCCCAGCCATTCTACTTCTCTTAACAGCACGTACATATTGCGGCAGTGCTATTGCGGATAAAATACCAATAATCAGTACTACTACTAAAAGTTCTATAAGAGTAAAGCCATGTCTGTTTGCCATTTTTATTTATCTCCAAATTTTTATGCGTGAATTTGTATAATCGATTAACATGATGAAGAAATTCCGTTGGAATCTCTTCGAAATTATTATATCAAATTTGTAACGCTTATAAAAACAATGAACACATCATTTAGTAGACAGGGATGCTTAGCTTAGTTTGAAGATGTTAAAAAATGTTTGTGGAATTGATACCGGGAAACTGACTACCATGCAGACAATGAACAATACAAGTGTTGTTGTCTAAGAGACTAAAGAGTGCTACGTTTGGCGGATAAGTTGTTTGTTCCTTAAACCAATATTTAATAATCTAAAAGCCCCGCGGGTGCGGGGCTTTTTACAAATACGATTTGTCCTTTCACTAAAACCGTTTGTTTACACGTAATTGAAAGGACATATAACTTAAGCGACGGTTACCGTCCCCGCTGACTGTAGCCGGGGCGTGGCGGGTGAGTTTGTCCGTATCATAATGGAAAGTATTATAGCGTGCTTCCAATCCCATGGACCATCCGTTATCGCGTCCAAGGTCAAATTCAAAACCGGCCCCAATAAACCAAGCGAAAGACGTGTCGGTGGCTTTTTTGTCGTAGTGGGTGCCATGTTTATCAATATGAATATCCTGTTGGGCAGTTGCCAAACCAAGGCCGAAGGGAACATAAAAGCGGACTAGGTTAGACGGATTGGCTGTTAAGCGGGCGGAGAGCATGGCATTAAATAAATTCGTTTTATTGCTTACATCTTCGTTAGATTCAAACAACTCGCCTCCGTCAAAATTAGCGTAGGACAGGTCGGCCCCTAGACCTATGTGGGGGGTAAGTAAGTAGTAATAAGACAACCCGTACTCTGCCCCCAAGGTGCCCCAATCTACGCGGTCATGATCCGAATAAGACACACCAGAATTTTCCAGCTGAAAGCCGAGGCCCAAACGTCCCCCGACCATGTGCTGGCCTTGCGTAAGTTGAGCCAAGGCCGGCATACTGAGTGTTACTGCCAGTATGGTAAAGATAAGTTTTTTCATAGTTTCTCCCATAAAAATATTTTACCAGTTGGAGCAAACTCTAAGTCAAGCTAAAAATTCAAACCACACAATATTATGCCAACCTACATACTTCTGGACACTATAAAACGACAATTATTTTGGTTAACTTTTTGACAACGCATGTATCCAGGATCATATAAGTATTTGCAGAAAAGGAAAGGCTAATTAAGTTTGGCTTTGAAATTTTTATAGGCAGTGGCGGCCAAAACAAGTGCCATGCCTAGCAGAACACTGAAATATTGCCAAAAGAATGCATAATCGCCGCCTTTTAAGATGATGTTGCGGAAATTGGTACAGGCATACATGAGCGGATTTAAGTAGCATAGCCACCGGAACCCTTCCGGGATGTTGGCTACCGGGAAAAACACGCCAGAGAGCAAAATAGCCGGCAGTAATATCAATACACCGCCCATCATGGCTTGTTGTTGGGTGTTGGCAATGGTACTAATGAGGGTAGCCACGGATAGCGCACAAGCGGCCAACGCAATAGCGTTAAGGAAAAATTGCCAAACAGTTCCCCGGTAGGCAATACCAAATCCTAATACACCGATACAAAGCATGAGCGTTACCACTCCAATACCGATAAAGAAGTACGGTAACACTTTACCCAGCAAAATATCGGCTGTAGAAGCCGGAGAGGATATCAATTTTTCCATGGTTCCCATTTCTTTTTCTTTGGTAATGGCCATACTCCCTACAATCATCAAAATAATAAAACTGGTCATGACGAGAAGGGCCGGCACCATAAAAGCCGCCGTACTCATTTGCGGGTTAAACAAAATACGTGTATCTAATACAAGCCGTGTCTGCTCGCCCAACAGATACCCGTGGCTGGCCGCTACGCGCGCTACAATTTGGCTAACATAAGCATTTACTTGCTGGGCACGCTGGGCGTTGGTAGCATTGATAAGTAGTTGAATAGGTTTATTTTGCCGCTCTAAGGCATATTCAAACCCTTCTGCGGGGGCGACCAATACGGCTTCTGCCTTGTAAGTAGTCAGCAGGGCGGTAGGGTCCGAAACATTCGTCCCGTCTACATGACGCACTTTTTTAAACCAACGGGAAGCAACGGCCCGCGTTTGTACTTCCCGTGCAATAGCAGAGGGTTTGCTGACAATTACCATTTCTATATTTTTTACTTCACTGGTTAGCGCAAGCCCGAACATGGTTAGTTGAACTATCGGCACAAAAAAGATAGCCACAATCATCTTAGGATCACGGAAGATTTGCACAAATTCTTTGCGAATGAGCCCTCTTATAATGCGTTTGTGTATCATGGTTCCACATCCGTTTTAAAATTTCGTATGGCTAGCGTAATCATTCCTATCATAAACAGAAATAATGCGATAAAAGGAACAAGCAGGCCACTTAGCCCGGCTCCGCTTAAAAATAAGGCGCGGCTGATTTGTAAAAACCACCGTTGCGGAAATAGCATGGTTACATATTGAAAGAAAGCGGGCATATTTTCAATGGGGAAAATAAATCCCGAAAACATAAAAGAGGGGAGCAATCCTATGGCAAAGCCAAACTGAATGGCGGATTGTTGTTGGCGCGTTATTACCGATATAAGTAGCCCCAGCGCCAGCGCGCCCATAATATAAAATAAGCAGGCTGTTAAATAGAGTACAAAACTGCCGTGAAACGGGATGCGAAATACCAGTAATGCCAGTGCAAAAACAAGCAGTACATCAAAGAAAGTGAGTGCAAAATACGGCAGCAGCTTGCCGACTACAATTTCCAACGGACGTAACGGCGTAGAAAGTAGTAGTTCCATAGATCCGTTTTCCCATTCCCGCGCTACGGTTAGGGCTGTTAAAATAATGGCCAGAAATCCAATAATAACGGTACTTAGTGCCGGGACAATAAACCAACGGCTATTGAGTTCTGGGTTAAACAAATAGCGTGTGCGGATTGCCGTAGTAGGCGGCTCGTGCGAAGATAACAGGGCTTGTTGGGTGGCTTGCACAATACCTTGCATATAGGTAGTGGCTAAGGCGGCCATCGTATTATCTGTACCGTCTATCAAAAGTTGCGCGTGGGCGACCTCTCCATTTGTAAAGGCAGTATGAAACCCATGCGGGATAATCAGTAATCCGCGCATACGGTTTTGTTGGAGTTGCTCCTCCGCTTCCGACGGAGTATGTGCGGCAATCATGTCAAAATATCCGTTCAGGATCAGGAATGTCATGCCGATCGCCATGATGCCCTTGATAGAGTTCTGGTTGAAAACGTTGAACAGGTTGGCAGGCGCGAGGAAACTCCGGTCAAGGACTGTCGCGACGATGATCATGAGAATCAGGATCGTTATCGCGAT
>ONOD01000059.1 GCA_900319325.1 uncultured Elusimicrobium sp. | reverse complement strand
AAGTCCCAGGGAGCGAACGTCATTTTCAAATTAGACGGATTTGAAGACACGCTTACCGTATTTACTACCCGCCCGGACACGCTATTTGGTGCAACGTACATGGTCGTATCACCGGAACATCCCATTTTGGAAAAAATCGTTTCCGCTGAACAAAAAACCGCGGTAGCTGCTTATCAAAAAGAGGCCGCCAAAAAGAGCGACTTGGAACGCGGCGAACTAAACAAAGAAAAAACCGGCGTTTTCACTGGTGCGTATGCCATCAACCCGGTAAACGGCGTTAAAATCCCTGTATGGACCAGCGATTACGTGCTGATGGGTTATGGAACTGGCGCCATTATGGCTGTTCCCGCACACGACGAGCGCGATTATGCCTTTGCCAAAAAATTCGGCCTTAAAATTATTGAAGTTATTAAAAGCGAACAAGGTGTCGCAAATGAAGCCTTTACCGGTGATGGCGAGCTTGTCAATTCCGGATTTTTAAACGGGCTTCGTGTAAAAGAAAGCAAAGCCAAAATGATTGCGTGGCTGACCGAGCACAACGTCGGCAACGCTAAAACCACTTATAAATTACGCGATTGGGTGTTTGCCCGCCAACGCTATTGGGGTGAACCCATCCCGGTGGTGCATTGTGACAAATGCGGCGTCGTGCCGCTGCCGGAAAGCGAACTGCCACTGACGCTGCCGCAAGTGGAAAAATTTGAACCGTCCGGAACGGGCGAATCACCTTTGGCTACGGTGACCGATTGGGTCAATACCACCTGCCCGCATTGTGGCGGGCCTGCCAAACGTGAAACGAACACTATGCCGCAATGGGCCGGCTCGTGCTGGTATTACCTGCGCTACATGGACCCGCACAACGATCAAGCACTGGTGGACCCAGACTTGGAAAAAGCTTGGGGCCCGGTGGACTGCTACATCGGCGGCGCGGAACATGCCGTGTTGCACTTGTTGTATGCACGTTTTTGGCACCGAGTCTTGTTTGATTTGGGCGTACTTTCTCACCCGGAACCGTTCCAAAAATTGCGCCACCAAGGCATGATTTTGGCGTTTTCATACCGAGATAAAATGGGCAACTATCACGCCTATGATGAAATTGATTTCAAAGATGGCAAAGCTCTCTTAAAAACCACCGGGGAAGAATTATCTTCCATGGTGGAAAAGATGAGTAAATCCAAGAAAAATGTCATCAATCCCGACGAAATCTTAAATGAATACGGGGCCGATGCCTTCCGCATGTACGAAATGTTTATGGGCCCGTTTGACGCGCAGAAACCTTGGGATATGAAAGGCATTGAAGGCATTAACCGCTTCTTAAAACGAATCTACGCCTGGAGCGACAACATACAGTTTACCGAAACAGCCGAGCCGCGTAAGAGTGCCATTCTCTTAAATCAAACGATCGCTAAAGTAGGCGACGATATTGAAAACTTACGTTTCAATACGGCCATCTCAGCGCTGATGGTGCTCTTTAACGATTTAAGCAAACTGCCCGCTATCACGCAGGATACGTTCAAAAAATTCATTCAAATTTTGCATCCGTTTGCCCCGCACCTTACCGAGGAAGTTTGGCAACAAAAAGGATACGAAGGCTTTGTGCTTAACACCGCTTGGCCCACGGCTGACAAAGCCCTTCTGCAAGATGATACCGTGGATATGGGCGTGCAAATCAACGGTAAAGTGCGCGAACGCTTGCTGGTTTCCCGCAATGCGCCGCGTGAAGAAATTGAACAAAAAGCGCTGGCCAGTGCCAAGGTGCAAAGCTATTTGAAAGAGCTTGAAATCAAAAAAGTAATTGTAGTACCCGGACGCATGGTCAGCATTGTGGCCGCGCCCAAAAAATAACACGGCCTGCGGGCCAAACCGGAGGAAACGTATGAAAAAATTTTGGCTATACCTGTGTGCGTGTGTATGCTTAAGCGCCTGTGCGGAAAATGCAGTCGTCTATACCCCGCAAGCGCAAATTATGCCGCAACATATCAAAAAAATAGCAGTACGCCCCATCTTAAACCGCACGGAAGTATTTGCCCTTGAGGACAAATTTTACAATGAGCTGTATGATACGTTTCTGCGTAACGGCAGCTATCAAATTGTGCCCGAAAATGACGGCGCACAAGGGGTAGTCGTTACGACGATCACACGTTACTTAAACGTACCGATTCAATATGATAGCCAACTCATCCCTACTGTTTACAAGATGGATATTTGGCTAGACGTAGTATTTATGGACGCCACGACCAATACCCCCGTTTGGCGGGAACCGGCACTCACCGGTACAGAAATCTATGCGGCCTCCACTTTGCCCGGCGGCATGACCGAACAACAAGCGCGTGATATTATTTTTGAGAAACTCTCCAAAGATATTGTCAAACGCACGGTTGAAGGGTTTGGTTCCGTACGCAGTGAAGATAAACGCAAAGTAATGAACAACCCGGAATATACCACGATTACCGAATCTTACTAATATGTCCAAAATCAGCGCAGATAAGTTGCAAGCTGAATTAGCTAAAGGCACTACGGCTCCCGTCTATTTACTTACGGGGGAAGATGTATATCGCAAAGCACTTGTCATTAAACAATTGCGCGATATTTTGCATCTCGACGATTTTAATTTTTTCAAGGCCGGGGCCACTTCCGCCGAGGTAAGCGAAGCGCTTGCTCAGGCTAATACCGCACCGGTATTTTCTGAGGTGCGCCTCATCGTGCTTACCGGAATTGATAAACTGCGCAAAGGCTCCAAAGAACAAACCGCCCTCGTAGCTTACGCCCAAAACCCGTTACCCACTACCACACTGGTACTTACACATAACGACGCTAAAAAACTAAAAACCGATAAAGCCCTGTCCGACGCGTGCGCCCAAGCGGGACGCGTAGTTAATTTTGATGAACTCAAAAATGATGATCTAAGCACATGGGTACGCGGACAAATTTCCGCCAAAGGCCTCAAACCCACTTTTGACGCGGTGGACCTGCTATGTGAAAGCGTGGGGAGTGATTTGGCTGCACTGGAAAACGAAATTGAAAAACTTTCGCTATACACGGCCCAGCGCGAAGATAAAACTTTATCCAAAGAAGACGTGCTGACCTGTATCGGGTTTAGCAAAGAAGAAAATCCGTTTGAACTGGCCAATGCACTCACTGCCTGCAATAAAGTCCGCGCGCTGGCACAAATTGATAAGCTGGTAGACGGCGGCGAAGAACCTGTAGCCATTTTGAGCAAAATGACTTACCCCATTTTGAAAATGGCACGCATCAAACGCTTAAGTGAGGCAGGAATGTCCAACAGTGAAATTTTGCACGCGGCCGGGTTGTTCCCGTGGGAAAGCCGATTAATTAGCAACGCGCGCAACTTTCCACCACAAAAAGTGTTTTTGGCGGTACTCAATCGCCTCATTGATACTGACGCCGGTTTTAAGAGCGGCGCTAATTTAGATCCCAAAACCACGCTCAAAGGCATCGTGCTTATGTTGCTGAGGTAACCCCGTGGAGCACTCCGTTATCTTAACCGACGAATTTAAAGACGCACTACGGCTTTTGGAAAATAAACCCGCTATCAAGCCGCTTATCTTTATTACCGGGCGTGCCGGCACGGGAAAAACCACTCTACTCAAATATTTTGCGCAACATACCGCACAAAATGTAGTGGTGCTGGCTACCACCGGCCTTGCCGCCATCAACGTGCACGGGCAAACGGTACACTCGTTTTTTCACCTCAAGCCGGGCAATCTGCTGGATATGGGGTTGCTGCGCCGCCTGCCCCGCAAAACGGTAGACAATTTTGATACGCTCATTATTGACGAAGCCTCTATGCTCCGTGCCGACTTGCTAGACGCCATGGACCACATCTTGCGTATTTCCACCCACAACCAGGAACCCTTTGGCGGCAAACAAATCATTTTGTTTGGGGATTTGTTTCAACTTCCCCCCGTGGAAGAAAGCGAGCAAAGTGGCCTGTTTGATTATTTTAACGCCCGCTACGCAAGCCCGTACTTTTTTGAAGCCCAGGTTCTTAAGGAACTGCCGCTGGAGGTGTTTGAACTCAAACGCATTTTCCGCCAGCATGCCGACCGCGATTACGCACACCTGCTTAATTTAATTCGCGAAGGAAAAATTTCCCAACCGCAGTTAGATAGCCAACTAAATACCCACGTATCGCCCGAAACGCCCGACGTACTGGATAACAGCATCCTCTTAGCCACCACCAATTACAGTGCCATGTGGCGCAACCGCAATCAACTTGATAAATTGCCCGGCACGGAGTATGTTTATCCAGCCACGGCCGATGAAACATTTACCAAAACGCCGCCGGCAGACAAAGAATTGCACCTTAAAAAAGGCGCCAAAATTATGATGCTGGTCAACGATGACTACTGGGTCAACGGCGACATCGGTACCGTGCACGACTTAGGGCCGGATTTTATCCAAGTAGAACTCAAGGGTGCTATCTACGACGTAAAACCGCACGTATGGGAAGAAATCACCTACGAATTTAACCCTCTTTCCCAAAAGTTACAACCCAAAGTAAAAGGATTTTTTAAGCAATACCCGCTCAAACTGGCGTGGGCGATTACGATCCACAAATCGCAAGGGCTCACGTTTGATAACATCTATCTGGATATGGGCCGCGGCGCATTTGCCACCGGGCAAACTTACGTGGCACTAAGCCGTTGTCGCACGCTTAACGGCGTACACTTAAAACGCCCTATTTTGACCAGTGATGTGCAGTGCGATAACCGCGTACAACAATTTTTTTCGCAAGTAAAAGGAGCGAGGTAAAAGGCTATAGTTTCCCGCAAATAAAGGCTATCCATAAAGCCAGCCCCGCCAATCCTATTCCTAGCACACCCCATTCAATCCCCAACCATAACTTAGAATAGACACGCGCTTCTTCAATGTTGTACGGATTAACCCCCACTTGAACAGGCGTACCAATTTCGGGTTTCGAGGGACCACTTATGGGATGGGAAACTGTTCTTTGCTTACCATCAAATTCAAAAGAAACGATGGGAGTATACGTAGTTGAACGATGACCATGGCTATCTATCGATACAGAGCTGGTATAAGAGGTAATTGTGCCGGGAACGCGTATTGCGTTTTTGAAGAACTTGTAATGCCGACGCAAAAGATAATAGCCAAACCCAACCAATATAACTGGGAAAATGAAACCAAACATAGGTCGCTCCTATACGATATGTTTCATTGTAGCAAATACGCTCTTGCCGTGCAAAAACATCCCCGGAAGATACATTTCGTCCGGGGATGAGGCACGTTCATCAGTTATTACTTACTATACGGATGCAACGACTCTTTGTAAATACTCCACACCACATCTTTGGTGGCTTGGGTGGGCGCAATAGACAGTAGTCCCCCCAGTGAAGGCGTTTCAAACGCCAAGCAAACAAGTTTATCCACATCATCAGCGGTGAATCCTTCATCAGCCAGCTTGTGTGTGGCGCCTACGGAGAATAGCCATCTTTCCACCCCGTGCGCGGCCAAGTCGGCTTCTTCGGGCTTCCCCTTTAAACCGGGCACCATCGGCTTTAATAACTCCGCTAGTGTAGCGGGTTTGGCCTTGTAGATGTTTTTTACCACCGCCGGCAATAGCATCGCCAACCCCAGGCCATGCGTAAGATTTGGATTCACACCCGAAAGCGGGTGCTCCAGCGCGTGTGTATAGTGTAGCATCCCATTATCAAAACTCAGCCCGGCAATAAGCGCCGCATACGTTAAAAAATATCGCGCCTCTAAGTTCTTTGGCTCCTTGAGCGCAATGGGCAAATATTTGTACACCATCCACATTACCCCTATCGCCAAGTGTACAGCGTAGGGAGAAGTGGTTTTAGTGGTAGCGGCTTCAATGACGTGATTAACCGCATCAATGGACACATAGCGCGTTTGCTCTTTGCTAAGCCCGGTCATAAGTGCGGGGTCATCAATAGCATAAAGCGGGTAAATACACGGAAGTGCGATCGCAGGTTTGTAGTTTTTTTCTTCAATAGAGACCACTGCAAACTGGTTCGCCTCCGACCCGGTACCGTGCGTAAGATTGATGACCACAATGGGCGCTGCCTCTTTCGGAGTGAAAGCAAACTCATATACATCCTGTGCCGTTTTACCGGGATATCGGAGTAATACCGCCACGCTTTTACCGGCATCAATAGCCGAACCTCCCCCAATAGCTAGCACCGCCTTGGCATCAAACTCGCGCGCTAGCTTCGTTGCTTCGTCTACGTGATGTGTATTGGGGTTGGGGGTTACCTTATCGTAATGCACATACTGGATGCCGTGCTTGGTGAATGCTTCCTGCACGTGTCCCCAGGCACCCGTTTTTTTGTACGCATTTTTGCCGGTGATGACGAGGAGTTTATCTAACCCGCGTGCTTTCAGATCCGCGCAAATATCGTCAATCTTCTTAATCGCTCCCACCCCTAAAAAGACCGTGGTGCGGGTACGGATTTCACGCACTTGGTGAATGTCAATTTCTTTTTCCCACATAAAAACCTCCTATGAGTGAAGTGCTATACTATAGCTAACGAGGTTTCTCCCGGCAAGTGCAAAAATTAATTAGAATGGGCTTCTGTAACGCTTTTTGACAAACAAAAGCCCCGGTTATCACCGGGGCTTTTGGAACTTCAAATTGCTTATTTAGCGGCTTTGTTAGCAGCTTTAGCTAAGCGGGATTTCTTGCGGGCGGCCGTTTTCCAGTGGATGATTTTTTTCTTGGCAGCTTTGTCAATGCAAGAGTTCGCTTTTTTCAAGTCTTCATTCAAGGTTTTAGCTTTGCTGGTAGCAGAAGCTTTTACCGTCTTGGTCGCTACACGGACTTTTTTAATAAGCCCTTTGTTAGCGGAATTTCTTTTTTCAGCTTGGCGCTGAGCTTTGAGGGCGCTGGTGTGGCGGCCCGTTTTCAATTTTGCCATGTGTTATATTACCTCTATCTAAAAATCGGTACATATATTATACTTTTTGCGCGCGCTATTGGTCAATGAGTTTTTATTTGTTACAATAGGGCTTTCTTCATTACGAGCGTATTGCTATTCTACCTAAAGAGCCCGGCGTATATATTATGCGTGCCAAGGACGGCACTATTATCTACATCGGCAAAGCAAAAAACCTTTCAGACCGCGTAAAACAGTATTTCCAAGAGTCCAACCTCTATTCCCGCGGGTGGAAATTGCCTAGCCTGTTGCCGCTGATTGCCAAGATTGATTACGTCACTTGCGCGAGCGAGCGCGACGCCTTGGTGCTGGAAGAAAAGCTCATCAAGCAATATCAACCATTTTTTAACTCACTGGGTAAAGACGGCAAAACCTACCCATACCTGAAACTAAGTTTAAGTGAAGATTTTCCCCGACTGCAGATTGTGCGCAAAAGTGCCGCTGATGCCGGCAAACATAGCGGGGACGCATATTACGGGCCGTATCCCAAGTCTTACATTGTTAAAAGCTTAATTCAGTTTTTATGGAAAAGCGGTTACGCGCGCTTACGCCCATGCAAATGGAAGTTTTCACGTGAAAAGAAATTGCAAGATATCAAAATAAATACCTGCATTTATTATCATACGGGCCAATGCCCGGCCCCGTGCGCCGGTAAAATTTCCTATGAAGATTACCGCCAAAACGCCCGGCGCATGGCTGATTTTTTAGATGGCAACTTTGGCGATTTGTCCCAAACGCTTACAAAACTGATGCAAGAAAGTTCAGACAAATTAGAATACGAACAGGCGGCGGTATATCGCAATTTTTTGCACGCATTGGACCACATGAAAGAGCGCGTACTCATCGGGCGGTTTAAGGACGATTACATCACCACTGCCATGGAAAACACCGATAAACTAAAACGCCTGGCCGAGGTAATTGGCCTTAAAAAATTGCCCGCCCACATTGAAGCGTTTGATAATTCACACCTGTTCGGGCGCGAGGCTGTGGGTTGTATGGTCTGCTACATTAACGGAGAGAAAAATCACGAGCATTACCGCCGATTTAAAATCAAAACCAAAATGCCCGATAAAGGCGGCAGCGACTTTGCCATGATGGAAGAAAGTGTGTACCGCCGCTTGCGCCAAATTAAACGCGACCCGAGCCAAGCACCGGATTTAATTTTGCTAGACGGCGGCAAGAGCCAAATTCACGCCGCACTTAATGCGTATGAACGTGCCGATATGTTTATCCCGTTTATCTCACTGGCCGAAACACACGAAGGAATTTACATCCCGGGGCAAAGCGAAAGCATTAAACTGCCCATCGGCGACCCAGCCCTTAATTTGCTGATGGAAATCCGCGACGAAGTGCATAGATTTGCGATTACCTATCACCGCAAACTGCGCGAGAAAAAACAATTAGAAAACTAAAACCGCCCCATACAGAGGGCGGTTTTTGAGTTAACAAAAAATACACTTAATTCTGCGGCACGTGTTTATATTTGAACAGCCATGCAAACAAAACCGCTACCACGAGCGAGAATCCCGCAAATACAAACCAGGCTTCGCTCCATCCATTCATAATGAGTTTAGAAAGCCCTTCGGGGTACACGCCGTTAATCATTTTGGACGGATCCAAGTGGACGTTAACGAGGCAGTTAATCACTTTTTGCGCCGCCAGCGAACCAATCGCCGCGCCAAACCCGTTGGTCATCAGCATAAATACACCCTGCGCCGAGGAACGGATAGACGGGTCGGTTTCTTGGTCTACATACAAAGAGCCGGAAATGTTGAAGAAGTCAAACGCCACCCCATAGATAATCATAGAGGCAATGAGTAACAAAATACCCAGCGCGGTGGACGGGTTTCCAACACCCAAGAGCCCAAAGCGAAGCACCCACGCGAGCATACTCATCAGCATCACTTTTTTAATACCGTAACGTTTCAAAAAGAACGGAATTAACAAAATACATAACGTTTCGGAAATTTGCGACAAGGACACCAGCGCCGTAGCGTTACGCGCCCCCCACGAGCCGGTATAGCCGGCCAACGAATCAAACCCCGAAATAAACGGCCCGGCAAACCCGTTGGTAATTTGCAGACTCATCCCCAAAAGCATAGAGAAGATGAAGAACGTCGCCATCTTTTTCTCTTTGAACAGGGCAAAAGCTTTAAGGCCTAGCGCATCTACGAGCGTGCGCGTATTGGCGGCACTGGTAGGGCAATTGGGCAACGTAAAGCAGTAAAAACCCAAAATAACACCTAACACCGCAGAGAAATACCATTGCGTATAAGAACCGGCAAAGTGGGCAAAGTTGGTTGTCCACATAGCAATAATGAAACCGACGGTTCCGAATACGCGTATCGGCGGAAAACATTTGACGGTATCTAAATTTTGTTGACGAAGCCCCGTGTACGCTACTGAGTTGGAAAGCGCAATCGTAGGCATATAGAAAGCCACACTTAGCGTATAGCAAGTAAACAAGCACGTAAAGTTAACTACTTCTTGGGCACCATACCAAGCGGCCCCTGCCATAAAGGCCGCCGCCAGGAAGTGACAGATCCCCAAGAGTTTTTGAGCGGGAACCCAGCGGTCTGCAATGATTCCAATGACCGCAGGCATAAAAAGAGACACAAAACCTTGTGTCGCATAAAACCAACCGATCTTATCGGCGAACCCGGCCCCTGCCAAAAAAATGCCCATTGACGTTAAATAGGCACCCCATACGGCAAATTCCAGGAAGTTCATTACTGTCAAACGAATTTTGATGTTCATAAGCAAGTATGCGGGCTTCCCCGCCAGCACAATACGTACTTCCTCCTTAAGATTTAGCAGACTTTCGGCCTGCCTTAAGTCCATTGTACAAAAAAAGTATAATAAGGAAAAGCAATCCATTTTCAGGAGGATTTTATGGCAGATTATAGTTTTGATGTCGTATCCAAAGTAGACTTAAACGTAATTAGCGAGGCCGTATCCGCCGCTAATAAAGAAATTACCAACCGCTACGATTTCAAGGGCACCAATTCGTCCATTGAACTCAACCAAAAAGACAATGAACTCAAACTGGCTTCAGCAGATGAATACAAAGTAAATACACTGCGCGACATTATTTTTACCCGTATGGCTAAACGCGGTATTGCGCTAAAAAACTTGCTCCCGCAAAAAATAGAAGCCGCACTCGGTGGCAACGCCAAACAAACGGTTAAAATTCAGCAAGGCATCCCCGCCGACAAAGCCAAAGAAATTACCAAAACCATTAAAGAGGCCAAACTCAAAGTGTCCGCCTCTATCCAGGGCGACCAACTGCGCGTGTCTTCCAAATCCAAAGATGAACTACAGGCCGTGATTGCCCTACTTAAAGGGAAAGACTTCGGCGTGGAACTACAGTTTACCAACTACCGCTAAGCCATCACACACCTTACTGGATTATAAAACCGCCCTCTGCACTTTTAACAGAGGGCGGAATTAATAGTTTTGGGCTCTACTGAGCGTTATTTTCTTAAGTGTTGGGATACACCAGCTTTTACCATTCGGGCAGTTGCGTCATCTGCATCTGCCGGCCAATAACCATATTTTATGGCGTTTTTGCGCATCGTTTTGCAATCGCTCCGCCATTCCTTGTTCTTTATTTTTTTGTTTTCCTGCACGCACGCATTGTATTCCTTATAAATTGCGCTTTGGATGGCTTCTGTTTGTTTCTTTATGACGCGCTTGTTTTCAGAATCCGGTTCCGTTGCAAAATGTTTCCAAAAGTCATTTTTGCACAGAAAGAAACGTCTGATATTGGGCTCGTATTTTATGTCCAACGCCACACTCTTAAACATTTCCCAACGGACTTGCTCAAAAGTTGTTGGGTCCTGAAAAGTGTTGCCCTCTCTCCACCATTCATACATTGGTGATATTTCCCACATTTGGTTGTAGACTCCTTTAAAGAAGTTTTCACGGAAGTGGTCACCAGGACGTTCATTTGGCAAGAGAGCTTTGAGTGTAAATACATTCTTGACATAACTATCCCCGGCAGATGCCCATCTTTTCAGTTGGTTTCCTGCCCATTTCCCGATGTTTTTGTTGTAGAACTCAACCATTTTATTATAGTCCAAATGCTCGGGGTCTTTCTCAAAAGTAAAATACATTTTCATGGCTTCTTCAAATGCTTCTTCGGGGTTGACGGTGGCCACTTTCACGTACTTAAACGAACCGGGTTTAGAAATTAACTCGGCCTTAACCACTATTACGTCTTTCCAGTCGGATATACACATGGCTGGAATTCGATTTTCCTTATAT
>ONOD01000089.1 GCA_900319325.1 uncultured Elusimicrobium sp. | reverse complement strand
GATTTGAAGGCAACAGCAGCTGCTTTGGAAACTGTGGGAAGGACACGACTGATAGCCCTTGATAAAACCGGTACCGTTACGACGGGAGAAATGCACGTGGCCCAGGTTATCCCCGCTGCTGGAATTAGGGAAGAAGAACTGCTTGAGAATGCTATTTCGCTGGAAAAATTATCGGCGCATCCGTTAGCTATTTCGCTAGTAAAGCAAAAGTTTTCACGTGAAAACATATCATTAAAAAATGTTAGTAATATAACTGAATTTCCAGGGCTGGGGATTCAGGGGCAGGCGGCCCAAGAGGTACTTTTTGGCGGGAATTTAAAAGCTATGCATGCGTGGAATATTGACGTGCCGGAAGGTGAAAAAATAGTAACCGCGGCTGCCGAGCAAGGGCAGACGGTACTCTTTTTTGCCGCCAACAAAAAATACCTCGGTGCGATTGGATTTAGTGACACGGTAAAACTTACGGCATGTGAGGCGGTTTACCTTCTAAAGCAGGCTGGATGTCAGGTGGTACTCCTCACAGGGGACAACGCTCAAACTGCCGCGTTTGTCGCCAGCGAGACGGGCATTTCTTCTGTTGAGGCAGAAGTTTTTCCCGCACAGAAACAAACATACTTAAAAAACTTGCAAGCCCAGGGGAAAATAGTGGCTATGGTGGGCGATGGAATTAACGATGCGGCCGCCCTGGCGTGCGCGGATGTGGGGATTGCGCTCGGTTCCGGTACCGACGTAGCCGCCGCCAGTGCAGACATGGTGCTCATGCGCCCGGATCTGCGCGAAGTAGCCACCGCGCTTGAGCTTAGCCATGCAACACTACGCAATATCAAGGAGAATTTATTCTGGGCATTTTTCTATAATGTGATTTGTATCCCGCTGGCGGCGGGGGTGTTCTATCCGGTATGGGGTTGGAAGTTGCACCCCATGATAGCCGCCGCGGCGATGAGTTTTAGTTCCGTTTGCGTGGTGCTAAATGCGCTTCGCCTTAACCGATTTAAACCGTCTTTTAAAGACGTAACACAAGGAAATAATATGCATAAAGTATTAGAAATTAAAGGAATGATGTGTGGACATTGTGCCGGGCATGTATCCCGTGCACTCAACGGTATCCCCGGTGTAAAAGCCACGGTGGACCTTGCGAGTAAAACCGCCACGGTAGAGTCCGCCACTCCGGTGGAAGATCGTGTGTTAATGGAAGCTGTGCAAAACGCCGGATACGAAGTGACGGCCATTCGCTAAAAATTATAGAATAGAAGTATCCCAGCGTAAGGAGTGTCTATGAAAAATTTTGGCTTTGTAAAAGTAGCAGCAGCCATCCCTACCGTGCAGGTAGCCGACCCGACGTATAATGGGGCGCAAGCGCTAGCGCTTGTAAAACAAGCGGCCCAAGAAGGCGTGCGCGCGGTGGTATTCCCGGAGTTGAACCTAACGGGATATACGTGTGGAGATCTGTTCCTAAAACCTACTTTGTTGGACGCTGCCGAGCATGCTTTGCAAGAACTCCTTTCCAAAACTAAAACGCTGGATGTTGTCTTTATCGTGGGGATCCCTGTGCGTGCGGGTACGGTATTATTAAACGCGGCCGCCGTGTGTTACAAGGGGCAAATTTGCGGCGTAGTGCCCAAAACCTATTTGCCTAATTATCACGAATTTTATGAAGGCCGCTGGTTTGTGCGTGCCATGGCATTTTCCGCTGAAACCGTTACTTTGTGCGGACAGACCGTCCCTGTGGGAACGGACCTGATTTTTGAAGCGGGCGGTTTTAAATTTGGTGTGGAAATTTGTGAAGATTTGTGGGCGGTCATGCCGCCTTCTTCCGCGGCTGTGTTGCAAGGAGCAGATATGATTTTTAACCTGTCTGCCAGCAATGCGCTCGTCGGCAAGCACGATTACGTGCGCCAATTGGTGGCCCAGCAATCGGCCCGCGGTCTGTGCGGATACGTGTATGCTTCCAGTGGATTTGGCGAATCCACTACCGACGTAGTTTTTGGCAGTAACGCCCTTATTTTTGAAAACGGCCACGAACTGGCTGTATCAAAACGCTTTACTACAAGCGCGCAATTAATTGCCACTGAGATTGACGTAGAGCGCTTGCGTCATGAACGTGCGGCCAATACGTCTTTTCGCACCGATAGCGCGCTGGAAACTTCTGCGCCGTACGAGGTAATTGAATTGGGCCAACCTGTAAAACCGATTTCAACACTTACGCGCCGTATAGATCCGCTCCCATTTGTTCCGTCGGGAGCGGAATTAGATGAGCATTGTGAAGAAATTTTTAATATTCAGGTAACCGGCCTAGCCACGCGCTTGCTGGCCGCTCACGCCAAAACCGCCGTAGTGGGGATTTCCGGCGGGTTGGATTCCACGCTCGCGCTTTTGGTAGCGGTGCGCACCATGGATAAACTCGCTCGCCCGCGCAAAGATATCATCGGTATTACCATGCCGGGTTTTGGTACGACGGATCGCACCTATAAAAATGCGCTTGCCTTGATGAAACAATTAGGGGTAACCGTGAAAGAAATTTCCATCCAAAAAGCGTGCGAACAACATTTTAAAGACATTGGGCATGACGGGAAAAAACAGGACGTGACTTACGAAAACGTCCAAGCGCGCGAACGGACGCAAATTTTGATGGACGTAGCGAATCAAGCGGGTGGAATGGTAATTGGCACAGGAGATTTATCCGAAAGTGCTCTAGGTTGGGCCACATACAATGGAGACCACATGTCTATGTATGGGGTAAACATCGGCGTGCCAAAGACGTTGGTGAAATCACTTGTCCAATGGGTAGCTGCGCACGAAACCACACAGCCCAAAACACAAAAAGTGCTGGCCGATGTGGTAGCCACGCCCATTAGCCCGGAACTTTTGCTCGCCGATAAGAAAGGGCGTATCGCCCAAAAAACGGAAGCTTTAGTAGGGCCGTATGCCTTGCACGATTTCTTTCTATATCACTTCATTCGTGGCGGATTTAGTGCAGAGAAAATTTTGTTCCTGGCTCAGCACGCGTTTGCGGGGCAATTTAAAACAGCGGAAATCAAAAAGTGGCTTGCGGTATTTTTCAAGCGTTTCTTTGCGCAACAATTTAAACGCTCCTGCATGCCGGACGGCCCAAAGGTGGGCTCGGTGGCGCTTTCACCGCGTGGAGATTGGCGTATGCCTAGTGATGCCAGTGTGCGCGCATTTTTAGAGGGAGAAAAATGAGTGAAATGTTAGATTTAACACATGCCAAACTAATCGGTCAAGGCACGCATAAAAAATGTTTCATCCACCCCCAAAACCCTTCACACTGCGTTAAAGTGGCTTATAACGATCTGGGTCAGAGCGATTTGAACCGTGAGGTGCTTTACCTAAAAACGCGCTATCGCCGCAAGCATGTGTCCACTATTCTGCCCCGTTTTTATGGAGAAGTGCAGACCAATTTTGGCCGCGGGTATGTGGTGGACTATATACGGAATGCGGATGGTACGCCGTGCCTTAATTTGCAAGATTGGCTGGAAACCGCCGAAGCAAATCCCACATTGGATCCGCTAATTAATCAGGCCATGCAAACGCTTGGGCGCAAAATGCGCGAAGAACAAGTGCTTTGTTTGGCCATTTATCCCGGGAATATTTTATTCCAATATAACTCTATAGGGGGGGGGTATCAACCCTTTTTAGTCAACGATTTGGGCAATGCTGCCCGTATCCCGCTGGCTTATTGGCTAAGCGGGGTGCGCCTGCGTAGTATTGATAAGCGTTGGCAGGAATTTTTGGTTGCCGCGGGGTAGAAGTGTCACCCCGCTAAGCGTTCATTTATTGAACATTGGTAGGTAGAAATCTCTTTTTGGTACAATATGTCTATGAATTTTGCCCGATCCATTGCCACCCGTTATTTAACTCGCCGACAAGGCTTGTTTGCGTTCATCACTACGCTTATTGGGGTAGCGGGCGTAAGCGTGGGAGTGGCAGCTTTAATTACTACACTATCCGTTATGAACGGATTTCAAACGGATATTAAAGATAAAGTTATCGGGGCTCAGAGTCATATTTTGGTATTTGGAAATATGAGCCCGGAAGTCTACCAAAAAAATATCACACGCATTGAACAAATCCCGGAAGTGGCCGCCGCAGCACCCCATATTTACGGGCAAGCTATTTTAACACATGGGGGACAAAGCGTCGGCGTGATTATCCGCGGGTTGGACCCCAAGCAAGAAGCAAAAATTAATAATTTAGCTGATTCCTTGGTAGATGGTACGTTTGAGCCAGAGGGATGGGATGAAACCCAGCCTGCCCCGTTGGTGCTTGGTACAGAATTGGCGTTTAGCTTAGGGGTGGATGTGGATGATGAAGTGGTGTTAATTTCCCCGCAATCTATTTCCACTTCGGCCGGAATGTTTCCTAAGATGAAAAAGTTTCGCATTAGCGGGCTTTTGAAAACAGGCTATTACGAATTTGATAATACCATTGTCTATACGCTTTTACCTCACGCCAGTGATTTTTTTGGCTTAAAACAAGGGACCACCGGAGTAGCTGTTAAAT
>ONOD01000058.1 GCA_900319325.1 uncultured Elusimicrobium sp. | reverse complement strand
GTGGTGTGGGTGGCCAGCTGGTAGTAGAGATCGTGGAGGGAGATGGCCGGATTGGCTTCTACCTGGCTTCGGAAAACGCGGGTGAAGCGGTTGGAGAGGTAGATGCCGTCTTCCATAATGTCCGCGTGGGAGGTTTCGCCGTTACGGGTTGCGCAGAGGAAAAGAACGTTCGTAATCGGGGTCGCCTCCTTGCAACACTAAATTAACGCCGTAGGTTTCAAAAATTTTTACCCACGCATTTACAATTTCGGGGTTGGGGCCCACGGCTCCTGTAGCGTAAGCGGGGGAATTCATGATCACAATTTTCCATTTATCTCCGGCCCCTGAAAGGGTTGTTTTTAACCACTTTGTTTGAGCGGACTCCTCGTTGATTTCGGGAGCCCATTTGGCGCCTGTAGCAATATTGCTATCTAACACGATAAAGCGTGCGTTGGCAGTATCAAATGAATAATATTTCGGTGTAGCGGTGCTCCACGTCATGTCATGATAGCGTGTATAGTTGTTATGGAGAAAAGATTTGCTGTCCGGGTTAGCACGATCGGGGCCGTATTCGTTGGGGCCTAAGGCCACAAAAAGCGGTGTGTTTTGAAGAACAGCTTGAAATGGGCCAAATAACTCTTGGTCCGCGTCGGCGTTTAAGCCGCTATGGGTTAGGTTCCCAGTGTGCAAAACAAAGTCCGCCTGCTCTTGTGCCATTAATTGTCCGATACGTTCGCGCGCTTGAGAGGAAACAATCTCTTCCTGCTCGGAAACGGGGTCCGAACCGGTATTTCCTAACGCTAAGAAGGTGACTATTTTGCGTTCCGGAGAAAAGAGTGTGCGAAAAGTTCCGTCAATAGGGAGTTCGGTCCCGGTTTGACCCGGGGTTCCTACGTACAAGTGATAGCAAAAGTCTTGATTGGGCACCAACCCATAGAGGACAACTTTATGATTATAAGCCGCGGGGGTAACCGTCATAATTTGATTACAGCGTGGCGTGGGGCCGTATTCTAACCAAGTGGGAACGGCCACATTCGTTTGCCAACGAAAGGTAATGGATGTTTGGGTGGGGTTTTCCAAATAGGGTCCGCGTATTACTTGGGTAGCATACCCCGAAACAGATAGCCCTAAACTTATTAAAAATAAAAATAATTTCTTCACGCTTTTATTTTACCAAAATACGCGGCAATGTTTGTTGATAAAAATTTCCCGGAAAGTCTCTAAATTTTGTTAAATACAAGTATATGAAAAAACTTTTATTACTTTTAACGATGATTGGGATGGCTTCCCTGATGGTTTCCGCGGGTGAAATTACCGGCGCAGTAGAATATATGGGTTCTAATGAATTTAATCAAGTAAAAGCAAAAGCCTTGTGGAAATACTCTCTAAATGGAACGGTGGGTGTGGAAGGTAAATGGGCCAAAGAAGACGCCTTTGAAGACCCTATTTATGAAGTAAAACTTCCTGTTTTTTTTGAAACAGATCTACTAACATTGAATGTAACTCCGTTTTATTATTTCAAAAATAAAAGCGACGATAAAGAATATAATGCGTTTGGCGTGTCGGGCAAATTAATTCTTACGTTAGAAGATGATGCCACAAATGAACTTTACTCTCATGCCTATATAGGGGCGGCTTTTGCGCGCCAAGAAGGCACTTTGCAGAAAGAGGGGGAAACTTCCGATCAGTATTATTCACAAGCTGCTTATACGATAGGATTACATAGAAACTTTTTTAGTGCTTTTAGTTTTGAAGCAATTGGGTCTATGTTCCAATATCCGGATGGTATTACGGGGGTACAATCGTTCCGCGGAATTTTGGATCAGCAAGATTTAGTATTTCTGCAAAGTTATGATATTGTACATGAATTGCCAAAATATACCGCCGGAGCGCGTGTAACGCGTTTGTGGGCGGATCGCCGAGCGACTTTGTATTTGAGCTACCGATTTGGAGAGTTCTATACTGCCGATCCGGAACATTCTTTTGTTTTGGGCAATTCTTTTGTGCTGGCGGATCGCGTTATGTGTGATTTGGCATATAACCATTTGCGCACGGTACATAACGAAAACAAACGGGATATTTTTTACGCACAGTTAAAAGTAACATTTTAAGGGTTTACTATGATGGATAACGAAGCTTTATCAGCAAAAGCAATCTCTCTTATTTCGCATAAGTTGCGCACACCGCTTTCCATTATCAATGGATATTCGGAAGCAGTTTTGTCGCAAGCGGAAAAGGAAAATTTTTCCCCATTTACTAGCAAAGCACTGGAGGAAATTCATAAACAGGGCAGTCGGATGTCCTCTTTGGTGGACAAACTGATGGCGTTCAACCAGGTGATTACGGCTGATGCCCAGCATTTGGAAAAACAACCCGTAGTACTGAAAGAATTAATTAAGGAATGCGCTTCCAAAGTCATTGCTCAAGATGATGGCCCGTTGCCAACTCCTCAAGCAAAAGGTGTTAAACGCGGCACCTTTGTGGAGATTGATTGCTCTACACAGCTTACGCTGTCGGCCAATGCACAAATGCTGCGTTTGGCCGTGGCTGAGCTTTTAGAAAATGCCATCAAATTCAATAATAAAATGGAAAAAGTAATTAAAGTCCAGGTGGCCCATCACGGGGATCGTATTTCTATTTCCGTGCGTGATTACGGCGTAGGAATCCGCCCGCAGGATGTGGCGCAAATTTTTGAACCTTTTTATCAGGTAGATGACTATTTTACAGGCCAAGTCAGTGGCTGGGGGTTGGGCTTGTCTATGGTACAACGTATTGCGAATTTGCATAATGGTTCTGTAAGCGTTGTGTCTGACAGGGGACTAGGCTCCATTTTTACGCTTTCATTTCCGCTATGACGCCAGAAGAATTAGTAGATCAAATGTCCATTCAATGTGATGCGCTGCGTCTTTTGATGCAGAAGCAAACTACGCATTTGGCTGATTTTGGCAGGCGTCTGCGACAAATTGTTCAGCAACTGCGTAAAAATATAGAGGTGCGCGATACGGAGTATGCGCAAGAGTTCAATCAATTTGTCCACGAGTTGCGTGATACATTAGATAAACGCGAACCGGTATGGACGGAGCTGCGCGCTCAAATTCGTCAGATGCCTGATAAATGTTGGACGGGCGATTTAGCGCTTAGTGCCAAAGGACTTAATAGCCGGGCCAAAGTGCTAAGCCGCGCTTGTGATGAATTTGGAACGGAGTATGATTTGTTCTGTAAAGATTATAAAAGTTTTACCGCTGCTAAACTCAACGTGTGGTTGTTAACTTCGTGTCAGGCTGATATTACCAATCTGACCGGTAAAATTGTATTCTTGGCGCGGGAAATTTCCCGCAAAACAGACCAACACAGGAGTCCTTATGCAAAGTAAACCCTTATATTATTTTTCTAAAACCAGCACCGTGTGTCTTATCATTATTGCGGCGGGAGTGGTGGCCTCGTTCCTAGTATACACAAAAGCACTTATGATCCCGCTCATTATTTCTATTTTTCTGTATACTATTCTGGCGCAAATGACGCTTTTCTTGCGGCATAAATTTTCATTTCCTAAATGGTTGGCTTTAACCATAGCTATTCTGTTATTTGTGGCTTGTTTTGTGGGGGTGATTACATTCACCGTAAACTCGGTAGAGCAATTTTTGAAAGGGTCGGAACTGTATCGTCAAAATTTAATTGCTACGGTGTCAGACTTATTGAATCGCGTACAAGAACACGGTATTCGCGTAGACAAAAATGTGATTGTCTCTTATCTGCACGACTTGCCGGTCTTTAATTGGGTGCGTAATGTAGGCGGAAAATTGTTTAGCTTGTTCTCTAACTTCACATTAATTGTTTTGTTTATGACATTCTTTCTGTTTGGGAGCAAAAAAACGCCCCCCATCACCAACCCGGCCATTAAAGAAATGCTGTCCAACGTGTCTGTGTATTTATCGGTCAAATTAATGGCGTCGATTGTAACGGCAGTGTTGGTTGCTATTGTGTTGTTTGCTTTTCACGTAAAATTGGCAGCGGTATTTGCTTTGTTTGCGTTCTTGCTGAATTTTATTCCGAGCGTAGGCTCCATTGTAGCGGTATTGCTGCCTATTCCAATTCTGTTCTTGCAGTTTGGTTTGGGCCCAAACTTTTTTGTAGTGATTGGCCTTTTAAGTGCGATTGAATTTGTAATTGGTAATTTGGTTGAACCTCGCTTTCTGGGGGAGGGAATGGACTTGCATCCAGCTGCCGTGGTGGCGTCCCTTATTTTTTGGACGCTGTTGTGGGGTGCCCCGGGGGCATTCTTGTCTGTGCCGATTACTGCTTCCATTAAAATTGTACTTAGCAAAATAAAACTCACGCGTCCCGTGGCGGAATTTTTAGCCGGGCGATTGCCTCATTAATATTGTTTGTGATGTTTACAATGCAATTTTAAGTTTGCGTGCCAAAGCGCGTAAAATGTCTTTCTTTTTGGCTTCTTCTCCCAGTGCACGAAGCCCAAAATAAACGAACTCTTGCGCTTTAATCGTGTTGGGGACGAATCCAAAAATTTCAATATAATTCAAAAATTCTACCAGTTTGTGAGCGGCTGTTTTATCCACCGGATTACGAGCAAAAGCAAAGGACAAAAATGTTAATTTTTCCGTTACGGCATCTGCTACTTTTCCATGGGAAACATCCAGCCCTAAGATTTTAACATCTTCCATTAGTTCTTCTACATCGGCTACATTTAGGGTAGCCGCGCGAAACTCTTCCACTAAATCTTGCGTGAGGACAAATTCTGCCAGGTGAAAAAAAGTGGTAGGGGTGGGCGTTCCTAACAGTTGCAGATTGCGTACGATAGGATATTGCTTTTCAAAGAGGGCATCATACACTTTAGCAGAATCTTCTTCCAAGCGCTTGAGAACTTGATTAACCACTTTGCGCCGCACATCCATAAACATACTGCTAAGGGGAATCTCGGTAATAAATTGTTGACGCATTAAAGTGGCACAGTCCTCATATTTCTTTTCTTCAAATAGCACTTTGAGTTGATCAAATATGCCATCCGGTTGATCGGCACCCGCCACACATACCAATTGCGCAAATCCTTTGCGAAGAACTGCAAAAGGAATATTTTTTTCTTCTAATGTGATGCGTGATTTAAGGGCAATCCGTCCGTAAACCAATTGCACATTAGTAGCCGTTAGTTTGACGGGTTCGTAATATAAAACATCGCACGCATACGCGCGTTGTGGATTTTCGGTTTCGTCAGCCAGTAAGGTAACAATATGTGACAGCGCCATTTTTTCCAAGCTGGCCGCTTGCGGTTTTACATAACGTTCATAAGCTACCGCTCCGTTTTTAATCTCAGGCAAATTGCTGGGAGCTTTTTCCATGCGTTTAATAAATTCAGGCTCCAAATCAATGCCGCAAAGGGCACGGTTTAGTTCCATAGCACGGCACGCATATTGCATAATTTGTACAGTTTCTAGGCCGCTTACTTCATCAAAAAACCAACCGCATGAAGTATACATCAGCATTGCCATGCGTTGCATTTCAAGCAACATAAGTGCGGTGGGGCGATCCCGCCAGGCTTTTTCGGTAGCGTGGCGCAAAAAGAATTTGTGCTGCGCATCCAGCGAACGGTCCAAAATTAACTCAATATAATCATTACGGGCATTCCATACATTTTTGAAATATTCGCTTCCGATTTTTTCAAAGGTGCGAATCATTTCGTCGCGGATGAAATCTAGCGCTTCACGCAAAGGGCCGCGCCACTTTTGGTGCCACCCTCCATGCATCCCGGAATTACACCCGCAATTAGAACGCCATCGTTCTATGCCGTGGAAACAGCTCCAAGACGAATTTTCGTGGATTTGTGCTTCATATTGAGGCGGGTTTTTCTCAAGGAATTCACCGTATACAGTTAGTTGCACATCGGGTTTTTCTTGCACGGTTTTTAAGCAATACGCAAGGGCCATCTCGGCAAATTTTTGATGATGCCCATAGGTTTCGCCATCGGTGGCAATGTGCATAAGTTGGGCTTCTTCGGTATTATTATAAGTGCTAAGTAAACGTCCCGCAAATTTTTCCCCGGAGGAAAGCGTATCCGAAAAAGCAATCCCTTGGGAAATGGGGCCGTCATAGAAAAACAAAGCAATTTTTTTGCCGCTGGGTAAATTGCATTGATAGGCACGTTTGGGGTCCACCCCGGCGCCAATTTCTTGCCAGTTGTCTTCTCCTATTTTACGTACTCGTGCACATTGGCCGGGAGCTAAAATGACATACTTCATCCCGTTGGCGGCTAACAATTCTAAGGTTTCGGTATTGCAAGCTGTTTCCGCCAACCAAAGAGCTTCCGGCTTGCGGCCAAAGCGTTTTTCAAAATCGTAAATGCCCCACTTAATCTGGGTTTCTTTATCATGCCCGTTAGCAAGGGGTAAAATCATGTGATTATACGCCTGCGCGATGGCGCTGCCATGCCCGGCAAAATGAGCCTGGCTTTGTTTATCAGCTTCTAAAATGGCTTGATATACTTCGGGCTCTTTGGCTTCCATCCAGGAAAGCAGAGTAGGCCCAAAGTTAAAACTGATGTGGGAATAATTATTGACTAAATCCGTTAGTTCTTTGTTTCCGTTGAGCACGCGGGCTAGTGCGTTTGGCGAATAACACTCTGCACAGATCCGTGCGTTCCAATCGTGATATGGGTGAGCGCTTTCTTGCAGCTCAATTTCTTCTAGCCACGCATTTTCACGCGGAGGTTGATAAAAATGTCCATGTATACAAAGGTATTTCATAAAATTCGCCAAATAATGCTACAATGAAAACAAGGGAGTAGCTGCCCCTTATTGATTATACTATAATTATTTCTGAAATGCCCATGGAGGCTATATGAAAAAAACATTTATTTTGGATACAAACGTTTTGTTGCATGATGTAAACTGTATCCGCGCCTTTGATGATAACGACATTATTATCCCGATGGCGGTCATTGAAGAATTAGATGCTTTTAAAACGGAAGGAGATACCCGCGGGAAAAATGCACGCATGGTATCGCGCATGTTGGATGAACTGCGTAAGAAAGGCCGCTTGAACGAAGGGGTAAAGTTGGAAGACGGCGGCATGCTGAAAATCGCATTAGATTTGCCCAATTCTTTACCATATTCTATAGCTTTAGCTCCAATAAAT
>ONOD01000085.1 GCA_900319325.1 uncultured Elusimicrobium sp. | reverse complement strand
GTCGGTTCCTCACATGAGAGAGTAAGGTTTGCCTCAACGTATTATTCACCACAACCTTCTCTATTTCTTGGCTTAATTGGTTGGCTCCATGCTCCAGATCCGGTGTACGTACAATGCGCGCATACAGTTTGCTGGCAGCGTGGATTTCTGCTTTGTAACGATAGCGTTCTGTCAAAACTGTTTTTGCAAGCGGTCGCGACATAGCTGTCATGTACGTACGGGCCAAGTCTAAGGCTCTGTTACCCGTTGGCTTGACAAATATCTTGTGCTTTGTGGCGTGTGAAGCACCCTGGCGTATTGGTTTTATTTCTCCTCCCCAGGCGGGGAAATTGCAGCATAAGTCCGTTCCGATAAATAACGAAAGAGAAATAATTAAAAAATCTTTGGTTCGCATAATTATACTATAGCAGCATTTGAGTAAGTCCGCGAGGGCCTTTAGACCTAAATTCTCCCTGGGCCTTTAGGCATAAAAAAAGGCCACCGTAGTGGCCTTTTATGAAGTCGGTATTAGTATTTTGCCAACACGGCTTCTTTGTTGGCGGTGGAATAAACGTTGTAATCCATCTGCTGAAAGATGGAATCGCGCATTTCTAAATTGTACACATACCCTTCATCAATGCGGTTACCAATGATTTGTTCATACAATTCATTGAACCGTTTGATATGGTCCTTGGTGCGCTTGGTAGAGTATTCCTTAGCGGTTCCGGTGGTCATGAGGAAAGCCCAATCGGAGGACTGCATAAGAACTAACTCGCGTGCCAATTGGTTTAGGGCGCGGCATAACAAACCTTGTGCATTAGGGAAGCGGTTGGCTAAGTCCATCATGCGCTCGGTGGATTTAATCAAGTGGCGGTAAATCCAATCATTGCCACTGTTGAGCCATACGTCATGATAGCCTTTATCTCCCCAGCTGGACATAGAGGGCTGTACCACTTGATTTTCCGGGTATATTTGCAGATATTCCATCGGGGTTACCAGCTTGATTTCATTTTGATCGTAATAGATTTTCTTAAATAAAAATTCTAAGAAATCAATTCCTTCATACCACCAGTGACCGTATAGCTCGGCATCATACATGGAAACCACTAACGGTTTGCGGTCAATGATGGTGCTCAAATACTCAATTTGTTTTTGGCGGTTGAACATAAAGTTCCCGGCGTGCTCAGCAGCCACATCGCGGGCTTCCCACGGGTTGTAAGCTTGCTTTTGGTTGAGCGCCACTTTGCCGGTAATTTTATGGTATTTCATGCCAATATTGCGGCGCACACCGTCCGAATGGAGATAGGGCTTAATATAATCATAATCCAGATCATACCCTAAGTCGCGGTAAAATTCGCGGTAGCGGTGATCGCCCGGATAACCAGAATCGGCACTCCATACCTGTTGCGCCGATTCCATGTCACGTGCAAAAGCGGCTACGCCGGTTTCGGGACAATATACCGGGGCATATACGCCATATTTGGGGCGCGGAGTCCCGTGTAGAATTCCGTGTGTTTCTGTAAAGAAAAAGCGGATCCCTTCATCCCGCAGGAATTTATCATCTCCGGGGTTATAGGCACATTCAGCGAGCCAAATTCCGCGCGGGTTTTTGCCAAAACGGCTGCGGTAATCATGCGCGGCAATTTTGATTTGGGCGTTGACACTTTCTTTGTGCACCATTAACGGCAAATAACCGTGGGTAGCACAGCAGGTAATAATTTCCAATTTGCCCATATCTTGGAATTTTTTGAAACCTTGGAGCACATGCCCGTGATAGCGGTTTTCAAACAAATCTTGATAACGACGAAATTTATCAAAATACATTTGCGCTACCCCTTCAAATTCGGTACCGCGGGTACGTTCAATTTCTTTGCCGGAAAGTTCTACCCGTTGATTTAAGTAATGACGGAAGCGCTCAATTAAAAGCGGATCCTCCATCATATTGCACAAAGGCGGAGTTAAAGACATGGTAAGGCGGAAGTCACACCCTTCTTCTGTCAGTTTTTCAAATACGTTCAACAGTGGAATATAGGTCTCCACCATGGCTTCGTAGAACCAATCTTCTTCTAAGAAATCCGGATATTCCGGGTGCTTAATAAACGGAAGATGCGCGTGTAGTACCAGCGCTAAGTAACCCTTTTCTTGTCCCATATTATTTCCCCTGTTCGCGCAGTGCTTTGATGTTGATATGACGCGTTTTGTCACCGGTAGCGTTACGCGCGTGGATAGGCAAGTCTACAATATCTCCTGCGGACAGGTGGCGGTGAATGGTAAATTTCCCATCTTTTAGCTCAATATCTTTGCCGTTAATAGACACGATGGCATTTTTAGAGGCTGAGCCGTAAATAATAATTTCGCAATCGGCGTTGAGCCAAATATCTTCCTCTTGCACTTTATCCAAATGCAACGTGAACGAAGACCAGGAGGTAGGGGCTCCTGAAGGGGTTAACTCAGTTAATTTCCAACGTTGGCCTACAACTTGCATTAATTCGCTGGCTCCTAAGCCGATATAATCTGCACCGGATAGTTTTAAGAGTTTTTGGAAATCCCCTTCTACAATCATCCATTTGTCATCAATAATGTTGGAGATGTGTCCCGGAGGTAATGTGGTAGCATTGCTACGGGTGACTAGGATAAACCTGCCATCGTCCGTGAGGTAACCCAAGTCTGCGATGTAGGCACGGCCGGATTCGGGGGCATTAATATACCAGCTGCGGGCCTCAAATAACACAGGCATATCATAGTATTTAACGGAATTGGTCCCATTGAAAAGGGCCACATCGGTTACGTCGTGCAGGCGAATAATCGTACGGGCCGCGTTTAAGACGGCTTCACCATATTGACTTTTGATAAACTCAAATGTGCTTTGGGTAATCTCCCAAAATAAGAACATCCAAGCCGGATCTTTCGGTAACAGATAGCTCTCTGTTTTGCCATATCCCGACGGAATATCTGCTTCCGTTTGGCGGTCTCGCACGAGTGGTTTAAGTAGCGAGCCGGACGATAAATTTTGTGCCATAACCCTTTCCCCCTTATACAATCATACTGAAAAATAATGCAAAATCTACCCAGTACATTTTAGCATATTTGGAGCATCAAACAAGGATAAAAATTAATTAGAAAGCCCTTTTCGTATTTTTTAGTTATATAGGTCTTTTTTTTGCTATACTATAATGAGGGGGATGTATATATGCACTTTAACAAAAAAGGTTTTACACTCATAGAGTTGTTGGTGGTTGTTCTTATCATTGCTATCTTAGGAGCCGTTGCTCTTCCGCAATATCAACGAGCTGTATACAAAAGCCGTTTTCAGGCATTGATGCCGGTAGCCCGTGAAATTTACCAAGGTAATGAAATGTATTACCTGACCAACGGGCATTATGCCACTTCCGTGGAAGATTTAGATTTGAAAAATCCAACGCCATATCCGGTTGGCTCTACCATTACGTTACAGGACGGAGATTCTTACACCTATGTGATTGCACAACGTCCGGATGTAAATAACAATTATATCGTGTACCAAGAACGTAGCAAGCAATTCCCCGGCAATATTCATTGTGAGGCCAAAAAGGATGATTCCAGAGCTATTTGGTTATGTGAAACCGCTTTACAAGGCGAAAAAATTGAGCGTGGTAACCTAACCCCGGGTTATATTTCCTACGTCTTAAGAGGGAGCGCCAGCGATGGGGCACTTGCTTCCACCTATACCAATGAGTCGGGAGTTAGTCTTTCCTCCGGGGATGTTTGCGAAGGAACCCAAGCGGGAGCGTGTACCAATTTAACAGCGGAAGGAGCCACTTGTACCGGGAACGGTAACAATGCTTGTTCCAATTCCACCTATGAAGAATCAACTTGCCAAGGCAACCAAGCCACGGCTTGCAGTAATAGTTCTTTTACGGATTCTGCTTGTATAGCCAGCGGCCAAGGTGCCTGTATGGGAAGTGATTTTACCGACTCTACCTGTACCGGCAATACTGGCGGAACCAGTGCCAGCAACACAAGTTGCGGTAGCGGCAGCGTTTATACCCGTTCGGAATGTAAAAACCTTTCTTCCAATGGTTATTCTTGCGGGCGCAGTACTTATCAAGAAGGTTCTAAGTGTTACTCTAACAATAAAGGCGGATGTGGTAAGTCCACTTTTGACGGGGGTTCTAAGTGTTACGGAGAATCAAATACTGCGTGCGATAACAGCACATTTACAGGCAATTCTGTTTGTGTAGCTAATGCATATGATGCCTGTAAAAGCGGAACCTATAAAGACACTTCTTATTGTGAAGGGAATTTCTGCCCTGCCGGATCTCCTACCAGTAGTGGCGGAACTTGGTGCCGCGGTTCCGATAAAACTCAACATTCTTACGTATGTGAATAAATTATTCTTAAACAAATTAAAAACCCCGGGAACAGACCCGGGGTTTTATAATTTAGTCAGCTACTTTCTTTTGAATCAGCCACAAACTGATAAAGATGAGTGTCATCCCCACTAATTCTATCCCTTGGGGCATACGTCCTCTAAATAAAATATCGGTTCCCATAGCAATCACCGGGGAAAAATACGTAACCGAGGACATCCGCGTAGCCCCCCAGCGTTTCATTAGGGCAATCATCAGCAGGAAAGCCACCGCCGAAGAAAATACACCGGCACTTATAATGGAAAGTACCAGTTTGGTATCAAATACAGCCAACGCTGGGGTAGGTTCCACGGCCCAACAAATTAGGCCCAGCACTACGGCCGCAAAAA
>ONOD01000101.1 GCA_900319325.1 uncultured Elusimicrobium sp. | reverse complement strand
TGAAGAGGTCGATGAGCTGTGCACGGCGTTGGGTGTCGTTGTCAGCTTCGCGCAGCCAGGGTGTCTCGTCGAGGATGAGCTGTTTCAGTTCCTCGTTGCGGGCAAGAGGGCTTTCGGCGGGGAAACCGCCGGACACGCAATCATATGCGTTTGCAAATCAATGACGGTTTGTTTATATGTATCTATTTTTTTGAATAAGGCTTTTTCCATTTCGGTCTCCTTCTTACAATGGGTTTGTGATATCTATAAATTGTGTTTTCACCGGGAATTTTTTGGCGGTCAATTCCATGAGCGCCTCTATGCCGCATTTCTCTGAATGGTAATGTCCTAAGGCGATGCAGTTTATTTTTCCTTCGCGACACCACTCATAAGCAGGCTCATCTAAAATCCCGGTAACATACAAATCTAATTTTTGGTCAATCGCTTGCGGAAGCATGCTATACGCGCCCCCGCTTACCACACCTACGCGTTTAATTTTTTGCGGTCCAAACGCCAATACTTGCGCTTGGGTATGGCAGAATTTTTCCAGCGCGGCTACTGTTTTTTCCAGTGGCACGGAAGGCAGTTTTCCCTCGTAACCGATGGTAACATCGTGATACGCGGCAAACGGTTTAACGCCCGTAGCGTGCAGTGCGCGGATCAAGCACGCGTTGTTTCCAATTTTAGGATGTTTATCTAGCGGCAAATGATACGCAGCCAACCCTATATTGTGTTGCATTAAAAAGCGTACTCGTTCACCAAACAGGCCGGTCAGGGGTTGTTCATGTCCCCATAAAAGCCCGTGGTGCACACAAATCAAATCCGCTCCGGCGGCTTGGGCCCGTCGGAACAATTCCAACGAGGCCGAAACCCCAAATACAATTTTGCGCACAACGGCACTCCCCTGCACCTGCAAACCATTGTGGCTGGCATCGGGGATAGCAGCGCTGTCTAGCTGTGCATTCCAAAATTGTAAAACATCGTCGCATTTGACCATAAAATTATGATATCATTTTATAAGTATGAAAAGAACCCTTTTTTTCACGTTTTTTCTGTTTTTATTGCATTCCACATTAAATGCTCAAGATCTTCCGCCACTTCCCGTGGCACCTTACCTACCCGCGCAAGCCCAAGCAGCTGCAAATACCAAAGCCCCCATTACCGTGCAGTATCCCTATGAAAACTTAACCCTGCCGCACGGCGCAACCCGTATTTTTATTTTTGGGCAAGTCAATTTGGAACAACCCGCCACCCTGGACATCAACGGACAAGAGGTAGAGCTCTATAAAAACGGAGCTTTTGTATCATTTGTCCCTGTAGAAACCGGGAACTTTGAGTTTGTCCTTACCGCCAAAAACAAACATACCACCGTCAAAGCCACGCGCCATGTAAAAGTGTTAGGAAGCGATATTGAAGCATTTTCCCAAGAAGCTGCCTTTGATAAAGAACAGGTATTTCCGCAGCGCGATGTGGAGCTTTTGCCCGGGGAAGAAATTAATTTGTATGTCCGCGGCACGCCCGGCGCCACCGTAGTGGCGCAACTTCCCTCCTTTAAAAACGGCAAAGAGATTGCTCTTACGGAAAGCACCGATCAGCCAGGCATCTATCGGGGAAAATTCGTCATTCATTCCGAACAAAAACCCAAAACCAGTAAGGTCGTTTACAAAATGAAAAACGGACCCGATGAGAGCAAAGATAAAATTACTGCTCCCGCCAAAATCACTGTGCGCGACAGTGAACCCCCCTTCACTTACGCACAAATCAATTTACCCGGCGTTAAGTTACGCAAAAAACCGACGACGTCCGGTAATTTGTACCCGGATTATCGCGCCTTTGGAACAGTACGCATTATGGGGAAAATGGCCAATCAATCCCGTCTATGGATTGACGGCAAACAAATTGCCTGGTTGGAAAACAAACATTTGACCCCGCTTAAAGAGTATGAAGAAACATCCAATACGCTCTCATTCATCCGAACAGCTACTTCCGATGAGCGCACGCGCGTGATTTTTACATTGGACCGTCCGGTTCCCATTCAAATCCATGAATATCCGGACCGCGTAGAGGTGGTACTTCATTACGTAGATGCATTTGAAGAAAACTTTAGCTTGGACGACACCAGCCCAATCCTTTCAAATATTCAATGGGTAGCCCGCGATGAGAAAACAATTGCCTTTCGTCTCTCGCTGCAAAAAAATGCCAAGCTCTGGGGATATACTTACCGGTTTGAAGAAAATCAATTGGTACTTGACTTAATGCACGAGCCGGCCCGCATCCGGAAAGCCCACAAGCCCTTAGCCGGGGCACGCATTGTGCTGGATGCCGGGCACAGCCCCAAACGCACCCCGCCCTATGATGGTGCAGTAGGCCCTACCGGATATTTGGAATACGAGGGGGCTTTGGCACTAGCGCAAGACTTAAAACCGTTGTTAGAAAAAGCCGGTGCTACCGTATTGTTAACCCGCCACGGTAACAACAAAATGACGCTTCAAGACCGTTATGATTTTGCCCGAGATCAACAAGCGCATATTTTTATCAGCTTGCATTACAATGCGCTTGCTGAAACTCAAAATCCGTTGGCAAGCCCGCGCGGATTTACGGTTTATTATGCCTACCCACACAGCCTCGCGTTAGCGCAAAGCGTTCACAACGCCTTTGTCAAACACGTTCCCCTAGCGGATAATGGGTTGTTAGCCAACAATGTATTATTCATTCCACGCATGTCGGACTATCCCAGCATCTTGGTAGAAAATGCATTTTTAATGATTCCGCAACAAGAAGAAATGGCCAAGACCAAAGAAGGGCGCGCACCATTTGTAAAAGCGTTGTATGAAGGCATCTTGAATTTTTACAAAGGCAAATAATTAATACGCCCGTCTCCGATATATGTGACGGGCATAGCATTTTTATAATACCCGTCTCTCAACGAAACCCCGTGCCTAGCGCGGGGTTTTTAATGAAAACTATCCCCGGCACTGGGCCGGGGAATAGTACAAATTTAATGTCCCCAATCAGGGTCATCCCAAGGTTCTTGGACACAATCTGGGCCAATACAATCGCCTCCTCCACCACCGTTATCACGTTCACAGTGCATGTGATTATCTACGGGGTAATCATGCGGACCACAATCGCACCAACATTTTTCACTGTTCCAAGTACCGTTTTCATAAGGGGCATCCGGGTGCGTACATTCATGCCACACTCTATCAAACTCAACCGGCGAGTACCCGCAGTTTAAACAACCCTGCGCCGGATTCCAAGAAAATATCGATGGACAATTGCACGTACATTCTTCATCGTCCCACGTCCCTTGATTTTCACTATCTTCACATTTCCGTTTAAGGGATTCATCGCACGGGGAACCTTGACATGAGTAGTGCCCGTCAGTTCCATCCGGTTTCCATTCGGTTCCGCGGGGGCAGGTGCACTTGCACCCTTCTTCGTTCCAGATTCCACCAGAGACGCTACAATCTTGATCCCAGCTTTGCGGGCAATCACAGCTACATTTGTAGGTGGGGAATTCCCATTCACCGGTGTGATCATCACACTCGGGGAAACACACCTGCGTACCCGGATGTGTGGGACATTCGTCATACTTCGGGTCCGGTTGCTTTGTTCCAGGCCCTTTGAAGGATTCCCATTTCCCGGTTACACATTTCTCCCCTTGTGTGTAATCGCATCTTTGAACAACATTTCGTTCTTCCCCTTCTTCACATACTTGCTGTGTACAATTTTCTTGCTTCACATAGGTACAATTTTCAGAATCAATTGTCCAGGTTATGTTGCCAGTCTGTCCTGCCCCA
>ONOD01000057.1 GCA_900319325.1 uncultured Elusimicrobium sp. | reverse complement strand
TGGCATCTTTTAACAAAATATTTCCGCTAATGTCCGCATAATCTTTTTTATCAGTAGCTTTAAATGTGGCAGTAAGCGTTCCGGCGGGATTAAAATTGTCCCAAGAGTCAGTCATTTGCATCAGTTGCGTTATAATGGCGGTCAAGGAACCGGACAAATTATAAGCTATAGTAGGAGTGTTCCAGGATACAGTTCCTTGGGTGGTTAGTGTACTGTCCTGTACGGACAACTTGGCTTGAGAAATCGTAGCGGTTTGAGCGTCCAAATTAGCGTTTGCTTTTAATGATAAGTGGAGCGTAGGTAATGTGAAATTGGGCAAACCGGGGGCTAGTTCGCTAAGTACCGTATTATTAAATCCGGCCAATGAACCGGTTAAATCTACTGACGGAGATTTAAAGTCTTTAACCTCACCGTGTAAGTCAAATTGAATGGTTTTATAACGGGCAGTAGCTGTTGTAATGGTGGCATAGGCTTGTTGTAGTTGTAAACCTGCCAAAAAAGTGGTGAATTGAACTGTAACGGGCAAGCGCATGTCCGGTTGGTTGGCCCTGGATATATCGGTTGTAAACTTGAGTTTTGTTTCAAAAGGTTTATCTAAATCAAAATTAATAATTTCTATATTTAAATTGTTTAAAGCCGTACGCATTTGCGTCTCTTCATTTTGATATATCAAATCACAGTCCGTTAATTTAATTTGCTGTGCTGTAATCACAAAGGGTTCTTTTGGGGTAGTTTGAGAGGCGTCCACAGATTCTTGAGTAGCGGCAGAATCATCCTCCTGAGAGGATATCAGTGTGTCAAAATTAAAAGTGCCGTCTTTTTGGGAAATAATGTTGACTTGCAGTCCTTCCGCTTCTATTGTACTGATTTCAATGCGCCTTTTTAATAAGGGTTTTACCGCTACGTGTGCGGTTAACTTATCGGCTTTGGCAAAGGTCCCCTCCTGAAAAGTGTGATTTTCCGACAAAGCCGCATTAGTGAGCGTAAAGCCAATCCATGTAAAAGAAATGGAATCAAAGGAGAACTCACGCTGTAACTTTTGACTAACATAATTTTGTGCAATCGTCTTTAATTTGGAAGGCGGATACATTTTTTTAAGCGTAAAGAATGCCGCTATAACGACCACGGCACCTATGAGGAAACAAACTACACAGAGTTTAATCAATTTTTTTATTATCGTTTTTGGGGTTTTCATCTACTACTTCAGCCTCTATAATAGAATCGCGCTGTTGGTTTACACGCCGAAAGTCTTCTAAGTCTTTGTGAATTAAAAGCAATACGAATAAGATAAATGCTCCGTCGTCCGCAAACCCAAGTACAGGTAAAATATCGGGTAATAAATCAACAGGAGATAAAAAATAAACAGCGCACAACAAGACCCAAAAGAATGTTTTCCAAGGCATTTTATATTTTCCTTGTACAATGGACCTTGTCATGGTAAAAAATGTTTTTACATCGCTAAGCAGTGTAATTGGATTTTGAGACATAAACTATATTACAATCCTTTTGCCCGTTACTTTGACAATTGAATAGAATCATCCCCCGAAGAATCGTCTTTTTTAGGGGCAGATTGTTGCGGACGTTCCTCCAGGAATTGATGTTCTAACTGTTTGGCCAAATCGTCATCAAATAAAATAGTTGGCATCCGGTCTTCTTCTTGGTGTTGCACAATGTCTTTCTCGCGGGGAGTATATACTTGCTGTAGATGTTGCGAAAGGTCACTGGTCTCTGCTTCGGTCGTATTAACCGAAGTTTTCTTAATTCCTAACATGTCCATCCCGGCGGGAGGTGTAGCCACTTGCCTGGAAGAAGAAACCGGTGCTTGCCCTGCGTTGGCAGGGGCCGTGGTAGAGGCAGTACTGGGAGCCTCAGGCGTTTCTAGTTCCGGCAATGGAATAAAGATCGTGTCCGAGTCTGCCTTTTGTGTTGCCGGAGTTTCTTGGATGTTTCGGTTTAAGAATACTAGAACCGGAAAAGCCAAAATTACAACGTAATAAAAAATGCATAACACCAGGAGAACTAAGCCTAGCAACCACCATATGAAGGAAGGATGAGCCAAGTTGAAACTATTTGGAAAATAGAGTGGAATACATATATATAAAAGATAGCCAATCCCGGCGATTAGTGCGTAAAGCAAAAGAAACGATCCAATGATCATTAAACACATTAACAGGGCGTCTAGGCAATCGGTTCCACTCGTCAATTTCCAACTATGTACAATTCCTTCTATGGGCCCTTTGTTATCTACAGCGATGGCAATAAAACTGTAAATAAGCCGCAGAGCAAGATAGGAAAATATAATCAATACAATCAATGCTCCTCCGGGGAGTGCAACCCCAATAAAAGCTACTAAAATTCCTACGATGACTATGGGAATTGCAATCACAATGCTTGCCACTATTTGATACATGGTGGGCCATACAGAACTGGAAAAAGCTTCGGTAAGGGGTTGTTTTGCCTGCAGTGCATGAGCCGCAATAATTCTAAACATTACTGTCATGAAAAACAGACTTAATAAATTGATTAGGAGAGAGCCTACCGTTGAAATAATACCTGTTCTTGCATCTGTAATTTGAGGAGCGGTCGCCATCCGCAAATTTTCTAGGACTGGGCCGATCCCTACACTCAACATCAAGATGGCAATAATCAGCGCCAAGACGAACAACATACATAATCCTGCTCGGATTAGTTTACCAGTGCATTGGTTAACGACTACAAAACTTTTAAGCCATAAATAGAACAAATTTTGTCTTTGAGTTGTAATGTCCATGTTTGTACCCTGTCAATAAATAATCTGTCTTTTTATTATACCAAAAGGGGGTCTGTCTTGCGTTAGAATTTTTTTGCTAAATTTTGCCCGGCACAGTAACCGCTGGCCCAGGCCCAGTGGAGGTTAAAGCCGCCTAATTCTCCGGTAACGTCTAATAATTCTCCGATAATGTACAACCCCGGTACTTTTTTGATAATGTCTTGTAATTGTCGTTTGGAAGCATTGGCTAAGGGAATATCTAGGTTGCCAAGCCATATGCGGGCCATATGCCCTGGCAGTGGAAGCTGGGAGGATATATTTTTATTGAGAGTTTTATGCTCATTTATCCAAGATGGCATGTCAAGCCCAGGAAGTAAATTGAGACGTACGGTTTCTCCCTCTTTCCAAAAGAGGGAGGCTGATAATACGGCCGGTCCGCTGATCCCTTCATGTGTAAATAAGAGTTGTTCGGTAAAAGAATGCTTGCCTACTTGTACGGTGGCTTGTGTGCTATTTCCGGCCAACTCTTTACACACATCACGTAATTCTTTAGGGAACGTTAATCCGCAAAGAGCTGGTCTTTGAGCCACAATTGATAAATCAAATTGTCGTGCTATTTGAATTCCAAAAGAGCTTGCTCCTAAAGCCGGATAAGAAAGGCCTCCCGTTGCCAAAACTACCTGGTGTGCTTGGAGTGGCCCTCCAGAAGTTTGAAGAATAAAGCCGGCATTCGTTTTTTCCATACTTAACACTTGTGTGTTGAATGAAAAGTCTGTATGGGCCGCTTTGGCACGTTTAACTAGGAACTGTACAATTTCTTGCGCATTATTAGCAAATAATTGCCCATGGGTACGTTCTTCGTAAGAAAGATGATTTTCTTGGAGTAAATGTATAAAATCGGTTGGTTTAAAAGCAGCTAATGCATTTTTGCAAAAATGTTTACGTGTGCTTACATAATTAGCGGCGCAGAGAGAACGATTCGTAAAATTACATTTTCCCCCGCCACTTACGGCAAGTTTTACGCCAGGGCGCGGATTATGATCCAAAACAATTTTAGACGCCTGAAACGAACCCGCACAAAATAATCCGCTGGCTCCCGCACCAACAATGGCAGTATGATAAGTAAGCATATATTAAAGAATATAAAAAAATGAGAAGAAATTTTAAAAAATATGCTATACTAACTATCATCTAAATAGGAAAAATTACTATTTATGCCCTTATTAAGCCCTGCTGCCGATGTGCAGATGCGTTTGGATTATTTTGAAACCCGCTGTAAAGAGCTGGGGTTACGTATCACACGCCAACGTCAAGAAATTTTTCGGGCTGTTGCGCAATCAAATGCGCATCCCAGCGCGGAAGCGGTTTTTTTACAGGTACGTGAGAGTTTGCCAAATGTATCTTTGGATACTGTCTATCGTACCCTTTCATCGTTAGAAGAGATGGGATTGTTACACCAAGTGGGGTTATCTTCCAAGGCGCGATTTGATGGTGATTTGCGTCCGCATTGTCACTTTGTATGTACCAAGTGCGGCGAAGTATATGACATTTTTCCGCAGGAACATGAAGAAATTACGTGGCCGTTGTCTGCTCAAAATGCGGGAGAGATCCGGCAGGTCAATGTCCAGTTTAAGGGAATTTGCAAAAATTGTACCCACTAGAAATGGGGCATTTGTTATAGGAGACAAATATGGAACTGAAAGGCTCAAAAACAAATTGCTAAAATCTTCGAAGAAACTGCTAACAACGAGAAAGAACATGCCAAATTGTGGTTTAAATATTTGCATAATGGCGAAATTCCGAACACCGCTACTAACTTAGCTGACGCTGCCGCCGGCGAAAATTACGAATGGACCGATATGTATGCCGGTTTTGCCAAAACCGCCAAGGAAGAAGGATTTGATAAATTGGCTTATTTGTTTGAAGCTGTTGGAAAGATTGAGAAAATGCATGAAGAACGCTATCGCAAACTCTTACATAACGTGGAAGCACAGGAAGTATTTAAAAAAGCCGGTATCGTGATGTGGGAATGTGCGAATTGTGGACATGTCTGCATTGGCGAAAAAGCCCCGGAAATCTGCCCGGTGTGTGCGCACCCGCAAGCTTATTTCATGATTCATCCGGAAAACTATTAATTTTTCAATAAAAGAAGTCCCTAGGCAATTAGCCTAGGGACTTCTTTGTTTTTAAATTTACCGCTTAGCAGATAAGATTCCCCCCACCACAGAACATGCAGTTCCCATCAGCAAGGCGGCTTGATAGGCGTGAATAAATGCGTTTTGAGCATCTTGCCCATGTTTGGTACACCACGTTTGCACAAGTGCAAAAATTGCTACGGAGAAAGCAATGCCAAAAATCATTCCTACGTTGCGGCATAGGGCATTGATGCTGGCTACCACGCCTAATTTTCCTTTAGGCGCTGCACTGACAACCGTGTTGTTATTAGGGACTTGAAAGGTTCCACTGCCTGCCCCCATGATGAGTTGCGCCAGAACAATGTAAGAAATACTAGGCGTTGCGCCAATTAACGCAAACATAAGGGTAGAAATAATCAGCAACCCAAAACCGGCAGTAGTTAAAATGCTAGCCGGCCACCTAGCATTGAGTGTACCGGAAACGGCTGACGCAATCGCTAGTGTAACGGGAAAGGGCATAATCAGCAGGCCAATTTTAATAGGATCCAAATGCATAATATCTGTCAGATAAAAGGGTAATAGTACCGAGTTGGAAAATAGCGCAGTGTAGCCAAGCATCGCTACTACACATCCGTAAGAAATTGTTCTATTCTTGAAAATGGACAGTTCCAAAAACGGATGTCTGGCGGAATTTTCCCGACGTAAGAATACTAAAAATAAAAACAATGAAGTTGCAAACGCGCTTAAAATTAGCGGGTTTCCCCATCCTTTATCTGCGGCAGTATTAAGCGCATATAAAAAGACAAAGCTAGTGAGTGTGTAGAGAATAGCTCCCGGCCAGTCCATTTTCAGACGTTTATGTGCCTTAAAACGAGGAATGAGGTAGATGCCCCGCCATACCCCAACGATGGCAATCGGGATACAAATCCAAAAGACTGATTTCCATCCCCATGTTTGGATAAGAACGCCGCCAATGGCCGGCCCCGCCAGTGAACCGCAAGCTACCACGGCGCCAATAGCTCCAAACGCTTTTCCGCGTGAAGGACCATGAAAAATTTGTGCAATTAGCGCTTGTGATGTGGCCATCATCGCTGAAGAACCGATACCCTGGACTCCGCGTGCCACTAACATCATCGGTAGCGAATTGGATAGTGCTCCAAATAAAGCTCCTACGCCAAAGGTAATAAATCCGCCCAGATACATCCACTTACGGCTGTATAAATCGCTTAATTTGCCAAATACGGGTAATAAACAAGTTAGTACCAGTAAATAAAAGCTGACGACTAATTGGATGTTTTCAAGAGAAACATTAAACTCACTTGCCATGGTAGGCAGAGCTATATTTACAATACCGCCACTTAAAGTGGACATAAACGTACCGTTGGCAGTTACGGTAAAAATCATCCATCTCCGAGTCAAACGAGGCGGGCGTAATGTCATATAGAAAAACGGTATTCTAAACTAGGATCAAAACTACTCCTACCTATATTTTATCATTCTTAAAAGAATGTGGCTACCAACTTATCTAATTCTGTTTGTAGAGAAGAAATATTTGCGGTATCACCACATTTATATTGATAAATAGTGCGGGTCAGTGTTTCCAGTTGCGATTGCTGGTTTGAAGATAATACGGGGATTGGTAGTTGTTTTAACGGAGCGCTATAAAGCTCTAAGAGCTCTCCTTTGCGTTTGCCGTTCATGCGCAGCCATTCCAAATAAGGAGCCGAATTTAATAATCCAAGTATACTCCATAAAGTGTAGGGTGGTTTGGGATCAGTTATAAAATACACATCGCTGCTAGCGTACCAGGGGGCGTTTGTATACGCTGCCGATACCGTTTTTGCCCGGTGAGGGATGACCAGTTTTTCCCCTTCAAAATTGAGCTTACGCCGTACTGAGCCGAACCAAAAATTCCCCTTGGCTAATTGTTTATTAATTCCATTATTATTTTGCTTGCGAGCAAGTAACCTTCCCTTAAATTGATTTAAATGTGCTAATACATGCGGGTATTCGTTAATATCTAATTCGCGGTCATTCGGATAAAAAAAGTCAATGAGCCATAGCCGTGCATTAGTATTGGGGACATACGCTCTTATATCCGAGCTTTTGAAGAATGGGCGAAGTTTAGTGGTTTCTTTTTCAGTAAACGGTAGTGAATTTTTCTGTTTTTCTGTTAGGATAAATGCCCTATCGCATCCGGTCATTAGTCCGTTGGATACATGTGCAATTTCCTCCAAGGTGTGTTGGGCGACAGCCATACGGGAAATCAATGGTCGGGTTTTGGAATGAGAATGTGTCTGTAGAAAAACATCCGGCCCATAAAATAAATTTTTTTGGCAAAGGAATGTAGGATTTTTCTCTCCTACTTGGCAGATTTTGTTTAATTGCCCTTTTTGAAAAACACTCAATAATGTGTGAGGGTCAGCATCACGAAATAGATGTCGGTCTTCAAAATTTATAAGGCGTAAAAAAGTGGCTTGTGAACGTAATACTTGGCGGAGCATTTTTCCCCCTGCAGCCGTGGCAAAATACGGAGGAGTGATAAATCCCGCTATGCCGCCCGGTTTTAGCAGGTGTAATGCTAAATAAAAAAAGTAGTAAGACAAGTCATTCTTGGCAGTGAAATAACGGCTCCATAGTGGGTTTTGCCGAAGTTGCGTAAATATGGCAGCATTCCCCTTTTGCCCAATATAAGGCGGATTGGCCAAGATGATATCAAATGGGGTCTGGAAGAATTGCTCCAATACAGATTTTTTGTCTGCTGCACCAAGGGCGTCTCCTGTGTAACAATGTTCGATCGGCAAGGGAAGCTTCGCGAGCGCAACCTGTGAAATGTCTGCAGCAAAAATTTGTCGGTATAAAATATCTTCCAAAAGGAAGTGCGGGGTTTGTGAAGGCTCTTGTGCATGGCGCCGCACTAGAAGTTCCCGCGCAAATGGAAGCAACAAGCCTCCTTCTCCGGCAGCGGGATCCAAAATACGCAAATCTTTCCAGATTGTATTTACAGGCAAACAATTGAGCACTTCTTGAGCTAACAAGCGTGCTAATGGTTCGGGCGTATAAAAAGAGCCTGTGGATTTTTTTTGTAAGCGTAAATTGCTCATCGTCAAAAATTCTCAAGTTCAATTATAGCATTTGCATGTGCGGTAAGGGTTTTGTAAATTTGTAGCTTTGCGTAGACTGTATAAGTAGGAATATAAAATAAGGAGTTTGCGATCTTTATTTTGGTGCTACAAACGAGGTAGATAGTAAGATGATAATGCGGAACAAAATGCCCCAAATCGTGATGAGTATAGATTAAAAAAAGCCCGTCTAATTTAGACGGGCTTTTTTGATTGCTTATTTGATTTTTTTACCAGCTTCTAATTGCAAGGTTACAGTAGTAATATCTGTTACCACTGCGGGGCCAAAAAACTGAATGGGGCCCGGGAATACAAACAAGTCTTCCGTTGCCCAAGCTGTACGTACTTTGGCTAAGTGCATAAACGGTTTGCCTTTTAGCTCTACGAGTGCCTTTTTGATGACGGGTTTTTCTTTGCCTTTACGGCGTTCAATGTTCATCATCATAGTTAACGGAACCCCACCACATGCCCAATCTTGAGCCTTTTTCGTTAGGTTCTTAACGGAAGATAAATATCCGGTACATTTATTAAGTGCTAATACTGCCGCATTGTAGCCTAGTGCATACGTATAGTTAGCATCAAATGTAGAGGGAACTCCACAGCGGCCTTCATAGCCGAAGAAGTGAGTGATGGCGGAGAATTTGCCATTGTATTTGCCGGCTTTTTTGAGTTCAGCAAGGCGAGCCTTAATCATTTCCACCAACAATTTTTCCGTTTCGATCAAGGACACTTGCACATTCCCATGCGGATCGCGGTCCAACATCAGTTGGCTGGCAATACCGGCCGGGAGCGATTTCATTAAATCAGCTAATTTTTTAGGTAATTTGCCTAAGATAAATTCTTTTTTTGCCGTAAGAGTTGGCAGCTTGGCAAGGGAAGCTTCATGATCAGCTAATGCATCATTTAAGGCACTGATTAATTCTTTCATCTCAGGGATGAATTCAATCAATCCTTCCGGTACGAGCACAATCCCGTAATTTTTGCCGGCTTTTGCTCTCTTTACAATTAAATCTACCAATTGGTTGACTACTTGGCCTAACGTCATTTTTTTGGCTAAAACTTCCTCGCCAATTAAAACGGCGTTGGGATGGGTTTTGAAGGCAACTTCTAACGTGATATGGCTTGCACTACGGCCCATCAAACGCACAAAGTGCCAATATTTGCGGGCAGAATTCATATCTCGTTCAATGTTTCCCACTAATTCAGCGTAAATTTTAGTGGCAGTATCAAACCCAAATGAAGTTTCAATATGTTCATTTTTTAGGTCGCCATCAATGGTCTTAGGTACGCCGATTACGGAAATGTCGATCCCCTGTTGTTTTAAGTATTCGGCAATAACACACGCATTAGTGTTGGAATCATCGCCCCCTACTACTACAAGCGCGTCCATTTTGTTCTTGAGTAAATTGTTCTTGGCTGCGGCTAATTGTTCAGGAGTTTCAATTTTTGTACGGCCGGATTGAATTAAATCAAATCCGCCCGTATTGCGATAGTCTTTCATTAGTGCCGGCGTAATTTCAACAAATTTATTGTCCACAATTCCGCTGGGGCCACCTAAGAACCCAAATAGTTTGTTCTTGGAGTTGGCTTTTTTTAGTCCGTCTAATAAACCGCCAATGACGTTATGTCCGCCCGGGGCTTGCCCGCCGGAAAGTACTACACCTACACGCACCGCTTTTTTGCAAACGGCCGCATTATTACCTTTTACAAAAGATACTGCTGGTAATCCGTACGTATTCGGGAAAATCTTTTTAACAGTAGCTTGGTCGGCTACGGATTTGGTGGCTTTGCCCAGTTTAGGTTTAACGAAGGCTGGGCCTTTCTTGAGGATAGTGGGAAGAACGGGTTGAAATTTACCGCGTTCTTGTTGCAATTCGGAACAAGCACATTTGGGCATGATACCCCTCCTAAAATTAAAGTAATAATTTATTAAATTATACAAAATTAAAATTGTTAGAAATCAGCTTTAAGTGCAGTTGCCATATGTTGCTGAATGAATATTTTGTATTGACTCTAAAAAAGTTACAATATAGCTATGGAACAAACTAAAACGACTACTGTGCAAGACCCGACATCGCTTGTTACAGAATTAAAAATTATCTTTTCATCCTCCAGAGCCTTTTGGTTGGTAAACCTGGTCAATTTTGGGGATGGAATTGCCTATTTTGGCATTTTAACGTTGCTGACTTTATTCTTAGGCGGCAGTGTGGGAATGAGCGACGTTATGACAGGAATGAGCGTGTCCACTTTTACGGGACTTGTAACTCTATTCATGTTTTTTGGGGGGTTGGTATCCGATAAGTACGGTGTGCGCAAAGCCTTAAGTATTGCTCTATTCTTTCTATTTACGGGCCGAGCCCTCTTAGGTTTTTCTGCAGTGCCCGGAAACATGGGGTTTCCTCATTTGGGGTATGTAATGTCGTGGGTGTCATTGATAATTATGGCCGTAGGTTCCGGCATTTTACAACCCGCCTTATATGCAGGTGCCAAAGAATATACAAATCCCAAAGTTTCGGCGATTGCATTTAGTTTCATTTATGCCATTATGAATTTGGGTATTGTATGTGAAAATTTTCTCTCTCCATTTATTCGTACAAATGAAAAATTTATTGGGAATGTACATGGCCTTGGATGGGGTATTATGGGCGTGTTTTTAACTTGCACGGCGATTACGGGGCTTTTGTTATTGATGCACTTAACCTTATTTACCAAGCGGATAGAAGACACTTGTAAAACGAGGGTAGTTGATGAAGCCGTCAATAGAAATAGAACGTGGATCCAACGCTTCAAAGAAATGCCGTTTCGGGATGCTCGTTTGATGGCGTTTATCTTTTTGTTATTACCGGTGCGAACATTATTTGCACATCAATTTTTAACCATACCGGATTATGTGTTCCGGGTATTCCCTGCAGAAGTAGCGGCAAAATTTGAATGGATCAATGGAATTAATCCGTTTATCATTGTAATTTTTGTCCCTTTAATTGCGATGTTTACACGTAAAATTAACGTGTTTACAATGCTTTTATTTGGCACGGCTCTTTCTGCGGCAACTACTTTTTTGTTGACGGGGGCACATACTACGTTAACCATGTTGATCTTGTATGTAATTCTGTGGTCCTTAGGGGAAGCAGCTTGGTCTTCGCGATTTTACGAGTATGTAGCAGAATTGGCCCCCGTGGGGCAAGTGGGCGCCTATATGGGGCTTGCTAACTTACCTTGGTTCTTGGCTAAGTTTACAACGGGATTATATTCGGGAAGTATGCTGGCACACTATGTACCCAAAACCGGTACGCAAGACCCGGGAACGATGTGGCTGATTTATGGCCTGATTGCGTGTATTACCCCTATTGGATTACTACTTACTAGAAAGTGGCTGCAAAACCGTTCTGTAGTTCAATAGAGGTTGGAGAAATAGATTGTTTGTTGTGAAAAAAGAATACCCCCATACAGAATCGAACTGTAATCCCCTGCTTAGAAGGCAGGTGCTCTATCCATTGAGCTATGGGGGCAACACAATTATTTTACTAAAATTTAGCAAAAGTATGGCTAAAAATTTATCTTTTTCTTATTCCAAAATGGGCATGTATAAGGAATGCCCACAAAAATACAAATTCCGATATGTACACATGATACCGGAGCTTCCGAAATATTATTTTGCGTTTGGTTCTATTTTGCATAGTGTAATGGAATTTGTGTATGACCCGGCTCGTCAGTTTTTTCCCACATTAGCGGAAGCGCTTGCTTATTTTGATAATGAATGGAATAAAACTTCTTGGGAGCAAAAAGGCTATGCTTCCATGGACAAAGAGCTAGCCGGATATGCAGAAGGTCGTCGGCAGATTGAAGCTTATTATGCGAAAAATGCCTCCACGTTTACGCATCCGCTATCTGTGGAAATGCGAAGCACCCTAGAAATAGACGGGTTAAGTTTGATTAGCATTTTGGACCGATTGGATTATTTAGGGGATGGACAAGTAAAAATTTTAGATTATAAAACAGGAAAAACCGTTCAACGTGAGCCGGATCAGCTGTATATGTATCAAAAGGTAGTGGAAACTTCCCCGGTCATTAAAGCCCTGGTTCAACAAAAAGATCCTTCCGTAAAGGAAATAAAAGTAGGACAACTTGCTTTTTATCATTTGCCCTCCCTAACCGAAATGACTTTTGAACGGGCTCCTGATAAAGAAATCTTGGAATTTTGGCAAAAAGTCTTGTCTGTAGCTGATAAAATCCGGGCCGGACAATTCTCCCCCACTCCGGGTGAAAATCAGTGCCGCTGGTGTGATTATCGTAACATTTGCCCAGTATTCACAGGTAAAG
>ONOD01000050.1 GCA_900319325.1 uncultured Elusimicrobium sp. | reverse complement strand
GAGCGGTCAGCTTCTTGTCCAATACCTGCCGCCCGGAGCCGAGACAAGCAGGTTCTTTTTTGGCGGAAATCTGATGTCCCACTCACAGGAAATTTTTACCCTCTGGGATCCCACTGGCGGCACACTGCTGTGGCAGCAGGAGAGCACCTCTGCCCACAAATACCGGCACAGTGAACTGTTCCGGGTAAAAATACAGGAGAATAACGGTTTGCAGATTGTGCCAAACCCGAAAAACTTTTTACAATAAGTGCACATTTTAGAGATGTGCACTTTTGCTTTGCACGTTATTTTAAATCGGGGCTTGAAATCTCTCAGTTTATTCTTATACTGTTAGTATATGTTTGTGTGAGGAATGGGTTATGAAGAAATTTATCGGTCTGCTGGCATTGTTTAGTTTGTTGAGTGCTAGTGCCTTAGCTAAACCTATTCTTAATGAAGAAACGGTTGCTAAACAAGTTCAAAAGAAGCTTCCCCAAAAGATGGCATTTTTAGTAGGGGGAAGCGGCGACGAATTGCGCATCGGAGATAATTTTACAACAGATTTTAATGAGTGGAACGTTTTTTTGCGATCTCATGGTTGGAACGTGTACGGCTTTGTGGATTCTTCCAAAAAAACGGAACTGGAATACGTCCAAAATTTTGATTGGGAAAAATTCAAAGACAGACTGGAAAGTTTAGCTCAAAATCCTCCTAAACAGGTTTTGATTGCTATTTTTACCCATGGCAATTACGAGCATGGACAACATACTATCGCCACAGAAAGCGTTCCATGGGCGCCAATTAAGGAATTAAAAACATTGCTTGCGGAACTGCGCATGCAAGGATCGCAAGTGGCATTAATAGATGCCTCGTGCTATTCAGGTTATTCTGTACAAGAATTGGAGGAAACGGGAGCTTGTATAATGTCTATGGCCGGTAAGGAGGAAGGGACGGCAGCTATTACAGAGCCAGTTGCACGGGGTCTATCTTCTATGCCACAAATGGGCAAAAGACCCTCCGTGGAAGATGTGTGGTTTTCTGTGTTGGAAAATTCAAATGCGCGTTTAACACAAAAACCTCAAATTAGTGCATTCTGGATACCGATATTTCTCGGCGAAGAGGAACGTGAGAATTTAAAAGTATTTTTCCAAAAAGAGGAGAAATTATTTAAACGTATGTTTTCTGCAAAATCTTTGAGCGGAATAGAAGAATACCTAGAGAGTGGAAATTATATTGCCAATAGCATGGGGGTTTTAGGGGTGCTATACCTCAAAAAACTTCCGGTTCGTGAATCTCGGCCTTGTGCTAATTTCTATTTTTAAAACAGAAAAATAGTTCCCTAAAGACTACTTTTTTGCTATAATATCCGTAGGGAAAAACCGCAGGGTAACCCTGCGGAATTTTTTGCCCTATAAAACGCAAGAAAGATAAAGTATATGAAAACGTACGAAAGCGTAATTATTGTAAAACCCCAACTCTCCGATGGAGAAGTGGGTGAATTCGTAACCAAGGTTAAAGACCTAATTACGAAAAACGGCGGGGAAGTAACCAGCGAAGAAAGATTGGGTAGACGCAAATTTACCCACGAAATCAATCACGTTCGCGATGGTTTCTACCTCTATCTTAAGTTTAAAGCAGAGTCCACGTTTGTAAAAACCTTGGAAAATGCCCTTAAACTTAACAACAACGTACTTCGCGCGATGACCATGGTTTCCTTGGAAATTAAAGCGAAGCCGGCTCCCGTAAAATAGGAAACTACTATGCCAGCTCAACTTAGACTACCGGAACAAAACCTAGCGCTTCTAGTCGGACGGTTAACACGTGACCCGAATGTGGCGTTTACGCAAAAAGGTCAGGCAGTGTGCCGTTGTGATATTGCGGTCAACCGCAGATATATGGACAAAACCACAAACGAGTGGAAAGACGATACTGTGTTTGTTCCCATTGTCATTTGGGGCGCGGCAGCCGAACGGTGCAAAGATCGCTTAAAAAAGGGCACTCCCGTTAGCGTGGAAGGCCGCCTTACGTTAAGTGAATACACCGATAAAACAACCGGGCAGACCCGCAGATCCTTGCAGGTAACTGCCTCTAGAGTCCAAATTCTGGAATTTGGAGCAGCGGGCGCTTCGTCCTTTGCGGACAATGAAGGAGTGTCCCCCGCTGTGAAAGACGACGTCCCTACCACTGACGTGGCGGAAGATGACGTGCCTTTCTAACCTATAAAGAGAGATATAAAAATGGCTGAAGAAATCAACAATACTCAAGCCCCGGCCGCAGAAAACACCACTGCAGCTGCTCCGGCTGCCCGCGGCGAACGCCCGGCGCGTGCCTTTGGGGGCAAACGGCGCTTTGAAAGCAGAAGAAAAGTCTGCAAACTTTGCGCTGAAAAGATGGACAACATCGATTATAAAAACTTCCAATTCGTAAAATCTTTTACGATGGAAAGCGGCAAAATTTTATCTCGCCGCATTACTGGCACCTGCGCCAAGCACCAACGCCAAATCACCAAAGCAATTAAACGTGATCGCAACTTGGCTATCTTGCCGTATTCCTTACCTAAGAAATAAGCGAGGTTTTCCCATGAAAGTTATTTTGAAAGAAAACGTGAAAAACTTAGGTATGGTGGGAACCGTGGTTGATGTAAAACCCGGCTATGCCCGCAACTTTTTAGTCCCGCACCGCTTGGCGGAAATCGCCACCGAAGGTGCCATTAAAAATTGGCAATTAGGCGCAGAACGCCGCCAAAAACGCATTGAAGCCGAACTTGCGGAAGCCCGCGCTATCGCCGAAAAATTAAACGGCGTAGTGCTATCCTTTACCAAAACGGTCAATGCCGACGGCGTAGTATTTGGCTCAGTAAATAAAGCCGATATCTACAAAGCCTTAACCGAACAAGGCCATAAACTCGGTAAAGATGCTATTGAGCTCAATATGCCGATTAAAGCCCTGGGTGAAACGGAAGTAAGCATTTACTTAAAACCCACGGTATTTGCCAAAATTAAAGTGCAAATTAACCCGCTAACGACGGTGGAAGAAAAAATTGCTGATGCAAAACCTGCCACCGAAGAAGCCAAATAATTACACGACACTTGCGTTTTGAAAGACCCCCGGCCAATAAGCCGGGGGTCTTTACGTTTTCGTATATTTTAGGCTTCTGCGGCGCTAGCTCCTTCCGGAGGAGGAGGAATCGCTCTATATCCGGCAGTTTCGGCCATGGTGCAGAAGTCCGGATGTCCGTTAGGGATACAATCTTTGGTGATGTTTCCAAAATAACCTACGGTTAGTCGCAAGGAAGATCCCGTATACATACCACCATCGCGAATCATGGTCTGTATACTTCCGCGGTTTGCGTCTCTTTCCACGATTAATCTCCATCTGTCTTGCGCAGTGGGATTTGGCACAAAGATGTCCCCTTGTGCGTTCAAAGTGGCTAAGTCCTGGGCAAAAACACCGCGCTCCATATAATACACACTTTGCGCAGTGCCCAAATCGCCAAGCACTTGAACGGCCTCCGCCATGCGTGAGCGTTCTACCGCTTTGCTATACTGAGGTAAGGCGATAGACGCTAAGATACCAATAATAAGGACTACGACTAATAATTCAATTAGTGTGAAACCTTTATTCATAAGTTGCCTCCTTCCCTACAAAGTGACAAAAAAATAAATATACTCTCCCACCGTAAGTATACGGTTTTTCGTGAAAAATTCAAGGCCCAGCCTGTAGATTGGGCCTTGAAAGTAGTAATCTTTTTTGCAAAATATTCCCCGGCAAATAAGCCCGGGGGTCTTTACGTTTAGGAGAAGTACTTATTGATATACGGCGTATGTAATTTTGCCGGGTTCCGGCGGAGAGGGAATTCCTTTCTTTTTGCGGCGTTCTTCCTCGGCTATTTTTTCTTTCAATATGCGGTGCACTTCTTTATTAATAAAGGAGGCCTCGCGGCGGTTTAGAAAAATTGTATTTTCTTCTACTCTCACAATGGGATCCGTAGAAACAACTTCGGGTTTTGCTTGTGGCTTTTTCCCAAGGGATACTTGACCGCTTTTTTGTATAAACATCATCTTGCACCAATTATAAATTTGTGTCATAGGGTTGCCTCCTATTCTACTTTCTTACTATAGTGTAGATGTTTGCCAGCAAAATCCCCAGGGTCCTAGGACCCGCCTTGGCCCTTTAAAAGGGCCCGCCTTTTTTTATAAAAGTGGCCTAGGTTGAAATAGGTCCTAGGACCTAGGGGTGGGGGATCTTGTCGCGTTGTTCACTCATAAGTGCTATAATGATAATAAGGGAGTTTATGTCTATTTTTTCTAAACTTTTTAAGTTGTTTTTGGCTGTGGTTTTTTTACCATTGGTGCCAATGCTATTGCTGCTGGGGTATTATCAGGTACACTTAAAAGATAATATCTTGGACACGCATGCCAATTTGGCGGAAATGGTAGCCACTTCAATGGGCCAACATATTGAAGACCTTACTTGGCGTTTAGCTTTTGCTCCACAAGTAACGGCGGCGCTCAACAAAAAAACAACCCCTGTCCACGTGTTACAAGAAGCGTTGGACGCAAACCCCGATTTTGTATTTCTGGCCGTCATCTCTAAGGAAGGGAAAGAAAAATACCGGGCGGCTATGTCAACGGAAGTTGCTAACAAAATGGCGCCGATAGATTTGCACGATGACCCTTCTCTTACGCAGTTGGCGCAAGAGCCACGTCTGCTAGTAAGCAGTTTTGAAATATTATCCGGTCGTCCGATTAGCGAATTTTTGTATCCGCTATCCAACGGGGATTACTTATACGGAGTACTTAGCTTTTTTGGTTTTTTGGCACGGGTGCAACAACAACGTATTGGAAACACCGGGCATATTTATATTGTAGACGCTGCCGGTAATATTTATGTGAGTGATTACCAGTATGCGCCGGCGTTTAATAAAGAAACATTTGAACAGGCGTTTGCCTCGCGTTCCCCGTTGATTAAAAATATTAAGACGCCGCATCATACATACGTGGGTGCGTACGCTACCACGCCGGTACTAGGTGTGCATGTGGCGGTATTGCAGTTGAAGTCTGAGGCGTACCGCAGTATTTATCACACAAATATTATCTTGGCGCTATTCATGCTGACGATTGCTACACTGGCCTATTTTGGGGCGCTTACCTTTGCGGAACGATTGGGCGAACCGATCGCGGCTCTTTCTCAGGCCGCTGCGCAAATCAGTAAAGGAAATTTGGATGTGCACGTAGATCCGGAAATTGGCTGGGGGGAATTTAAGCGGCTTATCAACGATTTCAATCAAATGACAGCGGACTTGAAAGACTATCAAAATTTGCGTTTACAAGCCCAAGTCAGCGAACTTAAAGAACAAGTGTTTCGTGCCGTAGCGCACGATTTGCGCGCCCCGTTAATGGGGTTACAAGGTTACATTTATATTTTGCAAAATGGTCAAGTGTCTGAAGAGGAAAAGCAAAACTATCTAAAACTTATGAGCGAAGCTGCCCAGAATTTATCGGCCTTGTTAGAAGACGTATTGGATGTGTCGCGTTTGGAAGCTGGGATGTCCAACTTACATAAAGAAGAAGTAGATGTTTCCGGTTTAGTGCGCGCCGTGTTAGACACAGTCCGCCCGTTAGCGGAACAAAAAGCACTAACGCTTACTTCGCAAATAGACGTAGAAAAAATATGGGCAGATTCCAAAGCCTTTAAGCGTGTGCTGACCAATTTGGTTTCCAACGCGGTAAAATTTACTGAAAAAGGATTTGTAAAAGTTGTAGCAGGACAAGATGAAAAATCATATACTGTGAAGGTGGCGGATAGTGGTATTGGCCTTTCTGCGCAAGAGATAAAAGGGCTTTTTCAAAAATATCACCAAGTACATACCGATAAACCCGGGTATGGGTTAGGTCTGTTTATCAGCCGTCAACTGGTAGAAGCGCACGGCGGCACGTTGGAAGTTTCCTCCGTGGAAGGAAAAGGCAGCACGTTTACAATTCACATTCCCAAGGAGCAAGCATGATTGTATTTTGGCGTTTGTTTTTGGCCGTAACATTGACTGATTTTGTGTTTTTTCACAAAGCTTTGTACCAACAGCAACAAGAAAACCGCGTAAGAGCCATGGTCATCCGGGCCGTATCGTTTACCGTGCTGGCCTTACTGTTTTGCCATCGTTATTTAACGGAAGGTTGGCCCTTTTTGGAAGAAGTTACCCTACCGGGATGGGTATGTATTTTGTTGTTTGCAGCATTTCACGGGTTTACAGACCATTACTTCCATTTAGGCGGAAAAATTAAATATGGTTACACGGTTTCTTTCTTTGTGAAAAATTTTGTAAATGTGCTATTTTTGGTACTCATCGCTCCGTTTAAAACCTTGTACGAAACGGGTAATTTTTTTGCGGAACCGTGGGTCGTATTTTTAGTGGGTTTATTGTTGGCAACCCGCGTGCTTGGATGGTTTATTTTTGCCATTGAACAGGACGCCTACGGGCGGGACTATCCGTCTTTTGACGAGCAGTGGCTCTTGGCGCTGGTCCGTGCGATTTTCTTTTTGCTGATGCTCCTGCCGGGTCTACGGTGGGCGGTTGTTTTTGTGGTATGGATGGGGGCGTGTTTGTATGCGCGCAAGATTCGCTTACTGGATATACCTACTTGGTCATTTTTCGTTGGGGCATTCGGTGCTGCGTTTATTGGATTTTTAGTCCGTTTACGCTTCTACTTGGTAGGATAATATGTTACTTAAAGACTTAAAATTTGCTTGTTTAGATACAGAAACAACGGGGCTGTCGCCGGAAGGGGGCGGCCGCGTTTGCGAAGTGGCGGTTAGCGTATCCAAAGCCGGGCGTGTGATTGATGAATTTTCTACGCTTATTAACCCGCAGATGCCTATGCATCCAGACGTAATTGCTATTCACGGTATTACCAATGAAATGGTCAAAGAGGCACCCCTATTTCAAGAAGTGCTTCCTAAATTATTGGGCGTGTTGGATAATTGCGTTGTGGTAGCCCACAATGCCGATTTTGATATCAGTTTCTTACAATGGGAGTTTGAACAATGCGGAATGCATTTCCCCAAATATCCCATCGTAGATACGCTAAAGTTGGCCAAAAAAAGCGGCCGTTTTGAAAAAAACCGCCTGGGATTTATTGCTGAAAAATTAGGTATCAGCTCCGCGGGTTGGCACCGCGCTATGGCCGATACTAAAATGGCTGAGCAAATTTTCTACTATTTTGTAAACGAGCTGGGCAAGCAAGGGGTAACCACACTTGAACAGTTGCAAGAATTTCAGTTTAAACGTTGGAAAGATTTACTTTGTAATCAGAAGGAGAATGTATATGAATAAAGTAGTATTACTCATTCGTGATGGCTGGGGCAATGCCAAAGCGGGTCCTTATAATGCCGTATCGCAAGCCCGCATCCCGAATATGCAAAAATATTTAGCCAATTATCCCCATACGGAAATTGAAGCCTCCGGCGAACAAGTAGGCTTGCCGGCCGGATACATGGGCGGTTTTATCCGCACGTTGGAAGAAAAAATGAAAGAGTACGGCGTGGGGAAAATTGCCACGATTCAGGGGCGTTACTACGCGATGGACCGCGGCGAAGATTGGAACCTGACTGATAAAGCCTATAACTTAATTGTTCGCGCGGAAGGGTTGCACGGCACAACGGCCGAAGAAGTAGTTTCTACGGATTACAAAACGATGAAAACGCCCGATGGAGGGCCCATGGTGGATGAATATATTCCGCCCACGGTGCTTGGTGATTATAAAGGTATGGAGGAAAATTCTTCCGTCATTTTCTTTAACTTCCGCCAGGACCGTGCTATTCAGCTTACCCGTGCGTTTATTGATGACGATTATCCGGGTAAAAACCGCGGTACGCGTGTGCCGTGTGTATATTGCGGGCTTACCAAATATTACGATGCCTTCCCGTACAACGCTCTTCCATCCATGACGGACGGCGGGGGAATGAACAATCTGCTTGGCGAAGTAATTTCCAAGGCAGGGCTTAAACAGTTACGCTTAGCGGAAACGCAAAAATTTAAACACGTAACGTCTTTCTTTAACGGAAAACTGATTAAACCGTATCCCGGCGAGGACCGCATTGAAAAGAAAGGGCGCTTTGACCCCGCTACCTTTGCGGATCACCCGGAAATGGAAGCCTACATCGTCAAGGACGAAGCTATTGCGCAAATCAATAGTGAGAAGTATGATTTTATCGTCATCAACTTTGCCAACTGCGATATGGTGGGCCATACGGGCAATTTGAAATCCGTCATCAAAGCCGTAGAAGTAGTGGATGAATGTACCGGTGCGGTAACTGAGGCCGCTTTAGCCAAGGGATACACGGTATTCATTACGGCCGACCACGGCAACGCTGAGGAAATGTGGGACGAAAAAATCAATATGCCCAAAACCGCCCACACTACGAACCTAGTGGACTTTGTGTATGTGAGCAAAGACCACAAAAATGCCGAAATGGCCAAAACGGGAAATTTAGGTGATGTAGCCGCTACGGTACTAGACGTAATGGGGCTTGAAAAACCCGCCGACATGACCGCTAAGAGTTTAATTGTCAAAAAATAAACAATGTATCTCTGCTACTAATTCCCCGGTTTTACCCGGGGAATTTTTTGGGTACACGGGCTTGCAATCCGGTGCGATTTATGTATAATGAAGTTATGGACCAGTACCTAAAAGTAAAAGTACATGCCGGGGAAAAGAAAAACAAGCTACTGCAAAAAGCACCTGACACGTTTGAAATTTGGGTAAAGGCTCCGGCGTCGGAGGGACGCGCCAACGAAGCGGTACGCGCGCTATTAGCGGCACATTTGGCAGTAGCGGAAAATAAGCTTTCGTTAGTAAAAGGGGCCACTAGCCCCTCAAAAATATTCTTAAACAGGAGTGAAGTATGAGACAAATCATCTATTGGATTGGACTGATCGTTGTAATCGTATTCTTGTGGAGATTATTCTTCTAATAATAAAAGGCCCTGGTTTTCCAGGGCCTTTTCATTTAAAGTAAGTCAATCATCAAATAAGCCGCTGCTTTCTAAGGCATTAAGCGCTTGGGTAATATCGTTTACTACAATAATCCAACGCGTCATCCCTGCTTTGTCGGACGTTCCATAAAATGTAGTAATATTAATACCGTGGCTTGCCATTACGGCGCCAACGTCGCGCAAAATGCCCACGCGGTTGGGGATATCCAAACAGATGGCATCCGTTTTTACGCTGGTAAAACCGGCCTTGGTCAGCAAGTGACTAATGCCCTTATCATCTTGAATGGCCAACCGTACGACGGCGGCATCATAGCGTACGTCTTGCGCCATGGCGATTATGTCAATCTTTTCACGGACAAAGAGCTCGGTAAAGTTTTTCAGTGTACCGGGTTCATTAATTAGAAAAATACTGTATTGCTTTACGATAGAAATAGACATATCAAACCCTCTTTTCTACATTATACTATAGATTTTGTGCATCCAGCACATCCGCTTGTTTTAATTTGTCTTCCAAAAACAGCATAGCCTTACAATCATCTTCGTTATACATCAAAATCTTATTGAGTAGCTCTTGATTGCCTGTTTTAAGCCAGTTAGTGAAATAGACCATGCTGTCCATAGCTCCGCAATCATCTTGCCGCCATTGAAAGCCAAACGCGGGGGCAGCGGCCTTGAGCGAAAAGCTGGGCGAAGGCAAATAGAAACTATCATTGATAGTAACTTTTAAGTCGTGGCAGATGTCGCACAGGGCGTTTAGATGTTCGGCATGTTCCGGTGCGGCCGCCGCTAATTTATGCATTTTGCGCACTTCGTATTCGGTCCAGTGATACAGGGCCGTATTTTTAAAATCTTTTATGTATGCATAAAACTGTTCAAAGATAGTTAGTTCTTCTTCGGGGGTTTTGGCTATAAAAGAGACATATTTATCTTGCTCTTTATCCCATAGTCCAATTAAATAGACGAAAGATTGATTGTCTTTGGTGAAGGTCTCGGTGGCTTCAAAGTCAAAGTACAAATTGTACTTTTTGGTGGGAGGGGGAAAAAGCCCTTTGTTACGCCAAATGGGTTTGTTATGCAGATAAGCCCGGGCATTGTAATACGTTTCGGTGGCGTAAGGCTCCTCTAAAATTCCTTGTAGTTTTTCTAAGGAAGCATGCGCCACGTCGTCGGTATTAAACAAGCCGTTGATTTTGAGACATTGGCGCATTTCGGTATTGAGGTGCGGCAAAAGTACTAAATCTTTTGTTTGCACAAGCAGTTTATTGGCGTATACACGCCACGGAGCGGCGGCGGCTTTAGGGGGTTTGTGCGCTTCGGGTTTGGCTTTACCCAGGCGGATGTTATGCCAAAATGTGAGTTCGCTTTGCAGACGTTCCAGATGCTCTGTGTAGGGAACGTCTACCGTGTGTCCTTTGAGGAAAATACGCATATTGGCGGGTGTAATCCCCTGGATTTGCCCCAAAATCTGATTCAGAAGCGTTACTTGTAGCGAATAATGTTCCTTTAAATCATGCGCCCGTTTGAACTGATAAATGGTGTAATAATAATTCCCAAACCGGCTGGTACCGTTCACCCGTACTAACAGATTTACCCCGCCGTACACATGTTCTTGCAAATTCCACAAGGATGCATTAGCGATGGCCGTTTCCCCGCGGGCCATAGCGGCCAGCGTATTTTTGAAACGCTCGGTATCATCTTGAGCCGTCACAAAAAATACGGTAGGGAACTCTTCGCGGATCCAACCGTCGCGCGCGGAGCGGTCGGTGCGGATTTTTAAATTCTCATAGCGGTTGGGTTCGGGGACGGCTTCTTCTTGCGGAGCGTGAAAATTGCACCAAATACTAAATGGATCTTCTAATAAAGTGAACAAGCGGCTTGCGTTAAAATCTTCACTACCGGGGGTGCGCCCGGCAGAAAATGTAGTAAATAGTTGATTCACTTCTTGCTCGTTCATTACTTTTATTGTAGCTTTTTTCGCGTAGGAAAGAAACCCGGCATATTTGATATAATGAAAATATGGCAGTATTACGCATTACCAAATATGGCGAAGATATCTTGCGCCGGAAACTAAAACCCGTCAAATACGAGCAGCTTGCCCCGTTGTTGCCTAAACTATTGGCCGATATGGAAGAGACGTGCTTGGCTGTACGCGGCGTGGGCTTGGCGGCCAATCAAATTGGATTGGATTATCGTTTGGCGGTTATCCTGCTACCGAATGCGGAAGATGAAAAATTGCCGCCTACGCGTTATGTAATTATTAATCCGGTTATTTTGTCCAAGCGTGGGGAAAGAATTGAAGAAGAAGGATGTCTGTCACTACCCGGCTTATGGGCCGAAGTTCTGCGGGCAACGGATATTACCGTTCGCTATACTGACGAAAATGGCCAAGAACAAGTAAAACGGGTACGCGGGTTACTGGCCAAGGCTTTTCAGCATGAAGTAGATCACCTAGATGGCAAATTGTTTGTGGATTTGGTGGATCCCAAACTTAAACCCGAAGTCAAAAAAATCATCAAAAAGTTACGTCCTACGTGGGATTAAAGACTATGTTAGATGATTCCGCTCAATCATTACTACGCATTTTGAAATGGCTTTGCCTGGCCACTGTGATTGGCCTAGTGGTGGGAGTGTGTGACGCTGTTTTCCTTAAATTGTTAGACGTTGCTATCGGGGCACGCAATACATTACCCGGCTTTTATGTGGCGCTTCCGTTTGTCCTGTATGCGGTGGCGCTTTTTTCGCGCAAAATAGGCAAAACGCATAAAGATTATTCTACCGATGCCGTGATCAAACGCATTAACGCTTATCAGCCCGTATCGTTAGGGTCCGCGCTCAAGACGTTCGTGTTTTCCATTGTAACGATGGCGGCCGGCGGTTCGGCCGGTAAAGAAGCTCCGTGCGCAGATGTAGGCGCGGGAATTTCCGCCTGTTTGGCGCGTCTCTTCAATTTATCTGCGCAGGACCAACGCAGAATGATGATTTGCGGGGTGAGTGCCGGGTTTGCTGGCGTATTTGGAGTGCCGGTATCGGGCGCGCTTTTTGGGTTGGAAGTTTTGTGGGTCGGACATTTATTTTACGAAGTGATGTTTCCCGCATTAGTCGCCGGGATTACGGCCTTTGGTGTTACCTCGTATTTGGGGGTAAACTACGTATATCATCCGTTGGCGTTTGTGCCGGTATTTTCGGAACAATTTTTTCTCAAAGTAATTGTTGCCGGCGTGTTTTTCGGGTTGATTTCCATCCTGTTTATTGAAATAAACAAGTTAGCCCGCGTAGTGTTGCGTTATATCACCAAGCATAGCAGTATGTTTATGACGTGTATGTTGGGCGGACTGGGGTTGGTACTAATCGGGTATTTTATTTCTCCCTTGTATTTGGGGCTTGGCATGGCAGGCATTGACGGCCCGTTAAGTGGCGCTCCGCTACAATCGCCCTTAGGGTTTTTATATAAAATTGTAACTACTTCTATTACGCTGGCGGCCGGGGGCATTGGTGGGTTAATTACCCCGATATTCTTTGTAGGGGCGCAAGCGGGGGCTATGCTTTCTGACTTTTTGCGTGTAGATAGCGCTACATTGGCGGCACTGGGTTTGGTAGCCGTACTGGCCGGCGCTGCCAATACGCCGTTGGCCGCCAGTATTATGGCCATTGAACTTTTTGGAGCGCCGATCGCTCCGTATGCTACGGTAGCGTGTGTGATTAGCTTTTTACTTACCGGACGGCAGAGTATTTTCCCGCATCAGCGTATTTCATGGGACAGTGGCAAAGACAACGCTTCCGCCACCCCTTATCATGGCCCCAATCGCCGCGCCACAGACCGTGCTCAGCTTCCTTCCCACTCGTTAGTGACTACCCAAATGCGCCATCGCGTCAAACGGTTTTGGCCGTCGCGTTCCCGCTGGCAAGATGTCATTATGCGGGGCCGCAAACGCGTACAGAACGCCGCCGATAAGAAGAAATAATCCGTCTAATTTGGTATAATTTAAGAAGTTCGGTTCCGCCCGGACTTCAAGGAGTTTGTATGGATTCATTTATTTCTTCAGTAATTACTTTAGCCTTAGTCATGGATGGCTTCGGGAACATCCCTCTTTTTATTGCTGCTCTTAAGAAAGTATCGCCGGAACGCCGCACCTTTGTTATTTTGCGCGAGTTGCTCATCGCTCTAGGCATTATGATTTTCTTCTTATTTTGTGGAAAATGGTTCTTGCGGGCGTTCGGTATTCACTCGTATTCGTTGAGCATTGCCGGGGGAATTATTTTGTTCCTCATTTCTATTAACTTAGTATTTACGACCGACGATTCCGCCGAACCCAAGAGCGACCCCAAAGACGAGCCGTTTATCGTTCCGTTGGCGATTCCGTTGGTGGCCGGCCCGGCGGCGCTTTCCATGGTGCTCATCATGGCGGCGCAGCATAGCAAAATGGTTACGTTGTGGGCCGTGTTGTGTGCGTCCGTAATCAATATGGCCATTTTGATGTGTTCGTTTTCGCTTAGCAAGCTGCTGGGGCAACGCGGGTTAACCGCCATTGAACGTTTGACCGGTATGATCCTAATCTTGATGTCAGTGGATATGATTTTAGGCGGTATTGCGGAGTTCGTAAAACGATGAGGAAACTGCTTTTAAGCCTACTGCTTGGATTGGCCGCCGTTAGCGCTTTTGCGTCCGAAAAGGTGGAATATGTACTGTTTGTAAGTCCGTCTTGCGTGCATTGTAACAAACTCAAACAGGAATATTGGGGTCCCCTCAAAGAAAAGTACAAAGATACCGTAAGTTTTACCGAGTACGATATCACCATCCCCGAAAATAACTTGCTTTTCAATCAAACCGCCGAAGCCTATGGTATTAAAGCCGAAGAGCGTGGCTATCCCGCAGCGGCTGTAGGCAGCACGTATTTGATGGGATACCCGACGGAAATTGGAACCTATTCTGAGGCTGCCATTGAAAAAGCGCAACTGCTGGGTGAAAAGACGAATGTGCAGCTAATTGCCCAAGATCAAGTGCAAGCGTCTGCCGAGCAAGCGTTTAAAAAAATTACGTTTTGGGCGATTGTGGGCAGCGGACTGGTGGATGGCATTAACCCGTGCGCATTTGCCGTTATTGTATTTTTTATTTCTTTTCTTACCGTTTATAAATACACCCGGCGCGAGATTGTTTTAGTAGGTGTTTCTTACTGTGTGGCAGTGTTTGCGGCCTACTTACTATTAGGGCTGGGCGTGTTCAAATTCTTATATGCCATGCGCGGTTTTGCGTACGTGATTAAGACGTTCTACATCCTAACGGCGGGGCTTTGTTTCTTGTTCTTTGTGCTGGCCTTGTATGATTTTATCATCTACCGTAAAACCAAAAAAACCGACGGAATGATTCTGCAATTGCCGCACGGATTAAAAGTGCGCATCCATAAAATTATGGGGTTTTTCTTGCGCGATAAGCAGGAAAGCACCTTTCGCTTAGTGTTGGCTGCCCTTGCCGTCGGGTTTTGCGTTTCTTTGGTGGAGGCAGTATGCACGGGCCAGGTGTATGTGCCTACTTGTGTGCTCATCATGCAGGACCCGCAATTCCGTGCGCGCGCGGTGTTCTACCTGGTGCTTTATAACTTGATGTTTGTTGTGCCGTTGGTGACGGTATTTGTGCTGGCACTGATCGGTTATGAATCCAAAGGATTTAACGATTTCTTCAAAAAGCACCTGGGGCTGATGAAGATACTACTCTGTTTGATATTTCTAACGTTGTTTGTTTTGCTGCTGGGAAATATTTAAATTGCAAACCCCACCTAATCGGTGGGGTTTTTATTGTAAAGTCTATGGACTGCAATGCTTTCGGGGACAAACTTAGTTAACAGAAAGCCTGTTTTTATTAGTTGTTGTAGTCTTTGCTCATAAAGATTAATAGGCTGTCATCCCCGAGTGTTTCCGTCGGGGATCTCCCACATTTTTCGTTTGATTGTTTCTTCAGCAACAACAAGCGTTGAAGATTCCCGATTACAAATTTCGGGAATGACGTTTTATGATTCTAT
>ONOD01000028.1 GCA_900319325.1 uncultured Elusimicrobium sp. | reverse complement strand
CTATCGGCGCCTGTGGTACAATCAGTGCAGCCGCCAGCGTGCTCGCTCCGGGTTTTGTGAAATTGTACAATTTGTTTAATGCAGGCAAAACGCACGAAGCCTTTGCGATATTTACTAAAATGTATCCGCTTATCAAAGCGTGCTATTATGAAACGAACCCCACGTGCATCAAATATATGCTTTATAAATTAGGATTTGGCTCACAAGCAGTACGCGCGCCCCTTGGGAAAATCTCTAATGAAAACAAAGCCAAAATTGATGCACTGCTTACACAAACAGACAAGGAATTTTTACTATGACAACGGTTGGGATCATCGGTATTAACGGAATGGTAGGGCGCAACATAGAGGCCCAGTTAAAAAAAATCAAGAAACCGTTTGAATTAAAAACTTTTGGGCGCAATGATGAAATCCCCGCGCTAGACATTGCCGTGTTATGCACGGACAATCCGGTTAGTGCGCAACTGGTTCCGGCCCTTAAGGACCGCGTGAAATTTATGGTGGATATGTCCAGCGAGTTTCGCATGACGCCGGGGGTACCCCTGGTCATTCCGGAAATTAACCCGCACGCTATTACGGCAAACACTCCTCTAATCGCCAGCCCTAATTGCACCACAACAGGGCTTGTGATGAGCCTGGCCCCTTTACGCAATTTCTATCACATTACGGAAGCGTTTTTTTGTTCGTACCAAGCGATTAGCGGCGGCGGAAAAAAGCTTTTAGATGATTTTCACACACCCGGTTCTTTGTATGAAAAAAATTGCGTACCGCTCATCGGCTCTGTCCAGCCAAACGGACACACCAGCGAAGAACTTAAAGGCCTTTATGAAACACGCAAAATTATGGAGTGGCCGCATATCAAAGTATATTGTCACACCGTGCGCGTAGGGGTGGAAAATGCCCACTCGCTGGGCGTAACCATTAAAGCGCAAGAACCTTTTGATTTGGACCAAGTAAAAAAATTGTGGAACGATTTTCCTAATTTAGTATACAGCGAAAAAGTCATCACCCCCAAAGAAGCCAGCGGAAAAGAAGACACGTTTATCTGCCGGTTGCGCGCGGATGTAGAAGACCCCAAAATTATTCATTATTTTGTGACGTTTGATAATTTACTCAAAGGGGCCGCCATGAACGGGCGACAAATTGTAGAATTGTTATTGGAGAAATTTTTCAAATGAAAAAATTGCAAACAGTGCGCGTGTTACTAAACGGCGCAAGCGGAAAAATGGGCCAGGCCATTGCGCGGCTCATTGCTGAAAATCCACAAAAAAATCTAATTGTTTCCGCCACACGCGGGCCCGGGCAAAGTGACATCAAAGAATCCTTTGATATCGTCGTAGATTTTTCTACTCCCCAGGGAGCGCAAGAAGCATTTTTACTCGCTAAAAAATACAAAAAACCGTTTTTAACGGGCACCACTAATTTGCCGGAACCGTTCTTGTTTACGTTACAATCGGAAGAAAAAATCCCCGTCTTTTTTGCGCCCAATGTTAGCCTAAGCGTATACTTTTTTACCGAACTTGTAAAACAAGCGTGTAATATGTATAAGGGCTATCAAAAAGCTTTGCATGAAATTCATCACGTGCATAAGAAAGATGCTCCCAGCGGAACAGCCAAACGCATCGCAACCGAGATGGGTCTTCCTGCCGAGCAGGTGACGTACGAACGCCTTGGGGAAACCGTTGGCACGCATAGCGCTACGTTTTCCAGCGCGTTGGATGAAATCACGCTAACGCATAAAGCAACCAACCGCGATCTGTTTGCTGCATCCGTTTTAGATATTGCCACGTGGCTTGTAAAGCGCCAGGGTGGATTTTACACCATGAGCGATTTTGCAAAATTTAAATTAAAGGAAAAGAAAAAATGAAAATTCACTTTGTAGGTATCGGCGGCGTAGGGATGAGCGCCCTCGCCCAATTACATGCGATGGGCGGTGATGAAGTTACCGGCTCGGATCGTTTAATTAGCAAAGGCTACACAGACATGGCCTTGTGGGATTATCTCAAGAAATTGGATATCAAACTTTTTCCTCAGGACGGTAGCGGCATTGATGGAACGACGGAACTTGTGATTTTATCTTCCGCCATTGAAGAAGATAATCCGGAGTTATTAAAGGCCAAGAGGCTAAACATTCCTACCATGCACCGCAGTGAACTTTTGGCTAAACACGTGGCCGAGCACCGCACAATTGCCGTTTCCGGTACTAGCGGCAAAAGCACCACCACTGCCATGGTCTATGATATTTTAGCGTTTGCGGGGATGAGCCCGTCTGTCATCACGGGCGCGGCCATTTTATCTTTGCAAAAAGAACAAGGGGTTTTTGGCAACGTCTACAAAGGCAACAGCGATATTTTAGTGATAGAAGCCGACGAGAGCGACGGTTCTATCGTCAAATATCAACCCTATTTGGGCTTATGCCTCAATTTGCAAAAGGACCACAAAGAAATCAACATTTTGCAAGGATACTTTAAAGAATTTATTTCGCACTGCAAAACCGCTATTATTAACGCAGAAGAAGAAAATTTGCGTGCGTTGGGCGGGGATAAATCTTTTGGAATTTCGCTAGGCGATGTACATCCTACCGATATTAAAGTGGACGGTTTTGGGTCCGACTTTACCATCCAGGGCCAATCTTTCCGCTTACAAATTCCCGGTGTGCACAATGTAGCCAACGCCACCGCCGCCGTAGCCGCCGCGCTTCATATGGGAGTGGATTTGCAAACGTGCGCACAAGCACTTAGCAAATTTACGGGGATTGCACGCCGGTTTGCCTCTATCGGCAGTTACAATAAAATTGAAGTGGTGGACGATTTTGCGCACAACCCGCACAAATTGGCCGCTACCATTGCCGCGGCACACTTACGCGGCAAACGCGTGCTGGCGTTTTATCAACCGCACGCATTTGCGTCCATTAAACTTTTAACACACGAATTTGTAGACAGTTTTGCCAAAAGTATCGGGCCAGAGGATCACCTGTGGCTGACGGAAGTGTATTATCCGGGCGGCACTATCCCGGATGGCGTGACCTGCAAAACCGTGTATGAAGGCCTCAAAAAACCAACGTGGATTACGAAGCCTGCCGCGAACGTATTTTGGCCCAAATGGCCGCCGCCGCTAAGCCGGGGGACATCCTCCTGGTTTTGGGTGCGCGCGACCCCACCTTGACCGATTTTGCCCGTAAGTTATTAGCCGCCTTGCGCATTACGCAAGGGCTTTGTAATTGTTCCAAATGTATGCTGGGCAACTGTTGCATGGCGTTTGAGAAAAAATAATTCTATGGGGAAATTTTTCTTCTTATTTTTTGTTGGCATCCCTCTTGCTATCTGCATCTTTACAGCAAGTCCTATCCCTGTTTGGCTCATTTGGGTAGTATTATTTTGTATGCTTTTTTCTTTTTTATCAACCAAAAAGAAATCTTTGGAACCATCAAATTTTCAAAGCCAAGTATATAAAAAAGACGAATACGAAACTCTTTGCGACTTATATCGGGAGGCATTTGCACATAACGATTTTGAGGCGTTGCAAGCGTTAGCCAAGGAATTTGCCTGCGGGGGAGCCGTTGACTATTGGCAAAATAATACGGATGCCAAGCAGAAAATAGCACAGGGCGTGAAAAAATTGGCAGAGGTTGTAGAATCCGGCAATGCGCCGCGAAAACCTGAACTAGAAGATTTTTACTATGTGGGCCTGATGTACGAGCAAGGCTTTGAGTGCGAACCGGATCTGGACAAAGCCCTAGCGTATTTTGAAAAAGCACTTACCACTCAAACTTGCTGGTCTCATCAAAAGCAAGAAAATGAATTATTACGCGCACAAGTAAATAAAAAGATACGGGAAATTAACGCTTTTTTTACGCAAATTCAATTTCAAAATAAATCTAATTAAAACTATTCATGGTCTTTTGCAGACCGTCTTTGAAGTAACTTTCCAGCGCACAGACCGCGCGCTCCAAGGCAGGTTCTAACAATTTTTCTTCTTCACGGGAGAATTTCCCAAGTACAAAGTTTACTAAATCAAATTTCTCGGGCTTGGGGCCAATTCCACAGCGTAACCGGGCAATTTTGTCCGTACCCAGTTGCTCAATGATGTTCTTCATCCCTTTTTGGCCACCGGCCGAGCCGGAACCGCGCAGGCGTAATTTGCCCACGTCCAGAGAGACATCATCAAAGCACACAATCACGCGCTCTGGCGTAATTTTGTAAAACCGGGCCAGGCTGCTAACAGCCTGACCCGATAAATTCATATACGTGTGGGGTTTTAACAAAAACACGTCATGCCCCGCCACGGATACTTTGGCATATTCTCCCAGCTTTTGCCAGGGTTTCCACTCGGCTCCCCATTTACTAGCGGCCGCGTCCACGATGCGAAATCCCACATTGTGCCGCGTACGCTCGTATTCAGGGCCGGGATTGCCCAGGCCAGCCAGGAGATATTGCATAAACTATTTCTTAGCAGCGTCCGTACCTTTGGTAAGGTTACCTTCTTCGTCTTTCTTACCTTTGGTAGAGGAGCTTTCCGGTTGAGCAGCAGCTGCATCCGCCGCAGCGGCAGCAGGAGCCGGCGTTTCTTCATCTTTCGGGATGGCCAAGTGCACCACCGGGGCCTCTTTATCGGTAATAAGTTCTACGCCTTCCGGTAATTTAATATCGCCCGCCACAATACCTTTGTTGATGGTCATGGGGGTAATATCTACCACAATTTCGTGCGGGATAGCACTTACCAAAGCGCGTACTTCAATTTCACGCATGATGTGTTCCACGATAGCGCCATATTGGGCGATATCAGCAGAAGTACCTTCCAAGCGGATCGGCACAACCACGTCCATTTTATCTTTCATGCTTACGCGTTGAAAGTCGGCATGGATCGGGCGATCGGTTACCGCGTGGTATTGTACTTCTTTCACAAGCGCGAGTTCCTGCTTGCCGTTTAAGTTGATTTCTACTAACGTATTTTTACCGGCTTTAATGATTTTGTCCAAATCTTTTACGCTTACGGTTACGCTAACAGGTTCTTTATGCCCGCCATACACTACGGCCGGGATGTTTTTTTCCGCTCTAATTTTAGAAAGAGCGCCTTTGACGCCAATGCCTTCGCGGGTGGCGGCAGAGATTGTTACTTTTTCCATCTTTCATTCCTCCAAGTATTTTGAAATTACATAAACATACCACTAATGGATTGACCATTGTGGTTGCGTTGGATAGCGTCTGCCAAAATATGGGCGACAGACAGCGTTTCCACTTTGGGTCCTAAATCGCGCATTGGTAACGAATCAGTAATCACCAATTTTTTAATGCTACTAGCGTTAATTTTTTCTATTGCATTGCGTGATAAAAGCCCATGGGCACACGCGGCATACACTTCGCGCGCTCCCTGTTCTTTAATTTTATTGGCTACGGTGGTAAGGGTTCCCGCCGTATCTACAATATCATCAAAAATAATACATATTTTGTCCTTCACGTCTCCAATGACGTTATAGACAACAGCCTCATTGGGTTTGGGGCGGCGTTTATCAATAATAACCAGCCCGGCATCCATTTTGGCTGCAAATTTACGGGCGCGTTCTACACCGCCCACATCGGGGGAAATAACAACTAAATCTTCGCGTTTAAAGTTTTTGAAATAATCCAAAAATACCGTGCGGGCACGCAAGTGATCCACCGGGATATCAAAAAACCCCTGGATTTGCCCTGCGTGTAAATCAATAGCCATCACGCGGTCCGCCCCGGCTTGCGTAATTAAATTACACGCCAGTTTGGCTGTAATCGGCACACGCGGCGATGCCTTGCGATCTGCGCGCGCATAACCAAAATAGGGGATTACGGCCGTAATTTTGCCGGCACTGGCACGCTTGAACGTATCAATCATAATTAAAAGTTCCATCAAATTTTCATTGACGGGAGGGCAAGTAGATTGAATGAGGTAGCAGTCGTGTGCGCGCACAGATTCCAATAACTGCACATCAATTTCGCCATCAGCAAAGCGTTCCACGCGCAGTTTGCCAAGGTCCATATTTAAGTGTTCGCAAATTTTCTGCGCCAAGGCCAAGTTGGCATTGCCGGAAAAAATGCGCATATCGCCGTTTACGATTTTAGTCATGTTCTTTTTTTACACCTTTTTTTTCTAAAACGACCTGACGCGAGCGGGCAATCGCCAAACCTTGGGCTGCAACTTCCTTGGTAATGGTTGACCCCGCGCCGATTTTTGCATATTCGTGCACCGTTACCGGCGCTACAAAATTCACGTTAGACCCTACAAACACGTGATCTTCAATCACGGTAGTGTGTTTGTTTTTGCCATCATAGTTGCAGGTGATGGTGCCTGCGCCCACATTGACCCCGGCCCCCATTTGAGTGTCGCCAATGTAGCTTAAATGATTGACTTTAGACCCTTCGCCAATAACGGCTTTTTTTATTTCAGAAAAATTCCCAACTTTGGCACCCTTTTTAAGAACAGATTTAGGACGCAAATGTGCATACGGCCCCAATTGGCAGGTTTCGGCCACTTCGGATTCTTCAATATAGGTACCCAATTTAAGTGTAACATCATTATGAATGATAGAGTTATTGATATATACGCTGCTTTCTAGCGTGCAGTTTGAGCCAATTTGCGTATTTCCCAAAAGATAACAACCCGAAGCAATCACCGTATCCGCACCGATTTGTACGCCTGCATCAATATACGTATCTTGTGGGTTAATAAGCGTCACCCCGTTATCCATGTGATATTGATTGATGCGCGCGCGCATAATTTGAGCGGCCTCCGCCAGTTGCGCACGGCTATTGACCCCCAGCGCTTGAGTATAATCTTGCGTGGTAAATACTACCGCCGGTTGGCCTGCTTGTTTGATTAAAGATAACGTATCGGTTAAATAGTATTCGTGCTTGGGCCCTTGTGGTTTTAATTGGCCAAGCGCGCGCACCAGCGCAGCGGAATTAAACACATACATCCCGCTGTTGATTTCGTCAATCTGTTTTGTTTTGGCGTCTGCGTCGGCTTCTTCCACAATTTTTTCAAATTGGTTTTGTGCGTCCCGCACGATGCGCCCGTATCCAAACGGATTAGGTACCTTGACGGCCAGCACCAACGCACCGGCTTTTTTGGCCTCAAAATCAGCATACATTCGCTCCAGCGTCTCTGCCTTTAATAAAGGGGTATCGCCATTTAAAATCATCACGTTATCGTGTTTTTGTAAAAAGGGCAACGCAGCTTTAACAGCAGAGCCGGAACCGGAAAGCTCGGTTTGTACAAAAAATTCCACCGGGGCGGTAATTCCCCAAGTGGATTTTTGTTCTAAAACGATTTGTTTGACTTGTTCAGCCCCATGACCAATAACAACGCCGATGGCTGCCGGGTTTAGTACCTGGGCCGCTTTTAAAATGTGCGCTAAAATAGGGAACCCGCATACCGCGTGAAGCGGTTTAGGGAGATTGGATTTCATTCGCGTGCCTTTGCCGGCCGCGAGGATAAGAATACTATTTTTGGCTACCATTTTGTTTAACTCTTGCCTAAAAATAAAATTGAATTACTGTATATATTATACAAAACTCTGTTTTAGAGCGCAATAATACTATTTTTGTTGTTTGTGCAGCCTATATTGCTCAATTAATTTTTCAATTTTGTTTTCTTTTTCCCTTATAAATGTTTTCTCTTTTTTACTTTCATGCGGGCTAATGCTTGCTTAATTTCCAGTTCCGCCAGTTCAAAATCAATATCCGCATCTTGGCTAGAGAGCGAATCTTTGAGGGCTTTAAGGCGTTGCCGCTCTTTTTCTTCATCAATTTCTTCTGCTAAACCTGCACTTTCCGCAAAGACGTTTACGGTATCATTGAGCACTTCCGCAAATCCGCCCAATGCGGCAAATTCTTCTTCTTTGCCATCCGTTTCATAACGCAGAGAACCCATGCCTAGCTGCACCACCGTTTGCACGTGGCCGGGCAAAACGCCCATCTCCCCTAATAAAGCCGGAAGAATTACCATATCTACCGGCTTATCGGTGATGAGTTGTTTTTCGGGTGTGATTAAATTAAGCGTCAGCTTTTTAGCCATTACTCTTTATCCTTTACTTTTTCATACGCGGCCAGGACGTCTTCAATACCCCCGCACATATAGAAACAAGATTCCGGGATGTGATCATATTCGCCGGCTACAATACCTTTGAAAGCCTTGATTGTATCCGCCAGTTTTACATATTTGCCGGGGTGACCAGTAAACTGTTCGGCAACCGAAAACGGCTGCGAGAGAAACTTTTGAATACGGCGCGCGCGGGCAACGGTTTTTTTATCTTCATCCGATAGTTCATCCATACCCAAGATAGCAATAATATCCTGTAAATCTTTGTATTTCTGCAGAACGCGGCGCACGCTTTGGGCTACATCGTAATGTTCCTGCCCCAAGATACGCGGGTCTAAAATACGCGACGTAGAAGCTAACGGATCCACGGCAGGATAAATCCCCAAGCTGGCAATTTGGCGGTCCAACACAGAGGTAGAATCCAAGTGCGTAAATGTAGCGGCCACACCGGGGTCCGTGAGGTCATCAGCGGGCACATAGACCGCTTGAATAGACGTAATTGCGCCTTTTTTAGTGGATGTAATACGCTCTTGTAACGCGCCGATTTCCGTATTCAAGGTGGGCTGATATCCCACGGCCGAAGGCATACGTCCCAAAAGGGCAGACACTTCACTATTGGCTAGCACAAAGCGGAAGATGTTATCTAAAAACAAAAGTACATCTTGCCCTTTCACATCGCGGAAATATTCCGCTTGTGTAAGAGCCGTAAGCGCTACTTTTGCACGGGCTCCTGGCGGTTCATTCATTTGACCATAAACGAGTACCGTTTTATCCAGCACGGTGGACCCGTCGGAAAGTTTGCTCTCGCTCATTTCCAACATCAAATCGTTTCCTTCGCGGCTGCGTTCCCCAACGCCGCCAAATACGGAACTGCCGTGATGTTCGCGCGCCACGTTGTTAATAAGCTCCATGATAAGAACGGTTTTTCCCACGCCGGCCCCACCGAAAAGTCCCACTTTTCCCCCTTTCATGTACGGGGCAATTAAGTCAATAACTTTAATACCGGTTTCAAAAATTTCAGGGGTGGGGTTTTGATCGGCTAAGGAAGGCGCCTCGCGATGGATGGGCATCTGCATAGCGGCTTGAATTTCCCCTTTGTGGTCCTGCGGCTTACCCAGCACGTTTAAGAGTCTTCCTAAACATTTTTCGCCTACTGGAACTGTTAACGGCGCGCCTGTATCTATGGCTTTAGCGCCACGTTGCAAGCCATCGGTGCTTTCCAATGATACACAACGCACAATCCCGTCACCCATTTGCTGGGCAACTTCAGCCACAATTTTGCGGCCTCCATCCATTTCAATTTCAATGGCGTTTTCAATAGCGGGCAGGTGATCTTGGGAAAATTCAATATCTACTGCCGCCCCAATAATTTGAATAACTTTTCCAGTTTGCATAATGTGTTCCTTTTAACTGTTTAGAGCTTCTGCCCCGTTAACAATGTCCAAAATTTCGTTGGTAATGCTGGCCTGGCGTACTTTGTTAAGTTTTACCCCTAATGCCGTAACCAGTTCTCCTGCGTTTTTGCTGGCGGCATCCATCGCGTTCATAGTGGCTGCCAAGTTAGCCGCTTGCGATTCCAACAATACCCGGTACAAATTGGCCTTTAAAAGCCGTGGCACCATCATCTTAAAAATCGTTAACATCCCCGGTTCATACAAAAAATCGCTCTCTTCTTTTGCTTGCTGTATTTGTTCAAAATCAAACGGCAACCATTGAATTTGACGCAAGGTTTGGCTAGCAAGCGATTTAAAATCGTTATAAATCAGGGTTACATGTGATAATTTCTCCTCTAAAAATGTTTTGAGCACGGCATCTCCCAACAAATCTGCATGTGCGTAAGAAACTTTGGGGAAAATGCCCACGCTTTCATACGTCATGTGCAGGTTTTTCATTTTTAGACGGTTCAAAAAATCGCGTCCTTTTTTGCCAATGGCAAAGAGAAAAATCTCTTTATTCTGATGTTCGCGCAAAAAAGCCAATGTGCTACGCAAAATAACGGCATTAAAGGAACCGGTAAGCCCTTTGTCTCCCGTAATTACAATGAGCCCAATTTTATTAGGATTAGCGGTTTTATTGATAAAAATGCGGCCGGCCCAACTTTCTGTGCCGTCCTCAGGTTGTGGCATAGACAAAATATCTTGTTTTAAATCATCCACCATTTCAAGCATTTTTTGCGCAAAAGGACGTGCGTTTTGCATCGCCTCTTGCGCTTTGCGGATGCGCGCGTTGGAGATCATCTTCATCGTTTGCATGATCTGCTGGGTAGATTTAATGGCTTTGATATTTTGCCGTATGTCGCGCAAGGATTCCATTTATCTGTTTTCCGCTTTCAAAATTTTCACGTAATCGGCAATTCCGGTTTCCAGGGTATAGTCGGGGGTATAGCCCAACTTCTCCTTAGATTTAGCAATGTCGGCTTGCGTTTTTACTTGAAAGAAGGACGCATAGGGGTTGTCAATATATTCGGGTTCTAAATTTGTGCCCATTTCTTTATTGAGGCACGCAATCATGGCGTTGTAATCGCGCGGAATCCCCGTAGCGGCGTTGTATACACCCGACTCTTTGCCGTTATTCAACGCACACAGATTGATTTTGACAATGTCTTTAACGTACACAAAATCGCGTTGTTGTTCGCCAAATTTGAATACGCGCGGACGTTTGCCTTCCTTCATTTGCAAGTAAAGCTGATAGACCATGCTGGCCATTTTCCCTTTGTAATATTCACCGGGTCCATAGACGTTAAAATAGCGCAACCCGATAATGGTCATGTCATGATTTTCTTCCACAAACTGGCGGGCCACATTGTCCATAATCACTTTGGAAAAACCATAGACATTTTCCGGGTGGGTGGGTTGGGTTTCCACGTTTGGTACCGGGCCGTTGCCGTACGTAGCGGCCGAGGAAGCATAAACTATTTTTTTAATACCACTCTTGGCGGCAAATTTTAATAATTTTTTGAAAGCTTCCACGTTTTGTTCCATCATTTCACGTTGATCCATCACGGTAGTATCCGTAATAGCTCCTTCGTGGAAGATGGCATCAAAATAGGTATCTTCAAATTGATAGGTTAATAAATCGGCGGCAATTACGTCCCCTTTAAAACCAATTAAATTTTTAAAGTGCCCGTTCTTACGGAAATCATCAATTACGGTAACTTCGTGTCCCTGGGCTTCTAACGTTTTGGCAATGTTGCTACCAATAAAACCAGCTCCGCCTGTTACCAGATATTTTTTTCTATTTTTCGCGTCCATAATTTCTCCTTATGCCGGTTTAAAAACCGTTTTGAAAGCATCCAACACATTGCAAATTTTTGTTTCTACTTCTTGTGTTAATTCGGTTGCCATGTTTAAGGCGTCTAACACATCCTGTTTTTCCGCCCGCACGTACGCTAATAATTCTTTCTCATAGCGTAACACATCGTGTACTTCTAACGCATCTAAGTAACCGTGCGTCCCGGCGTACAACACCAATACTTCTTCTCCTACCTTTAAGGGAGCGTATTGATTTTGTTTTAAGAGTTCCGTCATGCGTTTGCCGCGGGCAATTTGCCGTTGGGATTCTTTATCCAATTCCGACCCGAATTGCGCAAACCCGGCCAACTCTTGATACTGTGACAAATCAATACGTAGCGTGCCGGCAATTTTGCGTACTGTTTTACGCTGCGCACTGCCGCCCACGCGGGAAACGGACAACCCCACGTTAATAGCAGGTTTAATGCCACTTAAGAATAGGTTGCTTTCCAAATAAATTTGCCCGTCCGTAATAGAAATCACATTGGTAGGAATATAGGCGGACACGTCGTTAGCCTGCGTTTCAATAATCGGCAAGGCAGTCAGCGAGCCGCCGCCATTTTCTTTAGAAAGTTTACAGGCACGCTCCAACAAACGGGAGTGCAAATAGAACACATCCCCGGGATAGGCCTCGCGCCCTGGCGGACGGCGTAAGAGCAGCGACATTTGACGATAAGCCTGTGCATGTTTGGACAAATCATCATACACAATGAGGACGTCTTTGCCTTGCCACATGAAATATTCACCGATGGCACATCCGGCGTAAGGGGCGATGTAGAGCATAGAGGCCGGATCCGACGCTGTTGCGGAAACAACTACCGTGTAGTCCATCGCGCCAAAGTCCGTTAATGTTTTAACTACTTGCGCCACGGTACTCTGTTTTTGACCAACAGCCACGTAAATACAAATGCAACGTTCGTCTTCGGGAATGTTTTTTTGATTGATGATAGCGTCAATAGCAATAGCGGTTTTACCGGTTTGGCGATCCCCGATAATAAGCTCACGTTGTCCTTTGCCAATCGGTACCATAGCATCAATGGCTTTGATTCCGGTCTGCAACGGTTGTTTAACGGGTTGACGGTCAATAATCCCCGGGGCTACAATATCTAACGGCATAGTTTTGTCCGTAGCAAGGGCGCCTTTTCCGTCCAGGGGATTGCCTAACGGGTCTACCACGCGGCCAATCACTCCTTTACCTACGGGGATACTGATTACTTCTCCCGTACGTTTGACAGTGTCGCCCTCATGCACTAAGGTGTCGGCGCCCATAAGAACGCAACCTACGTTGTCATACTCCAAGTTAAGAGCCATGCCTTTTACGCCATGTCCAAAATCCACCAGTTCGGAGGCTTTGACGTTGTTCAGCCCATACACGCGGGCAATACCGTCCCCTACTTGGATGACGGTTCCTACCTCTTTTATGTCAATGGAGGTATCAAGTTTTTCAATTTTTTCTTTAATGATGTTTGTTATTTCTTCGGGTCTAATCGCCATAATCTTACCCTTTCAAATCTTCTTGTAATTTTGCCAGCCGATGTTGAATGCTTCCGTCAATTAGTTCGCCGTTACATTCCATTTTTAACCCGCCCAAGAGCGAAGCGTCCGTCTTAAATTGCGCCTTCACCGTTTTGCCGTACCTAGCGGATAGCGTCTGCGTGGCGGCGGCCTGTTGGGCTTGGCTCAGCACGCGGGCCGAAGTTATAATAGCGCGGGAAATGCCTTTGCGGTCATCAAGCAACGTATGGACACGTTTGCAAATTTCACGGAGTAAATTATACCGTTTGGCATCAATAAGCACCGCAATAAAAGATGAAGCTGACGGAAAATCTTTGAGCGCTTCTTGTATCACTAATTTTTTATGGGCGGACGAAATCCGCGGGCTTTGCATTTGCGTATTCACGCCCGCTAAAATTTGGACGGCCTTATCCAGCTGTGCTGCGTTTGTTTGTGCTTCCTCTAGGGAAGCGCTTAACCCGTCATAAGCTGCGGCGTAACGCGTAGCCGCTATGCGTTGTTGACTGTTCATACTATTTCTGTTGTACTTCCTTTAATACTTGCGCCACTATTTTATCGGCAGTATCGTCTTTTAAATCTCTTTCCACTACGCGTGAAGCCGCCAGCAAACTGATAGAAGCAATTTCGCCACGTACGTCGGCTAAAGCCTTCGTTTTTTCGGCCTCAATTTGTGCTTTAGCTTGTTCTACTAAACGGTCTGCTTGCTCTTTGGCTTGTGCTAAGATTTGATCTCTCTGCGTTTCACCTATTTTGACGGCTTCCGCAATTTTTTGGGCCGCCTCTTTAGAGATTTGGGTCAAGCGGTCGTCCAGTTCTTTTTTTAATTCTTCAGCGGATTTACGCGCATCGGCGGCGGTTTTTTTGTCGGTTTCTATTTGCTGTTCGCGTTTTTCCAAAGCGCCGATCACCGGCCCCCAGGCAAACTTTTTGAGTAGATACACCAGC
>ONOD01000081.1 GCA_900319325.1 uncultured Elusimicrobium sp. | reverse complement strand
GCCAACAAATTGCGCGTTTTGATGATCAAATCGTCAAAACTAAGCACGCCTTCTTGTTCATACAATAAACGTACTTCTTGGGCCAACGGACGCACTAGCTCACATGCCCGCAAAAAGAGTTTTTGATTTTCAGGTGTAATTTTTTGCGCAAAACTGACAAGCCCGCGTGCTTCTTCTTGCTCGTCCGCTTCCCAGCCCTTACATAAGGTGGCGGACAAACCCGGGCACGGTTCTTGCGAAGCGGGCGGGATGTCTTTTCCTTCTAAAAATGCTTGCGTTCGCACCAACGAATCAGCGGCCCACAACAAGGCTTTTTCAATCGCACGCGGTTTATGAGAGGCCGGCATATGCGCCTGGGCCAACTCTTGCATCTGCTGCGCTTTTTGAGCACATAGTTTAATCAACATGCTACGATGACTGTAGTAGTCATACTCCACAGGTTTTAAAGCGGCCAAGGAAGTAGCAAGCTCTTTAAGATCCTCCAATGAAAGTGTACCCAGCACCTCCTTCCAATGGTTTGCCCGCGGAGCATTTTCCCCCAGTTCTCTATCTAAAAACCGATTCCAGCGTTCTTCAAAAAGTTGCACGGCTTTTTGCCCGGTATCAATTTGTGCTAAAGGCGAAAGCCCCGCCTCCAGCGGGAACATCTTCAGGATTTCCGCACAGAAACTATGAATCGTTCCGATAGAAGCACGGTCCAAGCGTGCCAAGGCCGCTTGCGCACGGCTAATCAAATCTCCATTAGCAAGGCCAAATTTTTCCCGCAACAAACGCAGTGTCCTATATTTCTTATCCGTTTGATAAACCTGCGGATCCGTCCCCGTTGTTTCTTCGGCTTGTATTAGTTCTAATAACTGTTGGAGTTTAAAGATAAAACGGGTTTTAATTTCGGCGGCGGCTTTTTCAGTAAATGTCAGCGCCACCAATTTTTCCACCGGTATTTGTTGGGCCAACACACACAAACAAAGACGGTCAATAAGCAAGGTCGTCTTGCCGGTGCCGGCGCCCGCTTCCACCACTAAATTTACCCCGGTGAGTGTTAAGGCGCGAAGCCTATCTTCCTTCATCATAACGACGGGCCTCCTCTAAAGATGCACGCAGTGCGCTTTTCTGCGCACGGAGTAGTGGCTTAAAAGCATCTTTGCGACATAATAAATGGTACGGACAATACGCGCACGCTTCACCAGGGCACATAAACAAAGTTCCCGTTTTAATCAGGTCCGTAAGCTGCGTCAAAAATGCAAGGGCACGGTCTTTTACGGCAGCATAATCTTCGGCAGACAAATCACGCTTACTATAAGGATCAATAGAAAGCAAGCATGAACCGGCAGTTTGATACTTTTTCCACGCGGGCACATGTTGCGCCATCAAAATATACATCACGGGTTGAAAGACAAGCCGCGTGAAAAAGTCTTTAGCTAAGTTCGTAGTTCCTTTGCGAGTGGATTTATAATCGGCAATGCGAAATTGTTTTGTATCCTCGTTTACATCCATACGATCTATAAAACCCCGCAAGCAAAGAGGCAGATCTTCGGTAGGGGTTGTGATAACTTCCTGTTCAAAATAACGCGGCACAAAATTCCCCAACTCTTTCACATCTTGCACGGCAAACGCACTGAGTTTTTGGCGGATATTCTCTAAAATAATTTCCCACACAACGGGATAAATTCCAAAGACGCGGTAGGAACCTTTCGTATAATGCCGGGCAATAATTTGCTGCATCTGTTCGGAAATTCCCACATCAAACAAATCCCGCAGCAACCCTTTTTCAGCCAAGGTTTGATAAAATTCTCTTAAAATTTCATGGTATGCCGTCCCCTGTTTATTGGCCGGTAATGCTTGGCGGCTGGCAGGTTCTTCCGGCTCACCCAAGCGAAGGCCCCTATTCAAAAAATATTTCATAGGGCAGGCACCTAATTCCTGCAACGCCGAGGGAGAAAACCCGCGTTTATTTTCCCGCTCAAATAGTTGGGCTCCTTGTGAAATTATTCCGTCGTACGCACTCAAAGGGCCCGGTTGCGCAAGCGCATGGGCAGCAGTTAATGAACGCGTTTTTTCTTCAGTTAAAAGGCCTGCTGCACGATATTTTTCCGTGGAAGCGCCACTTAGAACAAACCGATAAGAGAGCTCCTTGGGGGTTAAACAGGAAATATCGCACGTGCGCAACCGCTGTGCAAGGCGTCCGCTCACCCGCGGCGCATCCGGCGCCTGCAGATTTAACTCACAAGCCCGCGCCAACTCCGCCACGTACACAGAAGGAACTACTGGTTTTCCATCAGGTCCATATCGGTTATACAGCACATATAATTGCTCACTGGCGGAAGTAATAGCGCTGTAAAACAATAATTTTTCCTCATCGCCACGGTCTAGGCTGGCGTTAATCCAATACCCAAGCGTATCGCGCAAATGATATCGGTAATAATCGCGCAAAATGGGATCTTCCGGCGTTACAAGGGGAAATTCCTGATCGTTAAGCCCCAGCAGAAATACGGTTTTGAACCGCAGTCCGCGCCCACGCACTACATCCGTAACCGTAAGTCCACCTTCCACGGATTCTACTTCATTGAATGTAAGCGTGCTTAAGGCTTGTATGATTTCCGGTAATAGTTCGCCGGCCTGGCACTGAGGACGCACTGCTGCATAGGCGTTAATTTTAGTGATTGTTTCACAAATTTTTTGGTAAATTTCGGCGTCTTTGCCTTCGAAAGCGGATAGATCTACCTGCGTTTCTAAAAAATTCAATACATGCTGTACTCCGCTGGTCCACGTTTGCGCCTGCGTCAATTGTTCTAACTGTTTGCTAGCCTGATTAATCCACGCCAGCGTTTCTTCTTGAAAGCCCGGAGCCTGCGGCAACAAATCATTCCACTGGGATAAATCCCGGCTGACTAACGAACGGCTAACAAGCCGCCGCCAAGTTGCTTTGTGCGGTTCTTTAAAATACGGAGATGAAAAAACGGCCAATATATTTTCACGGGAAAACCCGCTGGTGCCAAGTCCTAATAAATTCAGACAAAAAGTTCCTAACGCATACTTATAAAGCGGGTATGAAAACGAGGCATCTAACGCCAAACAATTAGCTTTGCAGGCCCGGCGCAGTTCTTCCTGATACGGAGTGATATTCCGCGCAAAAATGGCCATATCTGCCAAGGATTGCCCCGCTTGCACACGTTTGCAAATTTCCTTGACCATATAAAAGACACTTCCTTTTACATTGGGGGCGCTTACAATTTCCACACGCGAGCCTGCTGCACTTCCGCTACCGGAAAATACATAAGGGGCGCTGTTTCCAAGAGCTAGGGGAATTGCCGCCGACACTTCTTCTGCCCCGGGAGCACTCAACCAGTTCGTTTCAAAAAACTTTTTAGCAAAGGCATATGCGGGGTGTTTTTCGTACGGAGCAAACACAGTAATCGGATAACACGCACGTATGCGATTGGTCAATTCCAACTGACGGCCGGGCATATCGTAAAACCCATAAACAACAATTTGGGAAAAGCTACGCAAATAAGCGGAAGTTTCTACCTGATTTAAAGCTCGTTCAAATGCAGTTTGATAGGAACGATACCCGGGGATGCTGTTTTCCCGCTCCAAGTAACGCTTATACACATGAACCAGCCATTCAAAACGCCCGCCGTCTTGCTCAAGCACATAATCAGGCATACTGAGTAAGTGCTCTTCCAAAATGGCAGGATCAGCCAACGAATCGGCCAAATCTCTGAGCGAACTTTTAACGGCTTGCACAAAGCCGCGGGAAATAGGATACCGGTCAAGCCCCGGTTCACTTAAAATTTCTTTAATTAAAAAATCGCGCACGTGATCCTGTGGCAAAAGCGCCGGCGTATCGCCGGGGGCTTCCTGATCCAACCGCCCTACCAATGTGCTACCGGTTATAAAATGGATATTGGCTATAGCCCCCAACTCACTTGCTAAAAGCATCTGCAGGCGCTGCGCTATAAACGAAGACGCACACACTACAAGCCATTTGTCCAGCGGGTTTGTGCGGTTTTCTTGCACAAAGCGGACAAAACGGTTTTCCAACGCGGGATAATGGGCGTAATATAACTTCATAAAAACACTAAAAATAGTACAATAAAAGGGACTTGTTTTCATTATCGCATTTTAAGCAAGTATAATCAAACTATATTGGAGCTGCTGTTATGACTATTTTTGACGCCGTACTACTTGGAATTGTACAAGCCCTGGGGGAATTTTTACCAATTTCCAGTTCGGCGCATTTAGTACTGGTTCCTTACCTGCGTGGGCAAGCCTATCAAGGGCTTGCGTTTGATGTCATGTTACATGCCGCCACACTACTGGCTGTTTTAATTTATTTTGCTAACGATTGGTATACCCTTCTTAAAAAAGGGCTCACCGCCCCCAAATCTACCCAAGGGCGGATGTTATGGTACTTGGCTGCCGCCACCATTCCTGCCGCCTTGGCGGGTTTCTTTTTGAATGACTGGGCAGAAAATACCTTTCGCAGCCCCCTCCCCATTGCCATCTGCTTAATTGTATTTGCCTATTTATTATGGATAGCGGACCGCCAATCGGGCACCCGAAACGGAGACCCCGACATTTACACCGTACCGTTTATAACTGTATTTTTGATTGGCGTAGCCCAGACACTAGCTATTATGCCCGGTGTTTCGCGCAGCGGCGTCACCATTACCGCAGCCTTGTTCTTGGGGCTATCTCGCTCAGCAGCCGCCCGAATTTCCTTCTTATTATCTACTCCCATTATTGCCGGCGCGGCACTGTTGGAATGTACTAAGTTAACCGCGGCAGATCTTACTGCTCCGTTGTTGTGGGGATTTGTAAGCGCATTTATTGGCGGGCTTTTGGTGATTGGCGGACTAATGAAGTATATTAAAAGCCATAGTTTTGATGTGTTTGTTTACTACCGCTGGATCTTAGGCGCGTTAATCCTTGTGCTGTATTTCTGGAAGCAATAAAATTTGAGCGGGTTCATCTACAAAGTGGCTTGGGTGATAGGCCGCTAAAACTTCTTGCGAGCGGAACCCCCATGTGACCGCGCAAGCCTTAATCCCGGCGTTTTGAGCGGTTTGCATATCCACATCCGAATCTCCCACATACAAACAGTTTTCACACGTAACTTGCGCCGCACGCAAAATTTCGTGCACCATCTGCGGATGTGGTTTTACGGGGATTCCCTCCACTTGCCCT
>ONOD01000049.1:1462-12227 GCA_900319325.1 uncultured Elusimicrobium sp. | reverse complement strand
ATATTCATTAAACAAATAGCTAGGGCATCACCCACGGCGAGCGTAGCCGTGGTAGAGGCAGTAGGTGCCAAGTTATAGGGGCACGCTTCCCGTTCAATGTGTACGGTGATATGAATATCCGACATGAGTGCCAGCTTGCTATGTGCATGCCCCGTCATGGAGATGATTGTTAATTTGCGGCGTTCAAGAGAAGGCAAAATTTTATTGATTTCTTCCGTTTGGCCGGAGAAAGAAATCGCAATAATTACATCTCCGGGGGTAATCATGCCCAGGTCGCCATGCAGGGCCTCTACGGGATGTACAAAGAAAGAGGGAGTACCAGTGGAGGCCAGAGTGGCGGAAATTTTTCGGCCGATGATACCGCTCTTGCCGATGCCCAGCACAACTACGCGTCCTTTGCAGTTTGCGATCACGTCAACAGCCTTAATAAATTGTTCATCAATGCTTTTATGGCTTAGGGCCAGGGCTTCGTGTTCAATCGTAAGCACTTGGCGTGCGATGCGTTTTACAGCGGAGGGGGTGATTGTAAATTTTTTCATATTTATTCCTTAATCGTTCCAGGGCGTTGTGCCTTGCGCAGTAGTACGAGGTTGATAAGGCGCAGGCAATCGGTTTGTGATCATGCTAAGTGCCCCATATCCGAGGATACAGATCACTAGCAAAATTCCTAATGTTACCAAATGCCACTTCCAAGTAGGTTGCCACAAAGTCATAATTATTTAAATTTTTTGACTACCGCGTCAATGGCACACAATTCTTTTACCATTTTGGTAGTAAGGGCATAATCTAATGAATTGGGCCCGTCGGAAAGTGCCTTGTCCGGAGTGGGATGTGCTTCAAAAAATACGCCCGCAATCCCTAAGGCCGTAGCGGCTTTAGCCAACACAGGGGCTAATTTACGATTACCACCGGTGGCAGAGCCTAACGAGCCGGGTTTTTGTACGGAGTGGGTCGCATCAAAAATGACCGGATACCCAAACTGTTTCATCAGTTCCAACGAACGCATATCTACCACTAAATCGCCATAGCCAAAACAGGCGCCACGTTCCGTTAATAAAATATTGTGGTTGCCGCGGGACTCAATTTTTTTGATCACTTGTTCCATGGCGCCGGGGGCTAAAAATTGTCCTTTTTTAATATTTACCGCTTTACCGGTATCGGCACAAGCCAACACCAGGTCAGTTTGCCGGCACAGGAAGGCAGGAATTTGCAAAATATCAGCTATTTGGGCGGCTTCTTCGGCCTGCCAAGGCTCGTGGACGTCCACCACGACGGGTAATCCGGTAAGTTGCTTGGCTTTGGATAAAATGTCCAATCCTTTGGCCAGCCCGGGGCCTCTGTAGGCATCAATTGAGGTGCGATTTGCCTTGTCAAAAGAGGCTTTTAAGATAAAGGGGTGTTTGGTGCGTGCGATAATTTCTTTCAATTTTTTGGCGGCGTGCAGGTAGTGTGCTTCGCTTTCAATAACGCACGTCCCAGCCATAAAAGCCAACGGCTTGGTATTAGACAGCTGATATTTTCCAATTTTAATTGTTTTTTGCATACCTACATCATACCAAATTTACCTCATTTATAAAAATATTTGATATACTACTTTTAACCATAGGAGGGAGAATATAATTATGAAAGGTTTTACATTATTGGAATTGTTAGTTACTGTGTTGATTGTTGGAATACTGGCCAGTATTGCTGTACCGCAATATCAAAGAGCGGTGGAAAGAAGCCGCGCTTCGGAAGCGATGACAATCGGCAAGGCTATTGTAGAAGCTCAAAATCGCTCCTTAGATGCCTATCCCAATGCGCCCGTCAATACGCGGGAAGCGTTAGATATCGCGTTGCCCGGAGGAACTTGGAATGGCAATGTGTATTCTACGGCTCTGTTTAATTATACGTTAATGAATGATGGGGTTGCAGCTTGTAGAATTCAAAACTCAGGTTGTAATTATACGTTAATCTTCTTGAATCACAATGGCGTTACCGCGTCCGATAGACCCATTACATGTGAGGGGAATGAATCTTTCTGTGCCGGGATACAGACTTTTTGATTGAGAATTGAAAGAATATATTGTGGTACCAATTCGTAGGTGAGGGGTTGCGCCTAAGCCATAGGCAATATCTTTTGATTACCCTTGCGTACTGTCAAAATGTTTGTGGTTGCAAAATAGTTCGCTGGCATCACTGCAACGGTTGAGCTCCGTCTGTATTTCTTTAGCGGCGCGGTCAAAATCTTCTTCTGATTTTACCCACACGGCTTTCCCATACGTCAGTGCTGTTTTGCCAAAGGGAAGCGGAATACGCATTTTATCCCACGAGCCCACCTTAAATTTGTGGCTTAACGCCGTGCCCACGGGGATAATCGGCCACCCTAATTTTTTAGCTAAAAACAAGATACCCGGTTGTACGGTATAAATCGGTCCGCGGGGACCGTCCGGCGTAAGCATGGGGCGGTAGCCCTTGCGGGCGGCTTGCATTAGTTTAATAAGTGCACGCACGCCACCTCGGGTGGTAGAGCCGCGTACGGCAATCATCCCAAAATGCGGCAACACTCGGGCGATATATTCCCCATCGCTGGATTGACTAATTAGCGCCGCAATTTTTTGCTTTCTGTAAGGGTATAATAAAAATAATTGTTGATTGTGCCAGGCGGCATAAATGATTCCCTTGCCTTGATCTTCTAAGGCACGGGCTTCTTCGGTCTTAAACCAATATACGCGGGTTGTCCAGCCGAGCAACAACGTGTACCACCAGGCCAAAGTGGAGCCAAGGGTGTGTTTCAGAGAAAAAGGGGTTGATTCTTCGCGATGCATTATTTTTTTCCTTTCTTTTTAGCTTTTTGCCACGGCACAAAAAATACAGTAGTGTACGGAGGCAGCAAGCGTCCGTCATCCGTCAAGGAAACATCAATTTTTTCCGATTTTAAATGCGGCAAGATGCTTGGTAGGGCTTTGTCGGCTACTGTTTTTTCCAAGCGCACAGCTTCGCGCAACATCTTAGGGGCTCCGGCTGCTCCAAACGGGGGGATATACACAAATTGCAAGTCCAGTGTCTCGCATTCCTCTTTCTGGGCTTGTTCTTTAATGAGGTCCACCACAAATAGGATGGCCGTTTTCAAAAATTCTAAAATAACAGTGATGGCAGCGGTGCGTTTATCGTCGTTGGGTAAAGATTCTAAAAACGCAGTAAGTTGATTTCCCAGGGTTACCGCGCACGCCGAAAACATTTCTTTGTGCAAAATGCTTTGATCATCCAACTCCCAGTGGGCGTCTTGATTAAATTCGTACACAACCCCCGGGTCAATTTGTTTAAAAACACTCAAAATAAACGCAGATACTTCCGGCTGACTTTGGAACCCAGCTCGGCGCAAAAGCGGCAATTCCCGCATTAAGCGGTTCAAAATTTCGCGTTCACGTAAAGTGATTTTAAAACGTTTTATTTTGCGCATAGATTTTTGTTATTTCAAACCTTTTATAAACCGAGTCTCGGTAACAAAACTCCCTTTATAAAACGTTTGAACAGAGCCCCGCTGGGCACGGGGCTCTGTTTGGCAAAACTATCTGTGTTTGCGGTTTTTGGAACGGCGGTTACCGTTAGAGTCGCGAACCATCCGCTTAGCGGTTTGGTAAGCGGCTACTTTTTCTGCATTTTCACGGGTGGCAGGTTTTAAATCTTGTTCGCCGCCGTCGTGATATTCCCCATGGCTCCAAGTGTACACTAAAGGAGTGGTCAGTGCGATTGTGCTGTACACACCTGATATACAACCCACGAGCATGGCAAACGCAAACGAGTTGATGACTTCTCCGCCAAAGAAATACAAGATTAGTAACGCAACTAACACTGTGAGCGTGGTGATTACGGTACGAGACAAGGTTTCGTTGATGGATAAGTTAATCAGATCCCCAAAGTTGATTTTGGGATGCAAGCGTACATTTTCGCGCATGCGGTCAAAGATAACGATGGTATCGTTAATGGAGAACCCGGCCACGGTTAAAAAGGCGGCCACTACAACTAGGTCAATTTCGCGCTGCGTGATGGAAAATGCCACCGCCATTAAGAATAAGTCGTGGAATAGGGCTACTACGCCGGAAATACCCCACAAAATATTGCTAAAGCGGAACGCTACGTAGATGATGATAAACACCATGGACAAGAGGATAGACCACAAGGCGCGTTCGGTCATATCAGAACCGACGGCCGGCCCTACGGAGTTCGTTTGCAAAACCGTATAAGGCACATTTAGGCTATCTAATGCGTGGGTAATGCGGCCTTGTACCACGCCTACTTCATCCGAGGAGCTCTTTTCGCTGATAGCGTAAGAGTTATCCCCGTACGATTGCAATTCGGAGTTGGCCCCAGTGGTGCTAAGGGCTTCACGGATTTGCTCCATTTCTACGGGGGCGTTAAATTTTACCTGTACCATGGTACCGCCGGTAAAATCAATACCCATGTTAAATCCCTTGGTAAAAAAGCAGATAAATCCGCCGATGAGCAACAAGGCAAACAGCGTGAAATATACTTTTCTATACTTAAGGAAATCAATATTTGTTTTAGGGAAGAAAGTCATCATAAGCTGATCTCCTTGGTGTTAGAGGTTAAGATCAGTTCATAGATCGCACGCGTTACAAATACGGCGGTGAACAAGCTGACCAGTAACCCAACAATTAAAGTTACCGCAAACCCTTTGACAGGGCCGGTACCAAATTGTAATAGACAGGCACCCACGATAATGGTGGTGATGTTGGAGTCGAAGATGGCGCTCCAGGCTTTATCATAACCCAGGTTGATAATTTCATACACGGGTTTGCCGGCGCGTTTTTCTTCGCGCATGCGTTCAATGATAAGCACGTTGGCATCAATGGCCATAGCTAACGCCAAAATCATACCTGCGATACCGGGAAGTGTGAGCGTAGCAGAGAAGTAACTCATCACAGCCACGGTTAAAACAAAGTTTAATAACAAAGCAATATCGGCGATAAAACCGGCGGCTTTGTAGTAAACGAGCATAAATAACAAGATGATCACCAACGCAATACCGGAAGCAGAAAGACCTGATTTAATAGAGTCTTCACCCAAAGTCGGCCCGATGGTTTTCTTTTCAATCACGCGTACAGGCGCGGGCAAGGCACCGGCTTTTAAGACGATGGCCAAGCTTCGGGCTTCTTCCGGGGTAAAGCGCCCGGTGATGCGCCCTTCGCGCGAAATGCGGGATTGAATCGTGGGGGCAGATTGAATGGTATTATCTAACACGATGGCTAAATTCTTTTGTAAATTGGCGCCCGTGAGTTTACCGAATTTTTGAGCTCCTTCCGTATTAAAGCGGAAAGATACTTCGGAATAGCCGTTTTCACCCATCATAACGGTGCGGGCATCTTCCAAATCGGCGCCGGTAACTTCTACGGTTGATTCAACGAGGGTCGGGCCGCCTTCTTTGCTGCGCATAATTTGATAGCCTTGCGGTACCAACGCGGCGATTTCAGGAGCCAAATTTCCGTCGTCATCAAACGGATTTTCGGTTGCTTCTAATTTAGCAAAAGCTTCTTGGGCGACGGATTGATCATTTTTGACGATGCGGAACTCAAGCATAGCCGTTTTGCCGACGAGCTCTTCGGCACGTTGCGGGTTGGAAACGCCCGGCAGTTGTACCATAATCCATTTGTCGCCTTGTTTGGTAATAGACGTTTCTGCTACACCGTATTGGTCAATACGGTTGCGGATAATTTCAATGGCGCGGGCCATAGCTTCATGGAGTGGCTCGTTACCCGGCAGTTTGGATACGTCTAATTCTAAAAGTAAGCTGGACCCTCCGCGCAAGTCCAAGCCCAAATTGAGCATGCGTTTGGGGCGTTCGCCCAGGGTATCCAACTTTTCGCGTTCGGCGAGCGGTTTGGAATACCATTTATAATTGGGGTAAATTAAATATAAAGCCCCTAGTAAAATGACGATAATCAGTCCCCATTTTACGGCTAGTTTATTTGACATTACTTCTTGCCTCCTTGTTCCGTGCTTAAGGCACGTTCATTTAAAAATCCGGCGACGGCATTTTTCAGTACGGTTAGTTTTACGTTCTCAGCCACTTTTACTTCCAGGGCATTGTCCTTAAAACCAACTACGGTACCGATGATTCCGTTTGCCAAAATGATTTGATCTCCTTTTTGTAGTGCATCCACCCTGGCTTTGAGTTCTTGCTCACGTTTCTTTTGGCTGCGTGCGGGTAAGAAAATTACCACAAACGCAAACGCAAGCATGATCCACCAAATCCAACTAGCGGAGCTTTGTGCAGCTGTTTGCATAAATCCTCCAAGAGTTTATAATAATACCTCAGTATTGTATCATATTTTTACGAGATTAGCGCCGTCAAAGATTACTCTTTTACAAACGTGCGCATTAAATCCAGGAGGGGTTTGTCCTGTTTGCGATGAGAATTAAGCGGCACGATCTGCTGATCGTACCAGGTGGTAATTACGGCGTAGTCTTCTTTGATATCAAATACCGAGCGGGCGGCACGCGTATCAAAAATGCTATGGCCAAACATTCCCTTGGGCATATCAATATTGAGCAAGTCTAACACGGTGGGCGCAATATCCAGCTGGGACATCAGTTCATTTTCGGCGATGGGCGCGGTGATTTTTTCCTTCGTTACGATGATAAACGGCAGGTTATCAAACTCAGGTTGGAACGGTTTAAATAACGCATTGGTGGGGGTGTTGGAGTAGGACGGGTGATCCGGCATGATAAGTACGAGCGTGTCTTCATCAAAAAGTCCTTGCAGTGTAAGCCCGTCTAAGAAGCGTTTTACATCTTGGCCAAAGCGCGCGAACGCACGCGGCAAAGTGGGGGTTTGATAAAAGGGGTCCTCAATTTCTTGATAGGTTTCTCCTAGGTAATCCAAGCGGCCTAACGGTACGTGCGAATCTACGGTAAGCAGTGTAATAAACGTGGGTTCGTTTTTGTGGATGCGCAGATACTCTAGGGCATAATCAAACAGCTTGCGATCCAAAAGTCCCCACCAATCAATATACTCCTTATAATCATCGCGTTTGGCAAAGTACGTGGCCCCAATTACTTCATCAAAACCCGCTTTTTGAAAAAGCACATTTTCATCCATATAAGTTTCGTTGGCTCCGCGCAGAAAAGCAGTATGGAACCCGTTCTTGCGTAGCTCCTGCACCATGGAGAAAGGATAATCATTCTCATACGCTAAGCGCACAAATGGATGTGAAGTAAAAATGACCGATAATCCATATAATGTAGAAAGCGTTACATGACGTAGAGATGCGGAAGGATTATTTTCGTAAAGCTTATCCAAAGGTTCGCTGGCTTCGGGTGGAATATTCAAATTAAAATGGTGCATATATTTATTGGAAAGAGATTCACTGGCAATCAAAATCACGCGCATGTAATTTTTACCGACGGGGGTTTGTTTGGCGGAAAAAACATTGTAACGCTTGGCCAGTTGCGCGGTTTGGGAATCAATTTGAGGTGTAATATTGGCCTGCGGTTGTTTGGCTAATACGGCACGGGTAGTGTAGACTATGGAGGGGGGCATCATATATGTCCCGTAAAAGCGAGAGGAATCTTGTAAAAAATAGCGCACTGTTCCGATAGAAAAAATGGCTAAGAATACCAAATAAGAAATGACGCGCCAGTCGGTCATAAAGTCATAATCGCCGCCCTCTAGCGTGTTTAAATATTTAGCGCCAAAGCGTTCTTTGAAATACCACAAAAGGACCAGGTCTGCCGTCATGGCTACATAATAAAAGAACATCAGCACACCTAAAAAACATTTGTTTTTAAGGCCAAGCAGTTGCAGCACAGAAAGTAGCATGCCCAAAAATACAAATTCACATAAAAATTTGATTAGTTCTGCCGGGATTACTTGGCTGCTTTCCACTACGCCTAGTTGGCTGAGTCCAAACCACCCTAACAGGACGGCGGGAATGGAAAGCACGGCTAATAATTTCCACGCGTTTTGAAACGGTTTAAAAATAAGTTGTCCCAAAAAGTGCATATCGTTCCTACGTTATTAAATGATATAATTATTATATCTTATAACGAGGCCTTTTGGGGCTGGCTCGGTCTTGGTGGCTGACATCCCCAATCGGAAAAACAAATGGAAAAACAAGACTTACAAACAAAGCGCCACTCGTGCGCGCATGTCATGGCGCAAGCGGTGCAGCAGTTATTCCCCGGTACGAAACTCGGCATCGGGCCAGCTATTGAAAATGGCTTTTATTATGATTTTGATTGTCCTCACGCATTCACTCCCGAAGATTTAAAAGCCATTGAAACCAAGATGAAAGAAATCATCAAGGCGCGTCAAAAATTTGAACGCAAAGAAATGACTAAGGCTCAGGCCAAAGAATTTTTCACCCAACGCGGCGAAACGTATAAGCTGGAACTGCTGGAAGAATTGGAAGATGGAAACATCACGGTATATATCAACGGCGATTATGCCGATTTGTGTCGTGGCCCGCACGTTGAACATACCGGCCAAGTAAATAGCTTTAAACTTACCACAATTGCCGGCGCATACTGGCGCGGGGATGAAAAACGCCCCATGCTCCAGCGCATTTACGGTTTGTGCTTTGATAACAAAGACGAACTCAATGCGTATGTAAAACAACAGGAAGAAGCCGCTAAGCGCGATCATCGCAAATTGGGGCCGGAGTTGGACCTGTTTAGCATTAACGATAACATTGGCCCTGGGCTTATTTTAATGCACCCCAAAGGTGGGATGTTGCGCAAAATTTTGGAAGATTGGATTAAAGACCAAAACTTGAAACGCGGCTATGATCTTGTTGTCAGCCCGCATATTGCGCGCTATCACTTGTTTGAAATCAGCGGCCACGCGGGGTTTTATAGTGACAGTATGTTTAAACCCATGGAAATTGATGAAGAAAAATATCAAATCAAGCCCATGAACTGCCCGTTCCACGTAGAAATTTACAAAACGCATTTGCGTTCCTATCGCGACTTGCCCCTTCGCTTTAGCGAATTGGGAACCGTGTACCGCTACGAACGTTCCGGTGCGTTGCACGGCCTTTTACGGGTACGCGGATTTACGCAAGATGATGCACATATTTTCTGCATGCCCGAGCAAGTAGAGAGCGAAGTTAAACAAGCCTTTGAATATGCCATGCATATTTTCAAAACGTTTGGCTTTGAAAAATACGCGGTGGAACTTTCCACGCGCGACCCGGAACATCCGGAGCATTTCACGGGTGACGTAAAAGAATGGGAACGTGCCGAAAGTGCGCTTAAAAAAGTGTTGGAAGAGAACAAGATTCCTTACACCACGCACGCCGGTGAGGCTGCTTTCTACGGGCCGAAGATTGATATCAAAGTGATGGATGCGATTGGCCGCTTGTGGCAGCTTTCCACCATCCAGTTTGATTTTAACTTGCCCGAACGCTTTGACTTGGAATACGTTGCGCCCGAAGGCAGAGAACGTCCGATTATGGTGCACCGCGCCATGTTTGGTAGTATTGAGCGTTTTATGGGGGTACTCATTGAACACTACGCGGGTTGGTTCCCGTTGTGGCTGGCCCCTGTGCAGATGAAAATCTTGACACTCACCGATGATCAAATTCCGTTTGCTAAAGAAGTAGCCGCCAAGATGAAAGCCGCCGGCCTGCGCGTTGAGCTGGATATCCGCCCGGAAAAACTGGGGCTCAAAATCCGCGAAGCGCACCTGCAGCGCATCCCGTACACGGCCATTATCGGCAAGAATGAGGCCGCTAACGGTACGCTCACGGTTCGTCTCAAAGATGGTACCAATACCCAACCTTTAAGTGTGGATGATACCATTAAGCAAATGCAAGAAGAGGTGAAAACGTTTAGTCTTACCAACTTGCTAAAATAAACTTACTAACGCTAAAAACCCCACTCCACGGAGTGGGGTTTTTTATAGGTCTAAAGACCTAGTGTCCGGTAGGCCATTTGCTCCTGGAAATTTGTTTTCAAGTCTCTATACTATTAGTATAACAGAACGTAATTGGGGGAGGAGCATGAATAAAAGGATAGTCTTTGCTGTACTATTAAGTATGTTAGGGGTGGGCGTATATGCGCAATCAGCGCAGGTAGCACCCGAACCGGTTTTGTCGGTTTCTGACGAAGGAATTGAAACATCCGCTTGGACGTTGTCTGCACAGCCGGGCGCATTACAACCGCAGGATCCGCTCCTTGTGGAAGCCTCTATTGTGGGCGCAGATGACCGTCAAGAAATTACCGGTAGAGCCTTAGGATATGATAGAGGGGCTGTAGTGCTTAGCACAAAATATAGAAAAGGGGGTTCAGGTTGCTCGGGCAGTATGATTTCCCCAAATGCAGTTTTAACAGCCGCCCATTGTATATTTAAGGATGGAGAATATGCCCAGCGCGTAGAGGTGTATGCGGTGGGTTTACCTCATGATAGCGGTAATGGGCAAACGATTATTCCGCGTACTCCCGAAATCCCCGAGCGGAAAAAACCCACCTTGCCGCCCAATCTCCAAGATTTATTGCGTAATCAAAAACGTTCCGGGGGGACGTCCTATCCGGGTTCTGGCATTGATCGCTTGAAGCAACGGTTAACTTCCAAGGTCACTCGTGCACAGGCAGACGATGATGGACTGTCCAATCAATTGCGTAACAAATTTGGGGGCGTTTCCATGAAAGGAATCCCGATGGCTACTTCCACCAAGATGTGGGCCGCCACCGAATATAGAAGATTAGGCGGATATAACTACACGAGTGAATCGCTTAAATATGACTATGCAGTAATTATTTT
>ONOD01000049.1:0-1447 GCA_900319325.1 uncultured Elusimicrobium sp. | reverse complement strand
TGAAAAATGCGCGGATTGATGTGATTGGCCGTGGTGGGGATAAGCCGCTATCTACCTTATGGAAAAGTGCGGGCAGAGTGGGGAAGGTACAATCCCGTGTGATTTTGCATAATGCCGATACGAAGGGGGGCAATAGCGGGGGATGCATCGTCACGCATGATAATCCGGGCTATATTATTGCGCTGAATAATTATCATCATATTCCCGCAGACCCTGAGTCCATGAAAAGGCAACAATCGCCCGAGGGCACATATCCCAACGGAGGGTTACTCTTAACAGATAAGATTATCCGAGAAGTGTTAGACGCAATTGCTCAATAAAAAATCCCCGGGTCCGCCCCGGGGAATTTTTTTGTTTACTAAGAATTAGTCGTTAATTTCTTTGATTTCTATATCAAACGTAAGCGTTTTACCGGCGAGCGGATGGTTAAAATCCAGCACTACTTCATTGTCGGTAATTTCTTTGACAACGGCGCGGAACGTGTGCCCTGCGTTGGAAGCGCCCACCATATCGCCTACTTTTAAATTTTCAACTCCGCCGATGGAAGTTTTGGGCACGCGGCGGATAGCTTCTTCCAGCACGAGGCCGTAGCCTTCTTCGGGTTTAACGGTAACGGTTTTTTTGTCGCCCACGTTCATCCCGGTCATTTCTTTTTCAAGGCCTTTAATGATGTGCCCGGCCCCGTGCGTATATTCCAAGGGGGCGCGTCCGGCGGATGTATCGGCTACTTTACCGTCTACGGTGAGGGTGTAATCAAATTTCACTTTGCTGCCTTCTTTAATCATAGTAGTCTCCTAGTTGGGATGTTTTATTGTAACATATTTACTCGTTACCGAAAATAGTATTTAATTGCCTATTCACGCGATAGAACGTAGCGCATTTGGGCATATCTTTGAGGCGTTTGGCGCCGATGTACGTCATACAACTACGGATACCGCCCAGCAGCGTTAGCAACGTGGGCGCGATGGGGCCGCGGAAGGGAATTTCTACTACTTTGCCTTCGCTGGCGCGGTATTTTTTCATACCGCCGTAATGTTGTTCTTGGGCGTAAGCGGAGCTCATGCCATAGAATTTTTTGAATTGTTTTTCCACCAACGCCATGGAACAGTGGTTTTCATCCACCATATTTACTTCACCGGTTTGAAAAATTTTTGTAGTCATCTCGCCGGCACTTTCGGTATGTCCGGCCAACATGCCGCCCAGCATTACAAAATCGGCTCCGGCGCATAGACTTTTGCAAATATCACCGGGAACGGTGCAGCCGCCGTCGGCACAAATCATCCCGCCTACACCGTGGGCGGAGTCCGCACATTCAATAACGGTGGAAAATTGCGGGCGTCCTACGCCGGTTAATTTGCGGGTGGTACAGACGGAACCCGGCCCAATACCTACTTTTACAATATCGGCACCGTTTAAGATTAAATCTTCGCACATATCACCGGTGACT
>ONOD01000061.1 GCA_900319325.1 uncultured Elusimicrobium sp. | reverse complement strand
TAGACTATTTATTATCTCAAGGGGCGAATGCCGCAGTTAAAGACGAAACGGGCAAAACCCCTCTTGCCTATGCCGCCCATTTTGATGATACCAAAATGATTTCTGCTTTAGCATCTACCACCCCGGCAGCTGTCAACTATCCGGATGCCGCCGGGAACACGCCCCTTATTTATGCAGCGCAAAAAGGCGCGAACAAAACCGTTAAAGCTTTGTTAGACAATAATGCCAATGCCAATTACCGCAATCCCTCCACCGGTATTAGTGCAATGGCTGCTGCTGCTGCCGAAGGGCATGCGGACGTTCTTGCCACGTTACTAAGAAATCAAGCAGATTTAAATATTACAGACATCAGCAATCGCACTCCTTTAGCTTATGCAGCCGAAAATGGTAAAACCGAGGCCATACGCACTTTGATTTCTCAAGGAGCTGATCCCAACGTGGCGGATACCAATGGTGTCACTCCGTTGATGCGGGCAGCTGCAAAAGGCAATGCAGAGGCTGTCTCTGCCATATTACGTAGTCCGGCCATTAACGTCAACGCAAAAGATGTACAAGGCAGAACCGCTTTAATGTATAGTGCTGCCGCTCCTACTAGTGAAGTAGCGCAAGCGCTCTTACGTAAAAAAGCAGATTTGGAAGCAATAGATGCTGCTGGTAACACGGCTCTTTTGACCGCTCTTGCAAACGGAAATGCAACTCTGGCTAACTATTTGGTGGAACAAGGTGCGAACACTTCCCGCATAAACGATGCCGGGCTGAATGCCGTCTTAGCAGCGCAACAAAATTTACCGAATTCGGACACGGTGCAGCGTATTGCCGGGCAAACGAACCAAGCCTATCAAAATGCTTTACAGGCTGAAGCCGCCAGCTTAGCACAAGTTCGTCAATTAGAAAATCAATTAGCTCAAGATGAAGCGTTAGTCCGAGAATTGCAAACTCTACCCCAGCAAACAGTTGCCAATGTAGGGGGACAATATAATCAAGCTGTAGGAAATGTGCAAACGCAATATAACCAAGCCGTAACGAATGTACAAGGGCAATACAATCAGGCATTAAACGATGCACAAGCCCAATATGAGCAAGCGGTCAGAGCTGCCCAAGAAAAATACAATCAGGCGTTGGAAAATGCCCAAAAACAGTACAATCAAATTAATACGACTTATAACGGGGCTCAAGCTGTTGCGACGCAAGCACAACGAGAAGCTGGAGAAACTGCTCAAGCGCTACGCAATCAAGTAACGGCCGAGCGTGCCGCTGCGGTACAAGCCGTCAATAACGCCAAGGCAAATACTCAAAGCGTGGCTAAAGCCACAAAACAAGCCACCAAAAATACTATTCAGGATCTACAAGTATTAACGCCTCGGTTACGCAGTATGGCCGATGAATAATAGCCTCCCGTTCTGGAAAGAAATATCCCCAGGATTGTCTTCCTGGGGATATTTTTAATATTTTAGTTCAATCATTTTTAACAAGTAAGTTTCTGTAAAAGATATAATAATAAGTATGAACTTGCGGCAATTATTTTCCTTTTCCATTTTATGCGCAATAGCCTGGTCTTTATTAGCTCTCGTTTTTTTTCATATTAACGGGTTTGTAACTGATGCATTCGGTCTCTCGTTTACCGTTTGCTCTATTATAGGCCACACCTTTTTGTTTGCTTGGGCTGTATTCCTGCTCACCGTCCCATTTTTGTTAATTAGCCCATGCACGGCGCAAATTGCGGCTACCGGTTTGGGGGGGATTACATCTGTTTTCTGGGGATTAGATTTATTGGTATTTTCTCAGTACCGCTTTCATATTAGCCCAGCAATGCTAGATTTATTCTTCGGACCAGCCGGGCGAGAAATTTTTGCATTTTCTACCGGGATGTGGGTTATTGGGGTGCTCGCCATTCTATTAATATTCACTTTCGTTTTTGTACTTACATTGATTGCCAAACGTATTCTACTAACGGGAAAGCTAATTGCTCTAGTGGTGGGGGGATGGTTTCTCTTTTTCTTAAGCTATAACGCAATCTATGCCTGGGGAAAATTCAATATGATCTCTTCCGTTATTTCTCAACGGACAATACTTCCATTAGCACATCCTTTTTCCGCCAACAGGCGATTACGCAAACTAGGATTTGAACCGCAAAGAGAACTCTACGCCGCACCCGCTAAAGGCGCGCTGCACTACCCGCTGCATCCACTTACTTGCACCGCTCCACAAGCCCGGCCTAATGTCCTGATTTTACTCGTAGAATCATGGCGGGCAGACAGCATTACCCCCCAAATTATGCCACATTTAACTTCTCTATTACGGCAATCACACATGTCTTATTTTACCAATCATATATCGGGGGGAAATGCCACAGAAGCCGGGGTATTTTCTTTATTCTATTCTATGCCTTATACTTATTGGAATGACTTTACTGGCCGACAACTGCCCCCAGTGCTTGTAACTCAAGCGTTAAATACGGGATATATACCTGCTATTTATGCCAGCAGCAAATTAAACAGCCCCACTTTTCATCAAAACATTTTTGCAACGGTACCCAACTTACGCTTAGACTCAAAGGGACATACAAAATGGGAACGTGATGTGGATTCTATTCAAGATTTTGAACAATTCTTAAATACATACAATAAAAAGGAACCTTTCTTCGGATTTTTATTTTTAGATGCCACTCACGGTAGTAGCTATCCACCGGAAGACACCCTCTTCACCCCAGCCCAAGAAGTTAATTATCTGTTGGTAAATAAAAATACGGACCCCACTGCTTATTTGAACCAATATAAGAACTCCGTCCACTTTATAGACCGCATGATTGAGCGTGTATTTAAGGATCTAAAAGCCCATGGTTTATTGGACAAAACATTTATTATTATCACAGGCGACCATGGACAAGAAATCAATGATACGCGCCATAATTTTTGGGGGCATAATAGTAACTTTGCCAAATACCAAACACATGTGCCTTTGCTCGTATGGGATCCACAAGCGCAACAAGCACGTACTATTTCTTATCGTACCAATCATTACGATATAGCGCCCACCGTATTGCAACAAATCTATGGATGCACCAATACTCCATATGACTATTCCATCGGACAAAACTTATTTGATGCTACGCCACGCCCCTTTTCCTTAATCTCCAGTTATACGAAGAAAGCCATACGCACGGAGGATCAGCTCACCATCCTAGACCAATATGGAGGGGTGGAAATGTATGATGAGAATCTGGTTCCTTCACAGACAGGAGCCGATCCGGCCGCCGTCAAAGAAGCGCTTAAGACGTTTGCGCAGTTTTATAATTAATTTTTCACTTGCCAATAGGCAAATTTTTATTGTATGCTGAAAGTAGCTGTATAACTTATTAGAAAGGAGGAAGTATGTTTAATACGTATTTCTTGGATGTAATTAAGAATCATTATTTAGATTTTGCTGGAAAAGCCACCCGCAAGCAATTTTGGCTGTGGGTGCTTTGGTCCTTCATCGTGTTTTTAGTATTATCTATCGTGCTTGGTTTCTTCGGAAAAACGGGTGATATAATTTATTTTCTGTGTTCTTTAGCTGTATTACTCCCGTCGTTAGGAATTGCTGCCCGCCGCTTGCGTGACGGAGGGTTCTCCCCTTGGTTACTGTTATTGCTTTTATTACCTGTAATCGGAGCCATCATACTGTTAGTGTTGTATTTGTTGCCTAGCAAGAAATAACCAAAAGCTATCTATCCGCCTCCTTATACATGGGGGCGGATTTTTATCTATGCGAACCTATAGAATCATCTTATCCATCGGAGTTTTATTGCTAGCGTGTATATTTACATATGTATCATTTATGTACGTATATACGGATCATATGTTCGCACCAATCACACCGTTGCAAGCGCCTAATGCACTGCCAGTAGCCTATCATGATTGGATAATACCACAAAGCTTTTTTATTCATAGAGTAAACACCCCACAACGCGCCCATCGTAAAGATCAAAAATTTAACGGGTTTGAAATAGATATTCTATCCCATCAAGGGAAATTATTAGTTGCGCACGATTTAATAGAGTCCAAACGTAACGTACAGATAGAAGATATCTTTGCCGCAGTAAAAAATCCGGCCGAAAAAGTCTGGTGGTTAGATATAAAAGGGGAACTTAGCAACGAAGAAATTGACACAATTCTACGTTTTGCCACACAATATAACATTCCTGCAGAACATTTGCTTTTTGAAGTAGCCCCGGGAGATACGGCCAAACGCATCAACAAAAAAAAATTAAGTCTGCTACTCCCTCTACCGGATGGATTTGATGAAGATCAAAACGATCCTGATACACGCGCACAATTAAATGCAAAAGCTTTCGCATTATGGGAGCAATACAAACCTCTCGCAGTATCTGCCAGTTTCGGGAAATATGCTTACTTAAAGGCTTACTTTCCAAATATACCGAAAGCAATTTACTACTCAGCCACACAACGACCCAGTATTAAAAAAATATTTATGCAGCGCCACATGGCACAGGATCCCTCTGTAAAAATCTTTATGACCGATGAATATACTTGGATTAATTTATGACACGCGAACAAGCCCTAAACTTACTCCGAAAATATAATAAAGAGGCGTTCCACTTATTGCACGCACTTACGGTAGAAGCAGTCATGTCCTATTTAGCCAATCAATTGGGGCACGGCGATCAAGCCGATTTTTGGGCGTTATGTGGCTTGCTGCACGATGTAGATTTTGAACAGTTTCCCAGCGAACACTGCCACAAAGCCCCTCAATTATTGGCAGAAATTAATGCAGATGAAAAGCTAATTCACGCCGTTTGTAGCCATGGTTTTGGCATTGCTTGTGATATCCGCCCAGAACACGAAATGGAAAAAGTGCTGTTTGCGGTAGATGAATTGACAGGCCTTATTGGAGCTGCCGCAAAAATGCGCCCGTCTAAAAGCGTACAGGACATGGAAGTAAGCAGCTTAAAAAAGAAATTCAAAGATAAAAAATTTGCCGCAGGCTGTTCCCGGGATGTTATCAAACAAGGGGCCGAAATGCTAGGTTGGGAATTGGATGTTTTATTTACTAACACGCTTAACGCGATGAAAGCCACTGAAACCTTGGTGCAAACAGAATTTCAACAATTACAGAGTTAGTTCTTTAGCCAACGCCGCAAAAAATTGGGTGGCAGGTTGGGGAAAATACAAGTCTGTAATGCGGCCCGTATAGGCAGACTCCCGCGGATTAACCTCTATGATTTTGCACCCATTTTCTTTGGCAGCAAGCGGCAAGCTGCACGCCGGCATTACCTGCCCGGCAGTCCCCACAATAATCATTACGTCGGCATTTTGGGCCATTTCGACAGATTTTTCATAAGCAAGGGGAGGAATTCCTTCTCCGTAAAATACAAAATTAGGCTTTAGAACACCACCGCATAAACAGGTGGGGGGAACCTCCTCCCAATTAATATCCTCTAGTCGGTATTTGCGGCCGCACTGCAAGCACGAAAGAGTGTGAATCGTTCCGTGGAATTCTTGCACATTATTGCTGCCACCGCGCTGGTGGAGCCCGTCAATATTCTGTGTAATAACACCCTTGAGAAGGCCCTTTTGCTCCATTTTCCCCAAAACAGTATGTGCAATATTGGGGGTAGCCTCGTCCATATCCGTAAAGAAGATTTTTTTCATTTCTTGCCAACTACGCGTAGGATTGGAAAGGAAGAAATTAATCTCAATAAACTTAGGATCGTATTGGTTCCATAATCCACCGACACCGGTAAAAGGTGCGATGCCACTCTCCACGCTAATACCCGCGCCCGTGAAGGCTACTGCGTAGGAAGCATTTTTTATCCATTGGGCGGCTTGTTGCAAATCGTTCATAGTTTTATTGTAGCATTAATTTTATGCAGAACTAATAGTAAAATTGATAAAATAAAAGCATAGAAGTATTTAAGGAGAACTCACATGAAAAAAGCAATGTTATTAGCTGTATTGGCAGCGTTTGTTGCAGGCTGTGCTTCCACCACGGGTACTACAACGACCACTGCAAACCAAACCTTGACCTTAGAGGAAGCTTTGCAAAAATCGGCTGAAACCCGCCAAAAACTGGAAGAAGCCAAACAAACTTACCAAAATGCGAAGAATGCTTCCGCGGCAGCCAGCGCTTCTAACTCTGTTGCCGATGCGGTAAAAGCCCAGGTACAAAACCAAATTAACGCGTCCACCCAACAAGTCAATAACGAAGTACAAGCTTGGAAAGACGTATTTGCCAACTAATCAAAAGTTTATTACTAAAAGCAAAAACCCGCCTAGTAAAGGCGGGTTTTTTAAGCATACCGTTTGTTATTTTTCAACCGGACGTTGTACCGGCAGTTCGGCATCCGGGGGCGGGGGCAATTGTTTATCATGGCCTCCGAAGCGCGGGCCTTTTCCGGGGCGCGGACCTTTCCCGAAGTGGGAGCCTTTTCCAAAGTGGGGGCCTTTCCCTTTTTGACCACCCATGCGCGGACCTTGTTGTCCATCGCGCGGTTCAAACAAAGCACGGACACTTCCGCCATTTTTGATAAGCTCATCCGTTTTTTGGTTAACCCATTCTTGTTTGCCTTCAGTGGTATTTTCTTTGGCTAATTCTTCTTTCATACCAACTAAGCGTTCTTCAAACTTACCAAGTTGGTCTTGTTTGAATTTCATCTGCTCGTCACGAATGGCGGCCACTTCTTTCTCAATTTCGGCACGTTTGGCATCTTTCTTTTTGCCGTCTTTAAGTTTATTATATTCTTGCACCAATTTACCCATTTTT
>ONOD01000051.1 GCA_900319325.1 uncultured Elusimicrobium sp. | reverse complement strand
TTTAAGAGAGGCTTTGGCTTTGTCCAAGTTTGCCTCGGCAGAAGAAACGGCAGCTTTGTAACGTTTTTGATCAATCACAAAGAGCACATCTCCTTCTTGTACTAAAGAACCGTCCGCAAATAAGACTTGGTCAATATAACCGGATACTTGCGGAACAACATCTGAAGCGTTAATAGCTTCCACGCGGGCGATAAAGTTTTTGCCCAAGGCAACCGGTTTTTTCTCAAGCGTTTTTACAAGTACACTGGCTTGCCCGGCGCCACCAAACCCCATTTGACCGGCGTGTGAAAAGAATTTTCCTTTAACGAAAAACCCAATGGCTGCTCCTACGAATACGAGAAGCAGGTATTTAATATAACGATACATTGTTCTTTTTGTCATATAGTTTATTTCCCAATACTCTTATATAGATTTGCCTTGCTAAGCAGTAAGCTATAGAAAGCAGAAATTTTATTTTGACGCGCATCAGCCAGTTGGGCGACGGCGTCCAACAAAGTTAAAATATCAGCCTTACCCACTTGATAATAGCGGAATGCTACGCGGTGGTTTTCTTCGGCACTGTCTAATACGGTTTGGCTGATTTCGTAAGAGCGCACAGCTGTTTTATAGTTTTGATAGTTGTGCCATACTTCATTTTCAATCATCAGGCGTAAGTTTTGTGTATTTGCCTTCTCTTGCTTGTAAAGCCAGGAGGCCGATTTTACATTGTAAAAATTTGAAAACCCGGTAAATAACGGCATGCTAACTGCTAAACCAGCCGTATTGTTGCGTTGGTACAGCGAATCGTGTTTCCAGCTGGTATCGTTAATAACGGAAGAAGCATTTGCAACAATGGATGGTAACATTTTCGTTTTGGCAGCCGTCATGTTGGATTTTGCAGCCCGTTCCATGCTCTCTTGTGCCCGCAGTTCAGGCCGCTCGGTTAGGGCCTCTTTCATCAAGGCTTCCACGTCGTCTTTCTCAATGGAAGTTGTTTGGGTATTGAATTGCGGTTTGACTAATTTTAATTCAGTGCTTGGCGATAAATTGAGTAATACCGCTAATTGACCGCTATACTGTCTTACTTCGTCTTCGGCGAGGACTACGGCAAGCAAGGCTTGTTCATAGCGGGTTTGCGCTTGCAACTTATCACTCAAGGATACCATTCCCAATTTGTAGCGTTTTTGCGCTTCATTGTAGGATTGTTTGTAAGAGTCCAGACTGGCATTTGCGCTGACTAAACTTTCTTGAGCGGCTAATAATCGCAAATACGCAGTTTGTATGGAAAGCATTAAGTCCTTTACGGCCGCATTGTACTGAAAATTAGCTGCATCCGCATAGGCGCGTAACGTGTGCACGCGGCTTTCTCGTCCCCCAAAATCAAAAAGCAACCAACTGGCATCAGCTCTGGCAGTGTAGGGCTCCGTTTGGGTATATCCTCCATGAGACTCAATGCGATCCCCGCTAATATTGGCCGCTCCCGAAACTGTTACAGACGGCAAATATTGGCTTCGTCCCGCACCTAAAGTGGCTTCGGTTGATTTTACGCCCATATATTGCGCACTTAGCGAAGGGTTTGTGCAAATGCCGATTTGCATTAAATCGGATAGGGCCAATTCTTCGGTGGCTATATTTTTATCAATACACCCTGTGGGTGCCTGTACCGTGGATGTAAGTAGCGGGTCAAACGCTGTGCACGGTAAGGCCGCAGTACATAACAATGCAAATAATGCCTGTTTTTTCATTTCAATTTGCTTCCTTTCTTGTATAAGTTTAAAATGGCTAATGTGTGTGCCCATACGGTTTGCTTGATTTTTGCACGTAATGCAGCCGAATAATTTTTGGTAATCCCTAGGCGGTGTTCAATAGCTAAACGGTGCGTTTCAGAGAGCATGACCCGTCCAAAGATGCTATGTGCCACACATAATAATTCCGGAGATTTTTCAGGGAGCCCTGTCATTAGTGAAAGTAGTTTGTAAGGCGTATCATGAAAAGGCGCCATGTATTCCAGTAACATTTTTCGCATACTGGCAGACTCTAACTCTACTTGGGTAAAAATACGTTCCAAGGAAACATTTTTCCGGCTGAGTCCATTGTCTAACAATTTATCAAACATGCGGTGCAATAAGTTGAGTGCTTGTTTGTAGGAGTAATTTTCTAATTGCTTAGGGGTTATGTCAGGCGTATAGTTTCCCCAGATTTGTTTGCGATGCTTTTCCAGCAGGAAGCGGATTGTTTCAAAAAATAATTCGCGTTTGCCACCAAAATAATAAGCGATCGCAGAAACATTGACGTGAGCCGCGTTGACGATGTCACGTACAGAAGTACCACTATAACCTTTGCGGGAAAAAATACGTGCGGAGATCTTAAGAAGTTTAATACGAGTATCTTTCATGTAAAAAATTATAACATAATTGGAAATAAAATTCAAACGAATGTTTGAATATAGATATCGCTGTATGTATGAATTAACCAATCTAAAATAATTATTAGTATTATCGTAAAAAATACTTGACTTCGTTTTTTTTTAGTGTTTTTTAATTACGGGCTGTAAGTTAACTCCTAATTCCTACAAGTGAGCTTTCAAATGACCCGTACCTTCTTCTAGGATATAGGGGAAGGTAAATTGGAGGAAGTCATGAAATTACAAAATAAGGTAGGTTTTACGTTAATTGAGCTGCTCGTAGTAGTGCTCATCATCGGTATCTTGGCCGCAATTGCCTTGCCCCAATATACCAAAGCTGTAGAACGCTCCCGCGTTTCTGCTGCCACCCAATGGTTAGGTGATGCTGCCACAGCGCAGAGCATCTATTATATGGAACACGGTTCCTTTGCAAACGTGAACACGCTAAACGCCAATGGTGATATTAGCATCCCGACCCGTGTAGAGAGCTGGGGAGCCCCCATTGTAGACACGGCTACAACCGGCCAAGTATCTATGGCCCTCGCTCGCGATGGTGGTATGTATAATGGTTCCCAATTAATCATCACTGTGCACGATGATGGCGAAATTGAAAAGAGTTGTTCATCGACAAATAGTGAGTTTGCTTCCATCGTCCAATCCGCTGGTTATGCGGGTACTGGTGCTACTGCTACGTGCGGAGGTACTGCTCTTACTGCCGCTGGTGGCAGCGAAGGTAGCGAAGGGTAATTAACCTATCAGCACAAAGATTCACAATCCCTCGGCCTATAAGCCGGGGGTTTTTAAAAAATAATTATTTAGATCGTTTCAGTATACGATTTAGATAATCGTAATAATTGTTTTTAGGTGCCTTAGAAATTTGTGCTTTTAATGCGGCCGGTGTGATAAACCCTTTTCGCAAGGCAATTTCTTCCAAACAGGCAATTTCTACTCCTTGATTTACTTGCATACTATGCACAAAATTACTGGCTTGTAAGACGCTTTCATGCGTGCCGGTGTCTAGCCACGCAAAGCCACGTCCTAAATGCGCCACTTGTAGATTTCCCTGTTCCAAATAAAGGCGGTTCAAATCAGTAATTTCCAGTTCCCCCCGCACAGAAGGTTTTAATTCTTTGGCGAGTTTGACCACTTGATTATCATAAAAATATAAACCGGTAACGGCAAAATTGCTTTTTGGATTCTTGGGCTTTTCCTCCAAAGAAATGGCTTTTCCCTCTTTGTTAAATTCTACCACGCCAAAACGTTCCGGATCATTAACCTCATAGGCAAATACAGTTGCCCCCGCACGCGGTTTTGCGGCCTTGGCTAAAATTTCTTCAAATCCGTTTCCGTAGAAGATATTGTCCCCCAAAATAAGGGCGCAATCACTTTCACCCAGGAATGTTTCTCCCAAAATAAAAGCATCGGCGATGCCACGCTTGCGGTGTTGCACCCTATAGGAAAGTTTAATTCCCCATGCGCTTCCGTCTCCTAATACACGTTTAAAGTTGTCGTTATCTTCGGGGTTTGTGATGATTAAAATATCACGTACTCCCGCTTGCATAAGGACCGATAACGGGTAATAAATCATCGGTTTGTTATAGATAGGAAGTAAAATTTTGGAGATAGATAACGAAGCGGGATATAACCGAGTGCCGGCACCTCCGGCCAAAATAATTCCTTTCATAGGGGCTCCTTTTCTATATGGTACTATTTTTGCGTGTGAAAATCCGATTTAATCCGTTGCGCGGCAGCTTGGCAGGCCTTATATAACTTATCCGCCGATTTTTCAAATGCTCGGCCATCTAACGCAATGGGATCTTCAATGTCTTCGGGTTTATCATATGCAAAATCAGTTAGCAGCCATATTTTATCTGTATGTTGGGAATACCGATCCAGCAAGAATTCTTCGTGTGCCTTTTCCATGCAAAAGATCAGATCAGCTTGTTGCAAATCGGTCGCTGTTAAAGGAGTTGACGTGTGCCCGGTAAATTGAATTCAAGTGTTTCAAAAATTCTTGTGCCATAAAACTACGACAGATATTTGCGTGACAGATACAAAGCAGCTTCATCCTTATTACTATAGCAAATTTGATACAATACCTATATGCTCTTGTTGCTAAAATTTCTAGTAGCGCTGCTTCTTGTTTTTACTCCGTTTAGTTTTGCTGCTACGGAGCCGTGGGCATTTTCAATTCTACAAGGCATTGTGATTATCATCTTGGGCTGCTTGTTAATTGTTCACCGGACGTTTGTGTATTCTTCACTCAGTAAACCCATTTTCTGGATATTTGTTGTTGTTATCGGCCTAGCACTGATACAGAGTTGTTTCCCCCGAACTTTGCTTGATTCAATTCCCTTCTACCCCATTACATTGATGCGTCTCTATACGCTGGAGCATGTCAGTACGTTTGTAACATATTTAGGAATAGTTTTATTAACTACTCAGTTGTTTCAGTCACAAACGGAGGTAAAACAGTTGCTGTGGATGATGTTGGTAAGTGCGGTACTAGTAGCGTTGTGCTCGTTCACATTTCCTAATGGGGGATACGTAGCAAAATTGACTGGTGTAACCCGCTTTCGCGGAGCGATTGGGCCTTTTGTGAACCGTAATCATGCCGGTATGTTTTTTGTCTTAAATTCTCTTGTTGCTTGGGGGCTGTTTTTTACCCATCAACTCAAATATAGCTTAATGCTAACAAGAGAACAAAAAAATGCTTTTTTAATTCAACAAGGCACTTTAGCGGCAATTGCTATCGGGTTAATGGGAGCCGTGATTTTTACACGCTCTCGTGGGGCTATGATGTCTCTATTGGTGGGGTTGTTTGCGTATTCTTTTTTATGTGTGTGGTGTATTCCCTACAAGCTCAAAAAGCGATTAAAAGGGTTTTTTTATACATTTGTTTTATTGATTTTGTCGGTTGGTTGGATCTATACGCATGTAGACGAAATTAACGAATTTTCACATAGAACATCCGGGATGTCAACGGAAATCCGCACAATGATGTACCGTTCTTCCGGACGCATTTTAAAACAATACCCTGTATGGGGTATTGGAATAGGAGCTATGCCGGTAGTAATCCCTTCTTATACGGAATGGAAAGTGCATAGTTATATTGAACGGTTACATAATGATTGGTTGGAAATGACCCTAGGCATGGGGTATGTTGGGGCAGGGTTAGTGCTTTTAGGGCTTTTATGGTTTTGGTGTAAGGCACTGCGGCGTCTTAAACGATTAAATATTCGCAAGCAGTTTCTGTATGCCTCTTTGCTTAGTGCGTTGGTAGCTATGTCAGCGGGAAGTGTAGTAGATTTCCATTTTTTTATTCCCGGGTGCGCGTTGGTGTTTTTTTGCATCTTAGGGCTTGTCTTGACTCCTACGTTTAACAAGCATCATTTGCATCCAATTAGTATGACTGTTGTAGGTCGGATTTTGTTGCTGGCGGTGTTGGTAAGTGCGGCATGGGTTCCTCTGCAGAAAACCCGTTGTTGGCGGGCATTTTTCATGGGAAAGGGCCTACGAACGGAAACTAAAATAGAATCTTTTGAGCGTGGGCTTCGGTATTATCCAAGTCCACGGTATGCGGCCCGCTTGGCTTTTGCCTATTATAAAGCGGGAATTCATGCAAAAGACCCGCTGTATAAAGCGTATTATCTGGAAGTAGCTCAACAGATAGCCCAGCATTTTTTGGAACAATATCCCAAAGACAAGGAACTTTCCCGTGTGTATGTCCAGGCCCAGCGACGCTTAAACTAGGAAAATACGGTTTAATTTGATAAAATATAAGCACTATGAAACTTCATGCTTTTGCACCTGTGTGTATAGTGCTTTTAATGGGCGTTTTAGTGGGCTGTGCCAGTATGAATACTGTGCCTGAATCAACCAAAAACGCTGTCTCTAGTCAGGAAGTTACCGATGCCCTTGCGCAGGTACGTTCCTCTCAATCGTATGTTTTACAACCCGGCGATTTAGTAGATATCCGCGTGTATATGGAAGATAATATGAACCGCGTACTGCGTATTAGCGGTAACGGCACAATTACTTTTCCCCTCGTAGGTAATATTAAAATCGCGGGTCTTTCCCTTGAACAGGCCGAACAAGATTTGGCACAACACCTTACGGCTTATCTTAGACAGCCGCAAGTATCCATGTTAGTCAAAGAATATGGAAACAAAACAGTATATGTTTTAGGTCAAGTATCCAAACCGGGGTCTATTCAAATTCCCCCCGAAAAACAGCTTACCGTCTTGGAAGCAATTACCTCCGTGGGTGGATTTACAGATATCGCAAACACTTCCAAGGTGCGGGTGCTTCGCGTGGAAGATGGCAAACAGAAAAGCATGGATGTGGATGTAAGCCAAATTATGAAGCAGGGCAACAAAAGTTTGGATATTGCATTACAGCCCGGCGACGTGGTATTTGTACCGCAAAGTTTATTTTAATTCAAAGGTATCATTATGAATGAAGAAGAAATTGATATTACCACCCTTGTGGGTATGGTACTAAAGCATTTTTGGCTTATTGTAGCCACGGCCTTTTTGGGGCTGTTAGCGGCTATTTTAGTCAATACGTTTATGCGTCCGGTATATGAAGCTACCGTTTTAATGATGATCAATCAAGAGAACGCCGGAAAAATTGATGATTCTCCTTATGGCAGTTTTGCCAGCATGGAAGATTATTATCGTACGCAGTATCAATTATTGGAAAGCCGCTCTTTATTGGAACGTGTATATACCCAGTTGGATTTGGGGCAATATGAAGAGTTTGCTAAAGGCATTAAGAATTTACGTAAAGCCGTAAAAATTTCACCGGTGACACGTAGCCGTTTGGTAAATGTAGCGGCTCGTTCCTATGATCCTACTTTGGCAACGGATATTGCCAACACATTAGCCAATACATTTGTGCAGGAAAATATAAGTAACCGTATTTCCATGGGCAAGGATATCATCCGTGCCCTGGAAAGCACGGAAACCAATGCGGCAGACCAGGAATTGCTTAATTCAATGCCGCAAGTGGTAAACAGCGATTTTATAAAATCACTCAAGCAACAAGAAGCCGCCTTGGGACGTAATTTGGCGCAGCTATCTGCTAAATATACCCCCCAACATCCGGAAGTTGTATCCGTAAACCGTCAGTTAGCGGCCATTAAGTCACAGATTGCCCTAGAAACACGTCGCTTGGTGCAAAGCATTAAAATTGAACTATCAGGACAATTTTCAGGGAATAATATTCGCGTGGTAGATCCGGCCATCGTTCCGCGAAATCCCATCTTGCCGCGCAAATTAATTAACTTGGCTGTTGGGATTATAGGTGGTGCATTGATAGGCCTTTTCCTGGTGTTTTTGCTTGAATTTATGGATCAAACCATTAAAACAAGCGAAGACTTGGAGAAAAAACTATCTTTGCCTTTCTTAGGATTTGTTCCTCATGAAAAATTAAAGAAGAAAGAGAGCGAATATGCTCCTATGCTTAAAGAAGGAAATATTTTGTTGGCTGAGAATGTTCGCAATATTCGTACGATGTTGGATTTTACGTTAGCAGAGGACCGAAATGCGCCATTTTTAATTAGCAGTTCTATGCAGGGAGAAGGTAAAAGCAACTTGTCCTCTAATTTGTCCGTAGCATTGGCGCAGGGTGGTAAAAAAGTATTGTTAATTGACGGAGACTTACGTAGATGTCGTCTGCATAAAGTATTCAAAGTGTCTCCGGAAAAGGGGCTTAGCAATATTTGGGATCATGACCCTAAAAAAGCTGATTATACAGCCAATATTCAACCTGTGGCTGACGTGCCCAATTTATTTGTGATGACGGCCGGGCAACGTCCGCCAAATCCGACGGATCTACTCAATACGCCGCGTTTGATGGATTTTATTACGTGGGCACAAAAAAATTACGATCAGGTAATCGTGGATTGCCCAGCTATTTTGCCGGTGGCTGATACAATGCTGTGGGGTAAATACATTCCACGTACTATTTTTGTAATTAAACATGGAAAAACAAATGTACGGTCCGCTAAGATGGCGTTAGATAAATTACAAAAAGCGGGCGTTAAGATTTTGGGCGTTGTCCTTGGACATTACAAGGCACAAGGTTTATCGTACGGAAAGTATGGTTATTATAAAAGTTATTACTATTCCGATGATGAAAAATAAAACAAGCCTTTGAATATATACTCCCCGCTTTTAGCGGGGAGTTTTTTCTTCCACTAAAACGTATATTTCCCCTCGTTCTTTTCTTCAAGCACTTAAAGCGCCATCTCCAAACTATAAATTAGGACGATTATAGCTTTTTAATCTTTGGATAGATAACATGAAATTTTATGTGCCTAGTAGGATCTTTACGCAAAAAACAACCCCCGAATTGGGGGTTGTTTTCAATGAAGGAATATAACTGCTATTAGCGAGGAGCGGACGGGCTCAACGTGTCTTCCACATCCTGAACAGCTTGTTCATAAGCGGCGGAAGATACTTCGTTTTCTTCTACAAAACTCGGATAGGGTCCTTCTTCTTGAGCAACAACAGTTTGATCATTGAAGTTGGTGCGGTTTTTATTAGTATTTACAAATTGGCTCTTAGTTTGCCAAGAAAGCGGCAAGGTTACTAAGAAAGAGCGCGGAACAGAGAGACGAATATCTTCCCCGGACACAGCCGCCCCTTGAGATAAATTGGCCACACGTCCATCCTTGTCTGCTACTTGCACATCATTCCCCTGATCCACAATAATCGCGTTAGTGGCAGGATCTACATAAAGGGATACTGGTTTTTTAGAATTGACCGTGGCTTTTCCCATTTTAACCCCTTCCAATTTCGCAGCGCGAACGAGTACGGAACCATTTTCAGTTTGTCCCAAAATCATGGCTTGACCATTAGGTACAAAGAATTTAACTTTACCGTAGGTGAAAGTTGTATCTTTGTCGGTTCTTATAATGCTGGTGTTAGAGACTTTCGGATTGGCATCATTAGATGCAGCCCAGGAGTGGGAAACACCTAATAAGGACATAGCAAACAATACTACGATTATTTTTTTCATCAAACGACTCCTTATCTAGTTGCTGATTAGCTAAACTACAAATATTTGTAAACTTCGGAGAGGGAGGGATTCGAACCCTCGATACGGGAATTAACCCGTATAACGGTTTAGCAAACCGCCGCTTTCGGCCTCTCAGCCACCTCTCCAACATCACAATTATAACAAATTCTAGAAACTCTGCTCAAGCCCTTTTTTCAAGGGAGTGAATTTTTGGTTCGTCAATTGTTGCCACTTTTCACTACTGCAAATCCAGTGCCCGGGGATTACAGCTTCGGCCACTTTATCATAATTTAAGGCGGGTTGATTTCCGGTGATTTTGGCACAGGCTTCATAAACCCATGCCGCTACGTGCATCAACCAAACAGGAGCCTTGGGCATAAACGGTTTGCGCACTTGCATAGCGTTGGCCATTTCGGTAATAAAATAATCCCACGTATAGAGAGTGGGTTCCGCAATAAAATACGTTTCCCGGTTAGTATCTTCTCGTTGATAGGCTTGATATAAGGCATCTACTAAATCTTCCACGTACACAAAGCTGAAGTAGCCGTTTCCCGACGTGTTTACCATTAATCCGCGCCGCACCCACGAGGCAATTTTAGAAACGCCCGAATCATTTTTTCCATACACGATAGGTGGGCGAATGATTGTCAGCTTAATGCGGGGGTTTAACTGCCTTACTGCTTTTTCCCCCAATAGTTTGGTACGGCCATAGTCTGAAACTGGCGAAGCCGCATCCTTTTCAATACGAGGACGCCGGATCCTTTTTGCGTAACCGCTGGCCGCCAAACTGGAAACATGTACAAACGTACGAATTGTAGAAGTTTGATTGGCCGCAGATACAACATTCTGAACGGCGGTTACATTTCCTTTTTCAAAGTCTTTATAATTAAATCCAAAGATAGTGCCGGCTAAGTTAAAAACCCCCTCACAACCTTGCATGGCCTTTTGTAAAGAATCTACTTGGCTGTAATCCCCTTGAACTAAAGTGACGGCAGGATTTGCCGGGTGGGTCTGGGCTGGGTTTTGGCGGGTGAGCACACGCACAGCGTACCCTTCCCGTAGCAATTTATCCGTCAATGCGCGTCCAATAAAACCATTTCCACCGGTAATGAGTACAATCGGTTTTGTCATTGTTCATCATCCACAATAATTTCTAATTTTTGAAGGGCTTTTTTGGCAGCTCTTTTTGCAGCCGCTTCGGCTTCTTTTTTGCTAGCTTCTTCAGCGGCTTGTTTGGCATCTTTTTGATTGACAAAGTTTTTATCACTGCGGGCATTGCGTCGGTCAAACGCAAAATTAAACGTAAATTTATTTAATCCTTTTTGGATGTCCGCCCCTGTAGGGATTTTACCTTGTTGGATTTGCTGAAGAGGCGTTGTATTGTCTTCCAACGGGAAAAACATCAGAATAGAAGCCAACACACAAAGTACAAAAATCCATGTTAAAAAGCGGTTGATCCCGTCAAAACGATACAGTCCAAACAAACTACCGATTACGGACATTATGAGGATAATCCCCGACCAAACTAAAATCATAGTGCCGGCAAAAGTCCATCCTGAAACCCCATAGTCCGGATAGCAAATCATAATCAATCCCAAACATAAAATGAGCAAACAAAAACGTTGAAGTCCAATCATATTTATTTCTCCTGTTTAAATTCTACCGTAATAGTTAGTTCGTCTTTTTCGTAATACATGGGCAAAGGTGCAAAAGGCCCAGCATTAATTACTGCTGAAGTAGCAGCAAAATCGAATGTATCATCTCCGGAGGAACGCTCCGTCTTTAAGTTTTTAATCTTACCGTCACGCGCAATGGCAAAGGATACCATGGCCGAAAGCACGTTCCCGGCGGGACGACGCTTTTCCCATTCTACCCATAAAGAATTGCGCACTTGTGTAATATACCAGGGATAGGGAAAATTTGCGAAATCAGTAGTAATATTTCCCCCTTCAAATTCTTCAGTGGAGGACTCATCTCCCTCCTCATCTAATACACTGGGGCCGGCTAGAGGTTGCGCAGTTTGTGCAGGAGCCGCTTGCGCAGCCTGTTTTTTAGGGGACGGGGTAGTGGAAATTTCAGTTTTAGATACGTACGCTTTTTTTGCAGGAGTTTGCGCAACTGCTTCTTGAGCGGGTTCCGGGGCTTTAACGGCCGTTTTGGGGGCCGTGTTTGGGGCAGTAACCGCTTGTACTTTACCGGAACCGATAAAGTCAATCGTATAGGTGGCACTGGGTTTTGAGGCACCCGGTGCCAACAACAAAATTACGATTAAAGCGGCCAGTGCATGCAGCCCACTTGAATATACTAAATACCAGTTCATTAGTTCTTAGACAGTACGCCAATCCCTAATTTGGCAGCTCCTAACTTTTTAGCAATATCAAAAACAT
>ONOD01000046.1 GCA_900319325.1 uncultured Elusimicrobium sp. | reverse complement strand
CGGCGGCTTCGCGCACGGCTTTATGTTCGGCAATAATGCTATCAAATTGGACAGGTAACAACCACCCGTGAAAGTCTACCATCTTTCCGCCGGCTTGTTCGCACGCGGCGCACAGGGCGGTTTTTTTAAGTTCGTGTGTCATACTGGTATTGTATAAAATTTACGCCTTTTTTTATACAATATACTTATGGCAGATACACAAACCGTTATTAGCGATGTAAAATTATTTTTAGAACGCCTTAAAAAGGATCTCCCGGAAGTGTTCGGCACAAACGCCACCAAGGAAGCAAAAGAAGGCGAGCCTAAAGCCGAAATTCCGCACGATAATAAAGTGCTTTTCAACGGGGATTTATTCCCTGCACAGATGTATGTAACGCCGGACCAGGAACCGGGCGTAGCGTTTGACGGAAAAATTTTCCATGTGTATTTGCAAACTACGCAAGACGACCCCGCCGCGTTGGTAACCGATTGGCTCAGAAATAACGCCAAAGACACTTTGACTGCCAAAACCGCTGATTGGGCGCAAAAGATGGGCGTAGAATACAACCAGATTTTTATTAAGGATCAACGCACACTGTGGGCAAGTTGCTCGGGCAAGAAAAATTTGAATTTTTCGTACCGCATTGTCAAAATGCCGCAAGCCGTGCAGGATTATTTGGTCATCCACGAGCTTTCACACTTAACCTACATGAATCACGGAGCCGAATACTGGGCACTGGTAGCGCAATATTGCCCGGATTATAAACTTCACCGCCGTTGGCTCAATGAAAACAAAGATGCCATCTTTGCGGATGTGGAGCTAACCTACCACCCCCCGCAGGAAGACCCAAAACCGCAAAGTCCCCTCCAAGAAGACACTCCTAATACATAGAAAATCCCCGAGCTAAACTCGGGGATTTTATTTACAAACTATTCTACTATTGCGCCGGATTTTCTATAAGCGGCGGTTCATCGCCTCCATCATTACGGCGTTGAGTAAAATTCTTTATACGGTGCTTGGTATTTCGCCAATAATTTTCCAAGACCCGAACCAAACTTGAATCGGCCAACATTTTGGGGGTAAGAATTACACTACCCGCCATAACCGCACTGACAAGGGCCATATCCAACCCGGGGATGTGACCTGCTAAGCGGAACAACGGTGCCCCCAACGCGGCCAAAGGCATAGTTAAGTTAATTAATAGGGCCACTTGCCTCTTATACTCGGGGTGTAATTTGATAATATAGTTATACATTTGACCAAAGAAGTTACTGATACCAAAGCAGCTAATACTAGCGCCCGTCATAACTAAAGGAATGCTACTGGGGAACATCGCCATCATGGCCGCCCCCAGCACTGCGGCAGTAGAAGAAAGGGCGTACATACTCCCCCCGCTTAAACCCCGTTTGAGCAAGAAATTTCCAAGCACACGCCACACAATCATAGAACCATAGAGCAACCCTCCCACAACAGCGGAAGCTGACGTAACATTCCCCACTAATTCGCGCATAATAAAGGCAAAGTTGTTAGAGAAGGCCAACTCACCCATCGTAGCCAACGCCATGGCCGTCAACGAAGCTGGTAAACCGGGCAAAAGCGCGATAGACAGTACATTCACATCCCGCTGATTTAACGCATCAAATGCAGCCCGGAACGCTTGCCGGATTTCTTTTGCTTCTTCCGGTGTTCGTCCCTCTTTGATCAAATATTCCTCTATAGCATCTCCAAATTCAACTTCATATTTGCGGGTCAAGCTTCTAGGCGCTTCTTTAGTTTTGCGCGCCTCTACAGGAACCAAACGGCTAATAGCCCCATTAATTGGCTCGGCAATCTTTAACACGTCCGTATGTAAAGACGGAGCGTTCTTCTTAACCCCTGTAGATTTGATAATGGGAGCTTGCGTAAAACCACCCGGCATTGGAGCTACAAAATGAGGTTGCCCGGCGTTGCTTGCCTCTTCTCTTATCTGTATCTTCGAAGGATCTTTCAAATCTATCTCCCCCACCTTGCGGAGCGCTTTGCTCTGCATATCTTTCAAGTTGTTACGCAGACTCGTAATATCTAGTGGAAAGGAATCTTTAAATCGCGTTTTGTACACTTTGCGTAACGTGTACAAACTAAATAGCGTATACGGGACGTAGCTGGCTGAAAAATCTAATCCCAACTCTACGCCAAAGAATGCTTTACCAATCCAGTTGGCCAGCGCTGGATATACCAGAAAGGTCGCCGTCCCTACGTTTTTAAATATAGTCGCCCATTGAAGATTCATTAAGTCGCGCAATAACTTTCCTGCGCCTTTTTTAGTAATGATCTCTTTGGCACGTTTTACCAAGTGTTTAGCGTTATAGGTTACCTGAACCTCCTCGCCTGTTTTGAAATTTTTGAAAGAACTTCCTTCCCTTACAATACCACGGTTGGCAAGGATTAAAAGCCCTTGTATATACCGGGAAACACTTACCCCAAATGCCATCAACACGCTAGAGGTTATGAATCCTCCAAATTGCGGAATGGACATGACGGGCCCCAGGTGCCCACTTAATCCACTAAGTAACGCTACCACTCCAGCCAGGTGCATGGATATGACCCCCAGCCGGTATACTGTAGCTTCGCCAAAGCGATCTAAGAACGGGTTAACAAACGCCATAAGCGCCGGGAGGCCATTGTTAATACCCATCATCACATAACTGGCCGCCGTTTCACTGAGGTTGGTATATTCTTTTAAGATGGGGGATATCGTTTTTCCCAAGCCAATTTGCAACGAAGGCACCATATAGATAAGCGGTGGCATTTTATCCCTGGTAGAAAACACTCCTATTGAAAACTCGGTCTGATCATACATGGCTAAAATTTTGGTCCAATACTCGCTCTCCTTTTTAGGCAAACGGACAAACGCATCTTCCAGAAGGGTCATCTCTCCCGATTGCTTGCGGAAATAGATAGCATCTCCATCCACCACCAGTGCACCCGCTTCAGCCTCGGCTTTTTTGACAGGTAAAAGTTTTAAATCTACTTGAGCGACAACCTTAGTTTCTACTGCTTTCTCTCCGTTTTCTACCCATTTATAAATAGGCAATGTAACTGTTCTCATCGGGCTGGTTGTTCGCTGAATTTTAATGGTCAACGGGCGGGATAAACCTAATTTATCGGCACCTTCTAGTAGTAAAGGGAGTTCCCCGTTCCCCAATTGAAGGACAAAGTAAAAGTGGTCGGGCCGTTTGGCTCCAAGGGTTGTATTGCGTAATTCAAAAACATGATTGGCATCCAATACTAAGCGGTTATACGTCGGGTCAAAATTCTTAAGTGCACCGTCAACCGTTAAATTGACATTCCTTAAAACATGCTCTGCACCGTCTTCTTTGGTAATGCTTAACTTAAATCCTTCCACCCCTACCATGACTTCTATTTGATTATCTATAACCGATACATCTTCCCCATCCCGCATGATTTCGGGAACGTTCCCTTCTTCATAGATAGGCTGTGAGGTATTATCGTGCAAGCCGGGTTCTTCATACGGGACCTTTTCACCGGATTTTTTACCAAAACGATTTCGTATCCTTTTAAACAAGTTACTCATTCCATCCGTAATGGCAAAGAACGGAACTCCTCCATACAGAATGCCACTGCGGGGAGAAGGACTCGCTTGGAGAAAAGGTTTGTCTGTGTTTGAAGCATCCGCCAGCGGTGCTTTCCCTGAAGCAGGGGAAGAATGTTCCGTTGCATACAGCGACCCTTCCGCAGAAGTTTGTGCCGCTGAAATTGCATGTTCCGCCTGTGCGCCGGCCCCTGTAGCGATAGTCGTACCGGTAGTGGCCTGCACGGCTGCGGGGAGGCGCTCTTCCTCGGATACTAAAGCTATACGCTCTGGCCAAGAAGCCACTATTTCTTCCGAATTAAGGGCCATCCACCGTTCTGTGGCTTGCAAAGAAGCATCTGCATGCAAACGATTCAACGGAAAATCAGCCTCTAAAAAGGAAATCCAAGCCGGGCCAACCGGGCGTGCAGTAAGCCTTTGCAAAGCCGCCGGAACTTCTACGGGAAGTTCGTGCACTTTGATATATTCCGCCATTCCGGACAAAACGGGATTTTCGGCATTTTCGGCCAACAAGGCCCCCAGCTCTTCATACGCCTGCATCCGTAAAAGGCCACGTGCCGTAATTAATGTGGCTGTATCCGCAAATACGGTCCCTTGCGATTGTTTATAGAAATTCAATAAGGCAGGGGCTTGTTCTCGTGTCCCTAGCAACCCCAAGGCGGAAGCATCCGATAACGCATACCGAGCTTGCTGTATAGCTTGAGTAGGAGCCAACAGAGAACGTTCAAGTTGAATTTGGGGAATTTTAACGGAAAAACCCGCTCCTTTTAATTGGTCCACAAACACTGAAGCAGCTGTGGAACGTTGGGCCGGGTTGACGGCATCCGGTATAAAAGATAAAGCCAAAAATTCGTTACGCATTAATACGGCACGTTCAGCAGAAGGGCTTGTGGATAGAATTTGCTTGGCTAGGCCGTTGGTTTTCCCGGTTAAAATTCGTTGCCGTATAATGCTTCTGGGATGAGAGCTCTTTTTGATTACTTCTCTAGTTACTGTATTTGCATTCACTCCTTTGTGTTTCCGACCAAATCTTACTCCGCCAAAAGAGGGCGCAACGCTGCTAAAAAGAATACTTACACTAAGTACTATAGAAAGCAATTTATTCATAAAGGCTCCTTTCTTAGATTATTAAACTTTTTGCCGTACAAGAAAAGGGCCAAAAGACCTAAATGAAAGGTACTTTTGGACCCATATGAATCAAATTGTATAAAACGTAATCTACTTCTAAAAACCCTGAAAAATGATGAAGAAAACCCCAAAACAAGAAGGCCACCCCATGGCAATAGTAGAAAATCTTGCCGGGGGTAACACAAACACGCAGCTTGGTTGGTGTCGTACCGAAACATAACAATTTAACCTTCTCCGTACATTATGGTATGAAATTTAAGCTGTCTACGCAAAAGAAAAAAGTCCTATCTTTAAGAATAGGACTTTTGGCACCGCCTAAATTTCTATGTACTAAACAAGGGCTTTTTATTTTTTGAGCGCTTGGACCACACAAGCGGGCACCCAAGCAGACACATCCGCCCCCTGCAAAGCGGCCTCTTTGATAGCGCTGGAACTAATGAATTGATATTTTTCGTCCGCCGGCAAAAAGATGGTTTCCAAATCCGGATACAACGCTTTGTTAAAATAGGCATTGGTGCGTTCATAATTCCAATCATGTGCGCTGCGCAACCCGCGCACTACCGTGGTATAGCCATGCTGGCGCATATAATCTGCCAGTAAGCCCTCGGCGCACTCCACCGTAATATTTGCTTCGCCGGATAGGGATTGTTTCAATAAGTTGATACGTTCTTGTACCGTAAAACGGCCCTGCTTCTCCGCATTACGAAACACAACCACAACCACCGCACCAAAAATAGCCCGGGCCCGTTTAATTAAATCAATATGCCCGTTAGTTACAGGATCAAAACTGCCGGAAAAAACAACTGGTTTCATAGCGTATCCCCTATACTTCGTATTTCTATTATGGTATCATAATTTTATGATAAAAAACCCATTTTCCGATGAAATTTATTTAAAACGTACCCATACGCATACCCCGGATTTGCGGGATGAATATTTTCGCGATCAAACGAAAATTATCCATTCGCTTCCTTTTCGCCGATTAAAACACAAAGCACAAGTATTTTTCGCACCCAAAAACGATCATATCTGCACGCGCATTGAACACGTATTGCACGTGGCCACAATCGCCGCTACCATCTGCCGGGGCCTTAATAAAAGCGGAAATTGGGAACTAAGCGAAGATATGGCCTATGCCATCGGCCTGGGGCACGACATTGGGCACGCCCCCTTTGGACACGAAGGCGAACGCGCGATTGATGCTTGCTTAAAACCCAGCGGCAAGCGGTTTTTACATGAACTCAACAGCTACCGCGTGGTAGAACATTTGGCCAACTATGGCGAAGGGCTCAATTTAACATTCGCCGTAAAAGATGGAATCATTTGCCACTGCGGGGAAGACTTTGCCAACAATGCCTTACGTCCGGCCGCCAAACCCAATGATTTGGAATTGATTACCGGCCGCACGCAAATGCCCTCTACTTACGAAGGGTGCATTGTGCGCCTAGCCGATAAAATCGCTTACTTCGGGCGCGATATTGAAGATGCCATAAAAGCCGATTTAATTACCCAGGAAGATATCCCACAAGAAATCCGCAAAGAAGTAGGTACTTCCAACGGGGAAATTATCAACACACTCACATTGGATCTAATTGGCAACTCCAAAGACAAAGACTGCATTGGTTTTTCCGCGGAAAAATTTCAGCTTATTTCGCAATTACGCGATTTTAACTATTCACGTATTTATTGCAGCCCCGTAATGTTAAAACGCAAGGAAATGATTTCCAAATGCGTACGCGATGTGTTTGACTATTTCCGCACATTATTTGCCCAGCACGCCTTTGACTATGCCGCCTATCAGCAGGAACTAACCCATGCGGCCCGCGGCTTTGGCAATTACATGAAGTCTATGCGCAATTTCTACACGGAGGACCCGGCCAAAATTGATACCATTATCGCAGATTATATTTCCGGCATGACCGACTCCTTCGCGTTAGATATCATGCAAGAAGTTTTATTGCCCAGCACCGTTCGTTTTGTTTAATATTTACGTCAACCATCTCAAAAAGGTCCTAGAAAAAACTAGGACCTTTTTTCATTAAATATAGGTCCTTAGGCCCTCGTTTTATTGCGTTCAAAAACACATACTAAAGAAAGGAGAATTTATGAGAAATTTATTATTTGTCTTTGTGGTACTCACCGGAATGATATGCTTTACTCAACAAGTACAGGCGGAGAATGTTTTTTCTTTGCAAGTAGACAAACACGTACAGACAGCCCTTGTTAACAATCAACTGACCGCGGTGGACAACTTCGGCACTCCGCTTGTGATTAAATTAGCCCGACAGGGTAACATCCAACAATTACAACAGTTGGCGCAGCAAGCCCACAACGGAGATTTCTTGAATGCTCGTGACAAATACAACAACAACTTGTTTCACGTAGCAAAAAACGCTCCTACCGTTCAAGCTATTGCGTCTTTAATCCGTACCTATCATGGGGCCAATGCTATCCAACAAATTGAAACAATGGTCAACCAGCGCAATGTCCTTGATGAAACGCCGTTATTCGCCCAGATCAACGCAGGACATAGCGACACGTTCCGCCTTTTGTACACTCCTTCTGCTTTGAAACAAAAAAACGATGCCGCCAAGAATCATTTGGCACGTTTGCAAGGAAGTGACCCAACGATTATGGAACGTAATAAAATAATTTATTGCCAAGAAATCCGCCAACTAGCTTCCGCCAATGGGTTTACGCTTTTACAAGCAGCTCAAGGGCAAATCCCCTATAATCCGAAAATGACTCCTTTGGCACAAGACATTGCACAGATTATCCCGTGTTTAGCGCAAGACTAAATTTCCCAAATAAAAAGGCCCTGCCTAAAGCAGGGCCTTTTTTATGAGATTTTTTATTTTACTGCAAATCCCAGTTTGGCGAAATCTTCCTCCTCATCCGGGCACGCGCCCACTTTCACCGTTGCACGGCTTTCAAAAAGCGCTTTGTAATATTTAACGGGCATTTGCCCGAGTACTTCCGGAAAGGCCCCTTCCGTTTTGTAGAATAATAAATAGGAGTTATCTCCGCGCGCCAATGCCCCCAACGCGGCGTTCACCTGTGCCAGCGCCACAAAGGAAAGGTTTTTCTCCCCTTCCGCCTTCATGATACAAAGCGGCCCCAGCAACTCGGCATTTACATCCACATCTACCCGGCAGGCGGGCACTTGTTTTCCTGTCCACTCCAAGCCATAATCGGCCACATGTTGGGCCGGGGCATCTTGCAAGATGCCTACATG